>DAOVKU010000023.1 GCA_030631665.1 Candidatus Omnitrophota bacterium
GATCTAATATCCAGCCACTTTTCTTAGTAAAAAAAGTAATAATATCTCTCATTAATTGAGGTGGTGTAGGTGAGGGGTGTAGTTTTCTTAAATTATGACCATAAGACTCAGTTCCACTAGTGGTATATTTTGTTTTAATAATAGATTCTTGCAGGTATTTCCATAATTCAAATTCGTCCTTATTCTGGGCAAAATCTGTTTCGTGGATTGAATTAATAAAAAAGGTCCATTCCTTACCAGTTAAATCATTCAACTTATTTTTCTTATTATAGATACCTCGTTCTCCCATATCCACTTCATGTTCCTTAAGTTTTCTTTTAACTTTCCTGCCATTAGGATAAACGATAATTTTTTCAGCGCTGTCATTAATCCATTCTAGCTGCTTATTCTTTTTATTTTCTACTTTAAAAACAGGCATTTTATCCCCCCTATAAGTCTTAGCTATAATTCCTTCCTTAATAATTTTTCTATTTCTTACCTCTATTATATTTCATATTCAGCTCATGAAGCAAATTAAAAAATCCTGTTAAGTTCCCAATAATCTCTCTGGCATCTTCTTCTGTTAGCTTCTCCTCAGAATAAGGCTGCCAGAAATCTATGGTTTTTTGGAGGAATTCTTTATTCATCTATCCCTTAATCCATCCTTGTGTATATTTTGAATAATTATATTCATCTATAATCTTTAATAAAGATACACCTTCTTTACCTCTAACTTTATTTTTAACCAGGTATTTATAGAAATCAATTATCTTCTTGCAAAAACACAAATATTTCTCTGAAGCTCTTGTATATTCGTACCAATAACAACTATAAGCTTCAGCAATAGCATTGTCCCATAGTGGGAAAAAGTCAAGTGCTAAAATATGCAATGCCTTAGTAACCGCAACGGGACTCCTCTTTAATTTACTTTCTTTACCAATAGAGGCAAGAACATCTAGCAACTCATCAAATAAAGCCTTTACTCTTAAATCATCTTGCTCTGTCCAGCTTAAAATATTCCTACTTCTAAAGCTTCCTATTTCTCTGTGTCTTTTTCTAAGAAATTTCTCTAACTTCTCAAAATCAAAAATTCCATACCTGTACAGAGCTTGGTTCCAAGTAAGCAGAAGTACACCCAGACCATCTGCGACTTCTTTGTGCTCCCCCCAGTAATCGTTCACAAGTCTTGTTGCTACCCTATACATAGCATCCCGTTTCTCATGAGCACGAAATTCCTTAACTCCTTTCCAGAATCTAGGAATGCTTGGAAAGCGTTCCATAATCAAATATATCCTTATTTACAATTTAATAAATCTTTTCAATCATCGGGCAAATCTACCCTGAATAAACACATATAATAATTTACCACATCTCTGCTTTTAAGGACTCCAAGTTATCCTCAACAACATCATCAAGCTCATGTAGAAAATCTAAATCAGTTAAATCCTCAATCTCGTCAATGTTTGTGATAAACTGTGGCAGTGCAGATGAGGGATTTTTCTCATTGGGTAGTATGAATGCTATTGCATCAAGGTTCTCGCCTGCTCCTGTGCAGGAAACAACAATCTTGTAAAAATGAGTTGGAACAGTCACTTTATTTACACCGATAGTTTTATAATTTTCATCTGAATAAACAGGGCCTGTAATAACATATATATTCTTTCGCTCTTTAGCCCATTTTCTGACTTTGCTTTCTAGTGCCCTCCAGATGCCTCGGTTAAAGCCGGGACCTATTTGTGGAGCCATATTGGACAATAGAAAGCTCTCAGACATTACCTCTCTACTTCGTGTCATGTCACCAGCAGGAGCTAAATGCCCTCTGTCATAGCCGCTTCCGCGATAATTCTCCAGCTCAGACCTTTCGCCTTCTGGTAAGTCCGAATCAGGCCTGAAATCATCTGTCCTTCCTACGTTTTTGACAAGATAGCCATCTGTAAGATGATAGCTGACCCAGTTAGCAACTTTCTTGTCATTATCATGGGAAAGCATATATCCTTTGCGGTATAAGATTGTTCCGTCTGAGCCGGGATGGCCAAAAAGAATATGCTCATTTGTGTTATTTGCTTGAGGTCTTTCACAGGCCGGAAGCATCAGGAAGAGCATAACAAAACCTAATAAAACCTTGTTGATTCCTTTCATCACAACTCCTTCATTCATAGTCGGTTAATCACTTCAATAATCCTAATATCATCCTTCGCTGCTCAGTATAAAGTCAGCCGGAAATCCTAATGAATATTTTTTCATTTTACTAAAATAGTGACAGTGGCTATCAAACAAGCTGTGGCTCAACTATGATTTTCTCCAATAATTCTTTAATCCCTGTGGCTTCTTGAATTAATTCTTCTATTTTTCTTTTTGCTAATTTTATATCTACATTAGATTCTATCTCATTCTGCACATTTTTATATATTTCTTCTGGAGAAAATTGAAAGTATTGCTCTAGATTCCCTCCTAAAAATTTTTCAAAATGAAGCGAGTTTTTTACATTGTTAATAATCGTATTTTCATCAGACTTAATACCAAATATTGCCTTGGAGACTTCTCTTATAGATGAATTTATAAACAATTCTCTAAATACACCATGAGTTGTATTAAAAACAGAAAGTAGTTTATTGATTAATTGTTCCTTTTGTTGCTCCGTTAAATTTTTTTCTTTTACTCTACTCGTTATTTCTTCAGTAAAAATTTTTTTAATAATACCATAACCTTTATCGATATGCTTACCGTACTCTTTTTCTAATCGAGTATAAAATGATTCCAGTTTTGCAAAAAGTTTCTTGTTTTTTAATTCTACTATTTTAGCAAATTGATTTTTTCTTAGTTCTCTCCAGCCTATTTCTGGAAAACGAAAATAATTTTTATAATTTCTCATTAAAGAAATAATACTAAAAATTTCTTCATAGCAAGGTTCATATATCTTTTTTATATCTGCTAGAGCTTGATCTCTCTTCCATTGATATCGTACCAGAATTTGATTTGCAAAATAGAGACCGGCTGTAGCTACCATTGAAGCAATAAACATTGAAAGAAAAGAAATAATTTGAGCTGAATATCTGGCCTCAGACCTATAAAAAATTATAAATAAAACACACGTTATAAGAAAACTAAGGAACAGCCAAAACCCCACTATTTTTACTTTTGAGAATGATGGTAAATTTCTAAAAAGCATGGCATTCTTTCAATTTTATAACATTAAGAAACCTATGGTTTTTTGGAGAAATTTTTTATTCACCTTTTCATTTTTTCTTTATCATTAAAAATTAATAAAAATAAAAAATGTAAATTTTTTATTTTTCAACTAATAGGTTAATACTTTAATTTTTACATATTTAACTAATCTTATCAGTCAAATAAGAACAGATTTCTACCAAAATATTCTTTGCTATCCTTACCTCATAACGTTCGGAAGTCAAACTGTGTGATCCTGTATCAGAAATGAGACCTGAAAAGCCAGTTAACATACCTTGCTCTTTATCAGAAATAAAATTGATTCTTCTAAGATAATCTATAGCCTCTCCCATTTTCCCCCTCCCTGTCCATTTTGGTATAGGAATTTTTGTGATATCACACATTTTAATAGCAACTTGACGCAATGATTCTTCATATATATTTCGAACAAACCCTATGCTTTTTGAATAACTAAATTTTGATCCTGTATCTTCAATCTCAAAATCAATTCTTTCCAATGCCTCTATCAAATCCGCACTAAATTTTAAATCTTTGTATTTACTAATTAACTGTTTCTTGTCCTGATTAATCTGCGAACTCACACCTTTAAGTTCTTGTTTAACTCTTTCAAATCTAACCTTTTTTAGCCCTTCCTTTACTGCAATAACTAAATTATTTGAGATATCTATTAAATGTTGGGAGGGCAAAAACATTGGTATGGTTTCGCTTAGAACTTGTTGCGGTTGATATAGTGAGGGTAGACTCAAAGATCCTGATTTTTCAGTTGCTGCTTGGCCTGTCTTCTGTCGTCTTTCTTTTTCCCTCCAAGAAGATGCTTCGTCTATACATCTACTATATTCATTAATTATTGATTCTATTTTTTTCAAGTGAACATCTGAAAACAAACTTGGTTCATTTAATAAAATTTGATATGTACAAAAAATAATTTTATAGTTTTTCTCATTTATAGAATCGTAATCTTTTATTCGATTAAAAAGCCCCTTTAATACTTCGTCTATTCTTCCTGTCTTTATATATACCATAAAAGCACAATCACAGTGTTTACTGACTAACGGCAGTGCTCTTCTGGCAGAGTAAGGCAGAATTTTTATATTAAGCTTCGGGATAGGTAATATAAAACTGCGTCCTATCAATTGCCAAAAAAATTCTTTAGGGGATTTATTGGTTATTTTAGATTCTAACTGTAACAATAATTCTACATGCTCATTAATAAATACATTTTTTGCTTTTTTGATTATGTAAAAGCGAGATGGTGATTTAGTAATTGGTTCTAAAATAAATCTAACTTTTTCAGCTATATCTTCTGGCTTCATAATTCACTACTCTCAAAATACCCTTCTACTAGCAGAAAAATAAATGGGCCTGTATCTTTCTTCACATTTTACCACTTCTCAAATTAAACCTCAAGAAAACTCGGTTCTTATAAACAAAAAGGGTTCTGCTTTTTGAAAAAAGGGCAAGAAAAGTTATTCTCGCCCCTATCTCATTTATCCTTTTCTAAAATTACAGCCTTCGCATTTAGCACACGGCGGCAAAGTATCTGTATCTTCATCCAAATACAAATCTTCGCCACAATTTAAGCACACATAGCGACCTTTTCCTGGTTTTTCTCCACAAGTGTAAGTCATTAAATATCACCTCCTTTCTCTGAAAATAAAAAAAACCTTCACTTGCGCTAAGACGCATGAGTCTATCGACTCGTGAAGGTTTTGCTTTTTTATCGTGGAGGATTTATCCCTTCCAACGGCACCACTATATATAAGGCTAAATTCTACCTTTACTAAAAATATACACTACAAGTTGCGGTTTGTCAAGAAGGTTTTTTGCCAGTTTTTTCTGTTTTCCTCTATTTTCGCTTTACTTTAGTTGAGCACTAAATTTACTTTTTCCTGCCAGCACAATAAGGACAACCGCTTCCCCGATTCCTATTATAAATTCTGGTTTTCCACGCATGGTTTTTATTTTTACTGCATCTCCACCAAACCATTGTCCTGGAATTCGGAGCAACATCTTTTGGAGTCAATTTACCATTCTTGGTCGGATGCCATTCTTTGGCAACAATAGGGTTTATGGTTTTTAAACAGTTATCTTTACATACCAATCTTCCGGAGCAGTAAGGACATCCGATTCCTTTATTTCTATTTGATATTCTGGCTTGCCATTCATGTCCTTTCTTGCATTTCCACCATACTTTTCTCTTGGTGCCAGCAGTAACGTCTTTCGGTGTTAAACCACGATTCTTGGTAGGATGCCACTCTTTAGCAAGAGATGGATTGATGGTTTGCAAACAGTTGTCCTTGCATGCCAATTTCCCAGCACAATAAGGACAATTTCTGCCGGTGCTCCTATGATAAACCCTGGCTTGCCATTCATGACCTTTTTTGCATAACCACCATACCTTCCTATTGGAATATAATCTGACGTTTTTGGGGGTTAGAGATTTATTTTTGACGGGATGCCACTCTTTGGTAAGAGTTGGATTTATCTTTTGGAGATTAAAGTTTTCAGTTGCCACTCTCATTATTTGCAATTCCTTTTTTGATTGCCTGGTTTTCTCTGCCACCTATTTTTAGAGGAGTGGCACAATAAGGGCAAATTTTCCACTCTTTTTCAACTTTCTTTACGCGGTTAGGGCAAAACCCTTTCTCTTCAAAAATCCTTTTAACCTTTTCTGACGCTTTAATCGAGTCCGTCTTTGCCACATCCATCGGTCAGCCGTAGGTCTTCAGGAAAATCTTCTTTTGTCTATCTGATTTATTTGTCATATGTTATGAAATATTTTTAGTCGTATATGTTTCTGAAAAAGTGCCTTAAAAGTCATGTTCATTCATCGGCTGTAAAAAAATAAAATTCGCTTTGGCAAAAAAACTTAAGATATTTTTTTTCGAACTTTCTATGATATACTCTCATATTAAAGCACAATCAATTCAGCTATATCTTTGATGCTTCCAATGTTTAAAAATAAATAATCTATTTTTTCCTTAAAACTTGGGTTCGGAGGAAGCCAAGCTAAGCGATATTCAAATTGATAGGCATATTTAAAATTCTTGGTAAAAAAAGGAATGTGCTCTTCTTCTTGGATATTAAAAGGGTCTAAATATGTAACGGGCATGTTAAACATTTTCCATCCGGATAGAACTTGGGAGGCGATATATTCGATGCGTTTCAAGAAATCGCCAGGTTTATTAATGATTATGCTACAGTCTGCTTGATCAAAATCCCCAAATAGCCTGTGATCATAAATCATCGATAAACAAAAAACATAATAATCTGTCTTGCATTCGCCGTAATATGTTATGTTACTCGTTGGTATTAATGGCCCTTTTTCTTCACCTGTCTTGTGGTCTATGACCGTCATTTTGACTTCTTTGGGTAATCCGTAAGATATCAATGTCAGTTCATCATCCCCAATTGCATAATTCAATGATGGATCTTTATAAGATGAGGCCGGGGTAATTCGCACAACACCTTCCTCGAAAATTTTTCTTAAATGCTCAACTTTTCCATATTTAATTAAGTATTTACCTGTTACAAGATCTTTTCCATTAATTGCCATGGCACTCTTAGGAGGTTCTGGATAAGTAAATTTAGGTAAATTTATGCCTTTAAGAACATTATCAGGGAAATCATAGCCCCGGAGAAAATATTCTTCACGGATGTGAGTCAATTTCATCATCCAATATCCACCACCTTTTGAAGGTGAACGATGAGCGGCTTGTCCCTTTTCAGTCAATATAATCGAATTATTAACTATATCTCTCAAGCGCTGTCCAAGATCTTCTTCACTGACATGCTGAAGATACCTACGTGTGTGATATTGTTCCCGCCAGATATTGACCCTTTTTTTGCTTTTATTTTGCATTTTCTTTTATAGAATTGTTGGAAGAGACTACATTTATTGATTCTGGTTCTTTTGTATTTTTATCGCTTTTTACAAGAAATGGCCACGGTTCACCAGAATTGAAAGCTGGATGTCTCGGCTCATTGTCAGGACGACCATATTCTAAGCGCCATGCTTCTATTTGCCCAAGAATCTGCCAAGCTGAATGCTTCCGATTTTCATCTTTTAAGGTCATCTCAAAAAGGCGGTTTCTGATCTCGTTTGATGTCACGGGCTTAATGGTATATCCATACCCTCCACCATATAGTTGTCGCCCCAAAAAAGCGCTCTCCAAACCTTGTAATAACTCATAAGGAATTGAAGGTTTCAGTTGGTCTTTAATTAGGCTAAGACCTGCAACCAGTGCTTCGGATGTGCCTATTTGGGAAACAACTTTCGCAAGTAAGCTTCGCACCATCGGAGAATGTTTTGTCTTACAAAATTCATATGCTCGGTCTCTAATTTTGGAATCCTCGCATATAATATCTGCGATATACTCAGCAACATGTCCACGGTCATGATACTCGAAGTTCTGCTGACCTTTAAAAGGTTCGATATTAGGAAAAACAAAACTCAATAAAATCTGCTTCGCTCTGGAAGTATTAAGCGCTGCAATAGCATCGATCCATTCACTTCTGATATGATTTAATCCGCTCCCGCACTTAATATGAAGTTCCAATAAAAGATCGAGTGCTTCATCACATCGGCTATTACCTAGAGCAACGAGCATTTCCCTTAAATCATGCGCGGGAATTTGCGTTGTAGTTACAATTTCCTTAATTCGTGCTATTCCTAATGAAGGAGGATCGATAAAAGGTAACAAGCAGAAATATCGCTGTAAGAGAAAACGATTTTGCTGATCATAAAATGCGCCCGGTTGTATAATTTGGTTGATTATGGGGTCAAGTACTTTTAATGCCATATCCGCTTGTATAGTTGCCCCATTGAATAGCAATGCTTCAATGGCATCTGCTCTGGCGTAACCATCCCACCGACCTGGTAGAGCCATTATCTCCATAACAAGATCAACGGAGGCCCGACCATCAAGGATAGCTATGATGCATGCTAGTGTTTTCAAACGCCCAGTGAAGGAATCCGATTTATCGCTTTGAGATTGTTGCTCCCTAATCGCGACAATTCTCTGTTTAATGGCGTTTACATAACGACGCCGTCGATCCTCATAAAAACAAGTTTCTTGTTGACCAGAGCGAGTTTTCCACAAAATTTGATAATCTATTCTCTTAAAACCATGTTGTGCTTCTGAGCTATTCTTTCTTGCTAAGCGAATCAACGCTTTAGCGGCTTCCTGTTCATATTCCGGCTCACATAAAAGCCTTATAAGGACATCCTCTGCGCCTTGGGGATCCAAATACTCTACCGCCCGCACATGCCAATTAGACCAAGATATAATCGCACCATTGCCAATTGGACCGCGATCACCTTTACGCCATGCTTCCCGCCCTTTTCTCATACGCTCAATATCGGCTTGAATAAGTTTATTCAAATCATCCATATCTTCAGGGTCACCAACTCTGGCCAAAGCTGTCGCAAGTTCACTCTTTAAAGACCCGTTAAAATCATTCTGACTTAAACAAAATGGGACTCCTTCTTTTAAATAAGTCCGTGAAGCCCGTCGTAATTCATATGCTAATGGACTTTTCAAATCAGAACCTGTATCTCCAATTCTCCCCAAAAGTTCAATAGCAACCTGATATTCAACTGGATTAAACTCCGGAGACAAATGGCTCAGCATACCAGATATAGCTACATCTGAAGGCATTGCCCGAAATAAATCTTGCAGCTGTCTTATAATCTCCCACTGTGTCTTAAGGGCTTCCTTAGAGAGATTGAATAGTCCAATTTGAAGCGAGCATAACCGCGAAAACACACCCCTTGCAACCTCTTCATCAGCAGTTGCAACCAAAACAGATATAATTGCGGAATTGTCTCTATATTCAAGAAATTCCTCACTTATTCTTTTGAGTAAGTTTTGCTTAAAGGATTGAGAAAGACTTGAAATAAATGCTGTCCAACGGTCGCTCCATAATAGTCCTTCAATAATACGCGTCGCTATCCACTGGCTAACCCAATCTGAATCACTTTTCTGTACTAGCTCAATTGCCGACTTGATCAATAGCTCTTCTCCATCCCTTATTCTTTCAGATGGCCACCTGGTCAATTCTTCTTTTATGCCTTCAATTACGCTTTCCCCTCTAATTTCCGATATAGCTAATCGAATTCTAAGCCGATCTTTCGGGTCATCTATCTCTTGTAAAAGTATGTTATAGACCACAATCGCTCGCTCCCTTACTTCTTGCGGGATTTCATGCAGTATTCGTTTGTGCAACACCTCCTTAAAGGTATCATCATCATAAGAAGTGAGAATTCGATTAAGCGCCTCATTAGCACTTATCCATTCAAGTGTGCCCAGCGCTACGGCGCGAACTTTGGGGTTTGAACCAACACGGGCAAATTCTTCTGCAACATCCGCCATATATGGCTCACGGACTACTTCCCCGATAAAATCTGCTTGGTGGTCGTCTTTCCAAGTCCTAACGAGCTGCTTCCAGTTTTCTCCCAAACTAGATACATGGAACTCTCTAAATGAACGATATGCTCTGAGGCGAACTTGCTGGTCGTCGCTTGTTAAAAGAGGTAATAGAATATCTTTAAAATCCTCTGACCCACTGGCAATCATCCCGGCTAATGCGCAGCGTTTATGGGAATCATCTTCCGTCTCATACCATGACCGCAAACGTTGTCCAATTTTATCTTTCACCTCCACCCATACCGATTTTCCGCATAATCGAGCTAATTCTGCCGCAAATACTGGATCGACCTGCAACGCAAATTCAACCAACATCCTTCCAGATTTCACCAACCTTTGAGCATCAGATGAATCAGTGTTCAAATCTCCGATATCTTCCGCAATCATGCGAAGTGGCTCTTCCCAGAGAGGCTTATTAATATACTCCCGTATAAAATTCCGGTTATTTTTGTTACCAAGAAGCCCCAAAAGACATTTTCTCAAAACCTTGGAGACATACCACTCTTGAAACTGTTGATGTTGAAATCTGAATGCGATCGAGGGATACTCTAAGCGCTCTAATACATGATGCGCGCAAAGGATGCTTAAAATTTCTGCTGGCTCAGGTAATATTGCAATCTGTCCCTCAGCCTGTAAATTACGACTCATTGAATTAACAACGCGTCGAGCGCACGTTTCTTCCATTGTGACAGTTCCGGCTTTCATCATCTGAATAGCAAGATCGGCCAAATAGTCACGACTCTTACCCAAAAGTGGTGAACGTACCAAATAATCTCGGTGCTCAGCAGATTCCTCGGCTAACCGCATCACAGCATCTAATATGCCTGTCTTTGTTCTTGGAATGGCTGCTCCCGATAAGAAAATATTTACTACTTCAGAAAGAATTAATGGGGTCCTGGTGAGGTCGTCTAAAACATGATCGTTTGTCAATTGTGAGATGAGTTCTCCGGATCGGCTTGCCAGCGTCTGATTAAGATACTCTACTCGCTGTCGGCGATTGAGAGAAAGCAACTGCACTCTAAAAGATCCGGGTAGGGGTGGTTTAATATGATGAGCCCTAGTTGCAACAATTATGCCAGCCTTAGGGAAATTGCGTTCTAAGTCTGAAAGTGCACTTACCGCCTTATCAGAATAGCTATCCGAAACCTCATTCCACCCATTCAACAGGAACGAACAAGGTACTGCGTTATAGATTTGTGCGAGGGCGGTAGCGTCTATCCCGCGAGATAGAAACTGAGGCATCTTAGAAATAAACTCAAGGATATCGTTGTTTGATTTTATCCATGGTGGAAGATCAATAAGAAAAGTTAATTGATCCATGCGCTCTGCGAGTTGAAGAAGCGTTGTAGTCTTCCCCCTCCCGGCAGGCGCTTCCAATACAATCCGACGACCCTCTTGAAGCATTTGGGATAAGTCTGGAAGTCTGAAAATTTCTCCGATCTCATGTCCGTCTTTATTAAGATTAGTTGATTGCAGTTCTATTCTTGGTTTTCCTGCTAAATGACGTTGTGTGAGCCATGCCGCTAATATCTCACCCGTTGCCTCTCGAGTCTTTGTGATTAATTCCTGTACCGTCGGTTTAACTGAAACATGAATATTAAGATGCGATTGACAGAGGGAAATATTGGCGGGTTTCATCAAATCTGTAATGATATCTTCTCTTGGAATGACAACAAGTTTAATTCCATAGTTATTTTGAATTTCCTCCATCCACTTTTCTTCTGTATTTCTAGTCACTTTCTTAGGCGTAGCAAACAAAAGGATATTAACATCATTGACGTGTTTCTGAAATTTTACGATGTCCTTTTCTATCTTTTCAAGAGTTGCGG
The DNA here is from genome assembly GCA_030631665.1 of Candidatus Omnitrophota bacterium. GTDB lineage: Bacteria > Omnitrophota > Gorgyraeia > DAOVKU01 > DAOVKU01 > DAOVKU01. The sequence continues at coordinate 11,426 of DAOVKU010000023.1, forward strand.
TCAGTGAACTAGCTAACGCCTTTCCGATACCATCACGGGCAAGATGTGCAGGCACATATGCATCTAAACCCAAATCATTATGTCGTTCGGAAGCGATGAGTTCAGGATATTTTAGTTTTGAGAGAACCACAGCAAGCCCCTGAAACCTCATACCTTCCTCGTTAGAGATCATTTCATCAAGGGCTTTTTCAATATCAGTTCTATAAATTGCCATATTTTTATTTTTCATCAGCTAAATTTTAATAACCTAGTCAGCGCCCATTTCTTTCTACTACGTCACGATAAAAGATTATTGCTAAGCCTGTTTATTTCTCATCCCACTATTTAAAATACCCATCAACAATCGCCATCACACAATTCATTTTCGAATAATCTACTCAAATATTCCAAAATAGTCGTATAATACTGCACCCATCGGCCAACCGAAAGTTATGATAATATCTATTCTGTATTTTAGCACTCTCATTTTAAAACCTCAAGAAAACTCTTAAAAATTGACCAAAAACTTCTCTTTTAATATGCCAGAGAGGTTTTATCCTGTCAATAGCCAAAACTAACACTAAGGCATTTAACACTCTTTAATCTTGATAAAATTATTTTAAAATTTGCGAAGCATCTACTAAAATCTCTGTTAAATAGCCCATCTCAAATATTCACATATTCAGAGATAAAGAGAGGTGTAAAGTAGATATTTTGCTTGATTTTAAGAATTATTTCTTCGATTTTGCAATTAGAGAGGTATTATTAGGTAACTTAAATTTTACTATAATGCTCTAACTCTTTGGCAGTTGGCGAGATACAAAACAGTCCCGAACAACAATTATCATTCGGGACTGTTAAATTCTCTGCTTAGAATTTCCAAGCAGAATATTTGGCTCCCCGGGCAAGACTCGAACTTGCGACACGATGGTTAACAGCCATCTGCTCTACCGGCTGAGCTACCGGGGAACATTAAAAAATAAAATACCAAAAATCCCTGCCCATCCGGCAGGTGGTGGCAGAAAGGAAAAATCAAAGTTAAAAACAAAAAATTCTCACTATCTGTGAGAGGTTTATTTAAAAAAAATTAAGATTTTTCTATTTAATGAATCTGGGGCCTGCCGCTTCTATAGAGATGTCTGGATGTTTTTATTTCAACATCAGCATATCTTTTTCTGGATGAGTAAAGGTGCGAAACTATATCTTCTTTTAGGCGGTCAACGGCCTGTTGCTCTGTCTCTCCGCTTGAAAATAAACTTAACTCAGGGCAAGCGGCTAAAAAAGAATTATCATCTCCCTTATAAACTTCAATACTAATATACATTTAAATAACCTCTGCCTGGCTAAAATTATATCAATCAACTAGATTAAAGTCAATAATTAGTTTGCGCTTGAAAGCCATGATTAAATGCGAATTCTATTTTCAATGGCCTTGCCGAGAGTAACTTCGTCAGCGTAATTAAGTTCAGCCCCCACCGGCATGCCGGCAGCCAGCCGGGACAGATTTATGCTGTATGGCCTTAAGACCTTGGCTAAATAGAGAGCTGTTATCTCTCCTTCCGTATCTGAGCTGGTGGCAATAATAACTTCTTTTATCTTATTGTTTTTTACCCTCGAAATAAGTTCTTTTATTCTCAGTTCATGGGGCCCTATGCCATCAAGAGGAGCGATAGAACCTAAAAGTACATGATAAAGTCCCTTATAAATACCTGTTTTTTCAATAGAAAGTACATCATTCGGCTCTTCAACTACACAAACTCGACTTTTATCCCTTAAAGCATCCTGGCATATCTGGCAAATTTTTTCTTCGCTCAAATTGCCGCAAATTTTACAATACGTTAACTTCTCTTTGGCCTCAATTATGGCCCTGGATAAATTATTAACCTCATCTTTCGAGGAACGAAGAATGTGAAAAGCAAATCTTTCAGCGCTCTTAGGCCCTACGCCAGGTAGTTTAGACAATTCTCTAACTAATATATTAAGAGATTTACTGAATTCTAATTTTCTTTTCATTTATTTTACTATCCTGCCGCCGAAAATTTTAAGGGCTGAATCAACTATGGGGTTGGCTGGCTCTTCTTTATCAGCTCTGTCTTTTTCTGCTTGAGAGGTTTTATTAGGGATTTCTTTTGATTTAACAAAGGATACCTTTATTTTTTTATCAAAAAACTTGCTTAGTTTTTTCTCAACCAGGTCTTTGTTTTCCTTTTTTTGCAGATAATCTACATGAAAATTCCCTTCGTTATGAAAACCGATAATAAAATGGTTGCTCTCTATTTCTAAAATCTTGCCTTCCGAGAGATACAATCCGGTTAATAAACTTTCATTCTTTACGCCCTCAAGAAAAGCCGGCCACTGACTGCTTATTTCCTGCGGAATATCTAACTTTGAAGTTTCAACCTGATCTGAATTTTTTGCCTGCTCCTCGCTTTTTTTCAATTTAGGCATAGGAGGCGGTGAGGTTTTTTTGTCGTTAAGAATCCGGCCCTGAGGTTGTTCAAAGTGATCTTGTGAATTTTCCTTCAGATTTAAACTCTTAAGTTCATCTAAAATTTGTGGCAGCGACTTTAACTGCGAGAGGTGTGTCAATTTAACGGCAGCCACTTCAAGCGGGATGCGTATATCACTTGAGCGCCGCATCATCTCATGAGCAGCCACAAGAATAGAAAAACTATAAAGTAAATCTTGCTGTGTAAAATTTTCAGAGGCCTTTATTAATTTTTTGATATTGTCGGGCGTTTGAGAAACAAGACTTGTTAAATCCTTACTTGCTTTCAAAATAATTAGATTTCTAAAGTGCCTAATTAAACCGGCCATAAATTGATAGAGGTCTTTACCGTCTAAAATAACGCGGTTAATCAATTCCAGAACTGCTCCCGCATCTTTGCGAATAATATCTTCGGTAAAACCAAAATAAACCTCGCTATCAACCATGCCAAGCAATGAGGCTACATCGCCGGATGCAATCTTGCCTTTTTTGTAAGGGATTAACTGATCCAGTATGGATTCCGCATCTCTCATGCTTCCGTCGCCGGCAGAAGCGATATTAAAAAAAGCCGCTTCTTCTATCTCTATCTTCTCTGCCCCGGCAATCTTCTTTAACTTCGAAACAATGTCCTGTATTGGTATCCTTTTAAAATCAAAGCGCTGGCAGCGAGAGATAATGGTCGGCAAAACTTTGTGTGCTTGAGTGGTGGCAAAGATAAATTTAACATGGGCTGGGGGCTCTTCTAAGGTTTTAAGCAAAGCGTTAAAAGCCGACTTGGAAAGCATATGCACTTCATCGATAATATAAATTTTAAACCTGCCCGAAGAAGGGCTTAATTTCACATTCTCTCTCAAATCTCTAATCTGTTCAACGCTAGTATTGGAGGCCCCGTCTATCTCAAGAACATCCAGACTGGTGAAATTTGTAATTTCTTTACAAGAAGTGCATTTATTGCAGGGTGTAGCTGTGGGTCCTTTTACGCAATTAAGGGCTTTGGCAAAAATTCTGGCAGTAGAAGTCTTGCCAATGCCTCGTGGACCGGTAAAAAGATAGGCGTGAGCAGTTCTACCGGAAGTTATAGCATTTTTAAGAGTAATGGTTATATGATCCTGGCCGATTACTTCTTCGAAAGTCTGCGGTCTCCACTTTCTTGCAAAAACAAGGTATGACATTTATTTTATTTTAACTTAGGAGTTTTAAATAAAGTATTTTATGGTTTGATGCCCGCCATCAAAAGAAGAATCAACGCGGCCATTATGCCCGCGTTAAATAACATTCCGAGAAAACAAAATAATCTTTTTCTGTAGGGATTAAAAAATCCGGCCAGCCCGATGGTTGCTCCGGCAGTCAAAAATATTATATCAGCAAAAATGAAAAGTCCAAGCAAAATCATAAAGATACTATCTGCATCTATGCCATAACGATTAAATAAAGCGGCTGCAACTACAAGAATAAAAGTGATAAAAAAACCAATTACACCTATTGTCACACTTATAATGCCAAGCCTACTGTGTCTCAGTTTATCCATATGTGTTTTTGTTTTTCAGTTTTCTTTTTCTTTAAATTTCTTTTGATTATATTATATCAAAAATCCTAAAGAAGGCAAGAAATTATAAATAGGCCTGCGGAAGAAAAGACAGTTTTTGTCAGCTTTTCATAACAGAGCTGACTAAATATAATTATGCCCGCTATTTTATAAAAAACTATCGAATTACATCAAGAGAATCGGCCTGCTTTTGCAGTCCTATAATTTTTGTGGATATCCATTTATTGAGATTTTTGGTTTCGATGAATCCCTCTATCTTCTTATTTTCATCTACTATCGGCAGGTATTCAATATTATGCCTATTTAATATTTCCTTAACTTCGGAAAGAAATGTCTGGGTAGAAGCCGTGGCTATGACCGGCTCCATTAAATCATATGCTAAAATAAGCCCTCCTATGTCTGTTTCTAAAAAGGTCTGCCTTATTCCTTCAATAGTTATGATACCGCATAATTTTTTATTTTTATTTACCACCGGATAATATAAATTGTCGCTTTCGCTGAATATTTTCAAGATATCCTCCAGCTGAATATTTTCATATATGAGCGGGGGATTCTTATCCATGGCGTCTTTGGCTTTGGTTTTTTGGATAATATCCTCTTCTGTAATATTCAAACCCACTTCCCCGGATCTCTTAAGTGCAAATTCGGTAAAAAGAGGTCCTAAAATCTGCGTGACAAAGGTGGTAGTTGTTATAACAATCACCACGGTATTAGCAATGTCTCCGGGAAAGCGCTGGGCAACTAAAATAGATAAACCTATGGCCACGCCGGCCTGGCTAAAGAGGGAAAATGGCAGGTATTTTAAAACTGTGGTTGGCGCCTTAGATAAACGCGCCCCGACGTATGAACCTATCATCTTACCGATTAAACCACACAAAAGATAAATAATAACTAAAAACAGAGTAGGCAACACCATGTGACCAAGCTGCAATCTTGCCCCAATTAGAACAAAAAATAGCACATAGATAGGGGCGGCAAACCCTCCAACCATACTAAAGGCCTCTTTGGTTTTCCGCGGCGAAGAATTAACAACCACTATTCCCAACGTCATAACAGCCAAAAGCATGCTTACGCCTATTGCTAGAGATAAACCTATAACCAGAAGCACCATCCCCAAAGAAAAAGCCAATATTCTCTCTTTCTCTGCTCGTCTTTTAAGTATCATGCTTAAAACCATGCCCAATAAAAGACCTAGAACTACAGCTCCTGCTATTTCATAAAAAGAATGCAGGATGGCTTCTAAAAATCCTCCCCCTCCGCCGTGACCAATTAAAATCCCCGCTATACTACAAGCCACTGCAAATAGCAACAAAGCCAGTCCGTCATCCAAAACAACAATGCCTAAAATAGTGGAAGTTAAAGGGCCTCGCGTTTTATATTCACGAAGCACAGAGCTTGTGGTAGCCGGATCTGTGGCAGAAGCAATGGCGCCCAATAAAAGCCCTAGTGCCCAGGGGAAAGGGCCGGCTCCAAACAAAAAACTTCCCACAATGCCTATAAACAACGTAACCAATAAAAAGGGGACAATCCCTTCATATAACAGAATACACATAAAGCGTTTTCCATATTTTAGGAAAACCTCTTTTTTTAATTCACCGCCAATTATAAAACCTATTAGGCCTAAGGCAAAATAATTAAACGGCTCTAAGACTTTAATCGTATCGCCGTCAATAAGATTAAACCCTGACTGGCCAATTAAAATCCCGATACTTATATAACCCACAACCTGGGGAATGCGCAATTTTTCAAAGAGGCGCCCGCCTATAGTTCCGCCGAACAAAGCCAAGCCCAGAAGCAATAACATATTCAGGTGAAAAAAAGATACTTTATCCAAAATATGAGTTGATAATTCAAACATTATTTACTCCTCTTCAAAAACCTTCCTCTTAAAAAATTCCTGCTCCAAAATCACTGAAGTATCAGCTGATAATATCTATTTATGGACTTAAAGGCATCGATTAATAAAATTGCCACTAAATAACTTATAACGGCGACAATAATGGTTATAATTATCTTTTTCCTGCGGCTGAGAGTGGGATGAAACAAGATTAAAGGCAAAACAAGCGGCCCGACACATAGAAAGACAATTATCAAAAAGTAAGTTTTAAAATACCATTTCTCTTGCGGTTTTTTCTTTAAAAATTCTCCACAATACCTGCATTTAATGGCGTCGTCTTGAATTTCTTCTGCGCAATAAGGGCATTTTTTCACCTAAATTGCCCCCCAATTTAAAATCTTATTTACATTATACTTATCCAAAAACAACCTCGGCATTATACCGGCTGTTTAAATATTCGCTGCGGAAACAAATTTTTAAACCGCTAATTTTAAATTATCCGGAACGCATCTTAAGGTAAATACAAAAATATCTATTTCCCCACCGCTACAGCATCATCAATATAAAACATGCCTGAACCATCTTCTGCAAAGAAAGTAATTACAAAAAAACACTCATCTGTACCTTTAGGAGCAATAGCTGTCATCTCGCACAATTTCCATTTATTGCAGGAAAGATCTACGCCCCACGTAGGGCCCCAAGCACGGTCTATCTCTTCGTTATCTTTGCGCCATTCTATACTAATCTGCCCATAGGCCCTTTCCTTGATAGAATCTTTTTTGGAATTCATGGCATAAACAGAGAAAACATATTCTTTATCCGGCTCGACATTCTTAAAAGTAAATACTATGCCCTGTGTTTGCGCTTCGCCTCCCGGCGGGCCGATAAAATAGACTGAATATTTCCCTGTCCTTGAAGCATCAGCTGTTGTCCCATTATAATCCGAATTCCACGACCACCACCCAATGGGACTGTCATCGGTATCGCCGGCTGGTATAGGCTCTTCAAAGCCCGGATTTTCAAGCAGATTTTCTGCGGCTAAAACAGGCGTTGTCAACATAAGCAGTCCCGCGACTATCATAATAAAAAACAATTTCATCATTTATTTCCCCTTTCTTATTTTGGTTAAATATCCGCCTTTCATATCAATTAATAACTGGGCATATATAACTGCTTTGGCATCTATAACTAAAACCTCTCTTTTGAGCTGCTCAAAATCTTTCTCTTTGCAAACAATTCTTAAAATATAGCACTTATCATCCTTGCCCCTGCCTAAGAAAGCTGTAACTCCAAACCCTAAATCTCGCAGCTTAGTCTCGATATCAATCCATTTGCCTGGAGAAATTACGGTTGTACATAAAAGATCTTTATTCATCAGCTCTGAAATAGAAATTCCCACTATCGTTCCGGTGCCAAAACCACTACAATAAGCTATAATTGCCCAGATGTTATAAAAATTCCTTATCACATTTGCTACTATGACTATAAAAATCATAACTTCAAAGAAACCTATAATGCCGGCTAAATATTTCTTCCTTCTCACGATCATCTGGACACGTAATGTCCCCAAAGAAACATCACATATTCTAGCTAAAAATATTATTATAACCCACGTAATAATGTCCATTTATTATATTCTTTCCTTTCCGCATCCTGGTTAACGGAGAAATTAAGAGTCTATTAAACACAATTAGAATAAGCCTATACTAATCAATTAAAAAAGGGGTACAACAGCGCCCTTTTTACCATGTGTCAAGAAGAAGGTTATGATTTTAAAAATTAACTAGCGGTGATGTTTTGCGGTGTCTATGCCCGTGGAATCAGTTGTATCTTCTTCGTCTTCCTTGACGCAGTCTTGGGCTCTGGTGATACTTTGGCTCTCTAATAAATTTTTCTTTTGGAAATTCAGGGTGTTCTACTATTGGCAAGGCAGCCTTAATAAGTTTTTCAATGTTTCTGACATCCTTACCCTGCTCAGGTGTCGCAAAAGATATAGCATGGCCTTCGTGCCCCGCGCGGCCTGTGCGGCCAATACGATGCACATAATTCTCAGTGTCATCCGGGAGATCATAGTTTACAACAAGCTCTATACCTGTAACATCAATGCCCCTGGCAGCAATATCAGTGGCAACAAGTATCTTATACTTCCCTGATTTAAAACCATTCAGGGCCTCTTTTCTCTGGGCAAGTGAACGGTTTGAGTGAATCTCAGCAGCTCTGCGGTTCA
>DAOVKU010000093.1 GCA_030631665.1 Candidatus Omnitrophota bacterium
TAGCTGGTTTTCTTTAAGTTTGAAGACCGCTTTTGCTTTAATAGGTATGGGTGCTTATGCGGCCCTGGTAATAAATGTACCTATAACGTTAGTCGCTGCCTCATTATGTATATTCTTTGTTATAGTTAATATACGGGGCGTAAAACATGCTGGGAGATTTCAGGTAGTTCTGGTTATAGGGCTGTTTGCCATTTTACTTTTTTATACTATCAGGGGGTTTGGTTCTATTAACATCTCAAGATATACGCCTTTCACTCCTTTTGGGTCAGGTAGGATTTTGTTTGGCGCAGGCTTAATCTTTATTTCATACGGAGGATTGACCAAGATTGCCAGTGTGGCTGAAGAGGTGAAAAATCCGGGCAGAAATATTCCCCTGGGGATGATTTTATCTTTAGTTTTGGTTGGTTTGTTATATGCGGTGGTTGTTTTTGTAACCACAGGTGTAATTGATGCTGATAAGTTATATCATTCTTTAATTCCTATTTCCGCGGGTGCGGCTGAATTTATGGGTAGGCCGGGCATGGTCTTGATGGCTATAGCAGCTCTCTTGGCTTTTATTTCGACTGCCAACGCCGGCATTCTTTCCGCCTCTCGTTATCCCTTAGCTTTAAGCCGGGATAAATTACTGCCGGATTTTTTGAAGAAAATAAATAATCGCTTTAAAACACCCCACATGGCCATAATTGTAACCGGCGCCTTTATGATTGCAGCCATACTTTTTATGGAACTGGAAGTATTGGTGGAGACTGCTTCTCTATGTTTGATTTTAATGTATATTTTGGTAAATGTGGCTTTAATTATAATGAGAGAAAGTAAAATTCCCAATTATCAGCCAAAATTCAGGGCTCCGCTTTATCCCTGGCTTCAAATAATAGGTGTCATAGGCGGGATTTCCCTTATTTATGAAATGGGCTTTATCCCTATTTTAATAACACTTTTATTTATAGCCGGCAGTTTTGTTTGGTATTTAGTTTATGGCCGGCTTCGTGTAAAAAAGGAATTTGCTCTTATTCATGTAATTGAAAGAATTACTGCCAGGGAATTATCGCATAATTTTCTTGGAAGGGAATTAAGAGATATTATACGCGAACGTGATAATATTGTTGAGGATAGATTTGATAAACTGATTAAGGAATTAGCTGTTTTAGATATTGAAAATCAGATTGGCATGGGGGAATTTTTTAAGCAGGCCGCAGATAGTTTAAGCGAGCAACTTGATATAAATAGTGAGAAGCTTTACGATTTGTTTATTAAGCGCGAAGAGGAATCTTCAACAGTTATCCGTCCCGGACTGGCTATTCCTCATATTATAATAGAAGGTAAGCATAAGTTTAGAATTTTGTTGGTGCGAGCCAAAGAAGGTATTATTTTCCCCCTAGCTAAAAAACCGGTAAACACCGTTTTTGTTCTGGTGGGAACAAGGGATGAACGAAATTTCCACCTTCGTGCCCTGTCAGCCATTGCCCAAATTGCCCAGGATGCCAATTTTGAAAAAAACTGGATGGTTGCTAGAAATACAGAAGAGCTAAGAGATATTATTCTTTTAGCTGAAAGAAAGAGATTTGAAGAAGGATAAGAAGGTAGGTTATCGTTGTAAGCATGTTTCCGGGCATTTCAAGAACCCGCTTATGGAATTCTTCGTTAAATTTTAAATTATAGTTCTTTTTAGAAAAGAGGGGAAAGAGCGTAACCCTCAATTCCAATGAGGGTTTGGAATTGAAACTGTGCGAGGTTAAACCTCGCACAGTTTTTTTGTTATTTTCCCCTTGACAAGCCGGCATATACATGCTATATTTATATTGGTAATGAAAACCATTTTCAATAAGAAGGAGAACTAATATGCGAGGTGGTGGCCCGCCCTGGCTGCGCGGATTACACAGCAGATTTAGAAATTGCGGATATCGTCTTACTTCTCCACGACAGGCAATACTGGAGGTTTTTGCCAGTGCCAATAAGCATCTGAGCGCTATAGATGTCTATCGTCAAGTACATAACATATATCCAGGAATTGGACTTACTACTGTTTATAGGACGTTAGAATTATTGGCAAATATGGAAATGCTTTTCAGGTTTGAGTTTGGTGATGGTAAAACAAGGTATGAGTTGGCTGAAGGGCCTAAAGGGCAGCGTCAACATCATCACTTAATTTGCATGAATTGCGGAAGAGTAATTGATTATAGTGATTTTATCGATGAAGAAATGGAGTTTCTTAATCAAATTGAAAAGGGTTTGTCAAAAAAATATAATTTTAAAATCACGCACCATCAAATCCATTTTTATGGATTATGCGAAAAATGCAAATAAAAATGCAATTTATGTTTTTTTAATAAAACGTACTTCCTCTCGAAGAATTTCCTAAAATTCTCCCCCGAGGAATCCGAAGGATTCCCGGGACTGAGTCCTCGGAATTGTCCCTTTGGGAAAATTCCAGAGGGTTCGATAATTTTAGGAATCTCGAGGAAGTTAATTTGCACATATCATTAATGACCCCTTGCTTAAGCAAGCTAAAATTCTTTGCAATAATTTTAGCTTAAGCTTCGGGATAAATTCGCGCATATCATTTACGCCAGCTTCGCTTTCGTAAATGATGCGCTCATTTAGGAGGTGAATTAACATGCCAGGTGGAGATAGAACAGGTCCTGCTGGATTAGGACCGATGACAGGTCGAGCTGCAGGTTATTGCGCTGGTTATCCCGTGCCAGGTTATATGAATCCAATTTCCGGAAGAGGCGGGTTTGGTTATGGCCGTGGCTTGGGCAGAGGCCGTGGCTTGGGTAGAGGTTTTGGCAGAGGTTTTGGGTGGCGAGGCGCTGCTTATCCTTATGCCTATGGAGATCCTTCTTTTGCAAACCCATACGGCGGCTATCCATATGCTCCTGAAGTAACTCCTCAGCAGGAAGCAGATATGCTAAAAGAACAAGCTAAAGCCATACAAGAGGAACTCAAAAATATTAACCAACGCATTAGTGAATTACAATCAGCAGCTAAGACAGAAAAAAAGAAGTAGACAAAAATACAACTTATGAAGTTTAAGAGCGGCATAAGTTGTAAGTTTCAATTTGCCCACACCCGGCTGGTAAAATGAAGCATTTTTTAGTATAATGCTTGTAGTTATATAGCCGGGCGTGGGATTTAATTATTTTCGACAATTCAAAATTATAAACGGAGGAAAGATGAAAATAGCAATTTCAACAGATGAGAATTTTGTATCTTCTCATTTTGGACGTTGTCCCTCTTTTACCATTCTTACTATAGAAAATGGTAAATTGATTTCTAAAGAGGTTATTGATAATCCGGGCCATCATCCCGGCTTTTTACCTGAATTTTTAAGTAAAATAGGTGTTGAATATATTGTGGCCGGGGGAATGGGCCAAAGAGCACTTATGCTATTCGCAGATAAGGGAATTAAAGATATTTTGGGCATCAGTGGCAGTATAGATGAAGTTATTGATAAAATTCTCAAAGGGACCCTTAAGGGCGCAGAAAGTTTATGTAAGCCCGGTTCAGGCAGAGGATATGGTTTAGATAAAACAGAGTGTGACCACCCGGATTCAATTGACGAAGCCGGCAAGGAATAAAGCGTTTTTAAATTTATTATATATCAACATATACCATAAGGAGGTTAAAAAATGAAGGTTTGTGTAACTTCTCAGGGAGATAGTTTGGATTCACAGGTTGACCCCCGTTTCGGACGTTGCCTCTATTTTCTAATAATTGATACAGATTCGATGGACTTCGAAGCTATTGAAAACCCAAGTGTTAAAGTTGGGGGAGGCGCGGGAATAGTTTCAGGTCAACTTATTGCTTCTAAGGGAGTAGAAATAGTCATGACCGGTAATGTAGGTCCCAACGCATTTCAGACTTTACAAGCTGCTAATGTGAAAATAATCGTTGGTGTTTCAGGAACAGTTAAACAGGCAATTGAGGAGTTTAAAAAAGGCCAATTAAAACCGACCGAGGACCCGAGTGTGGGTTCCAAGTTTGGCATGCCCGGCGGGGGAACCGGTCGTGGTAAAGGACGTAATCAATAAGGAGGTGTAAGAAATGCCATTTGGAGATGGAACAGGACCAGGGGGACAAGGCCCCGGAACAGGAAGAGGTATGGGCCGTGGAGGAGGACGTGGCAGAATGGGCGGCAATCGACCAGGTGCAGGACCAAGCGGTTATTGTGTTTGCCCCAATCCCAACTGCGGCGCAAAAGTGCCTCATCAAGCAGGTACCCCTTGTTATAATATGAATTGTCCTAAATGCGGCACAAGAATGGTGAGAGAATAAAAATCAGCTTTATCCTCTCAGATAAAATTTTAAGACAGATTAAAATATACAAATAGAAAAGGTGTTTGTTGATTAGATGCAGTATATTCCAAAACTAACTCTTCAAGAGATAGAACAAAATCATAAGTGTTTTAAACAACGAATTTCTCTTTATAAAGAAAAAGGCCTTGATTTTGTAAAAAGTCGAGGTTTTATTTTAGAGAAAGCCGGCCCCTTACAAGGCAGCATTTTAGAAATCGGCGCCGGCACAGGTTATACAACTTTAGTTTTGGCAAAAGCAGGATATAAATTTATTTCAATTGATGAAGATAAAGAAACCCTAAAGATAGCCGCTTTAAATCTTGCCTACGAGAATGCGCTTCCCTGTGTTAAATTTTATGTAATGGATGGGCAGTCTATGTCTTTTGCTAATGATAGTTTTGAGAATGTAATCGCTGTAAGTTTATTTCATCACATAGATAATGTTGATGGGGTACTTTCAGAAATAGACAGGGTGTTATGTATAAACGGCAAGCTTATCCTGTCCGATTTTAATAGAGAAGGAATGGAGGTAGTAAATTCCATCCACAAGCAGGAAGGCCGCATACACCAGGATTCAGGGATAAGCCGGGATCATATTTCTTCTTATCTTTGCAAGTTGGGATATGAAATTAGGAACTACGAAGAGGAATATCACTGGGTTTTAATTGCCGCAAAAAAAATTAAACCATGAAAGGTAAAAGTGTTTGTGTGTGGTTTGAGGTGTGCCCTCTTAAAAGATTTTATGAACAGGGAAAGTTAGATAAAAAGTGGATTGAAAATTATTGCCTTGGTAATTATTTAAAATGCATAAGAAAGAAGATGGAAGAAGAAGGTGCTGAGCACCCTGGTAATATGCTGCCGGACGGAACTATTGACGAGAATCTAAAATGAGTGAGAAAAAGTATAAATATATTTATGGGCCAGTGCCTTCCTGGCGTCTGGGTAGTTCTTTGGGAATTGACCCCATCTCTATGGATAAAGGCAAGAGGTGTAGTTTTAATTGTATTTACTGCCAGATTGGAAAAACGTCAATATTTTCTAAACAGAGGAAAGTATTTGTTCCCACGGCAAAGATTATAGAAGAAATAGATTCTCTACCGCCTCTAAAAATAGACTATATTACTTTTTCAGGCACCGGAGAACCGACTCTGGCTAAGAATTTAGGTGAAATGATAAAGGCTGTTAAGAA
>DAOVKU010000086.1 GCA_030631665.1 Candidatus Omnitrophota bacterium
AAATAGGGAAGATTAATTTTGGTAAGGATTTTGTAATTATAGCTGGTCCATGTGTGATTGAAAGCAGGAGCCATGTTCTTTTTATGGCTGAGAAGCTGCTTGAAATTTGCCAGAGGCTTAAATTGCCTTTGGTTTTTAAATGCAGCTATGATAAAGCCAATCGTTCTTCTATAAAATCATACCGTGGTCCTGGCCTAGTCAAGGGCCTTAAGATAATTTCTGAAGTAAAGAGGAAATTTGGCATTCCTGTACTTTCAGATATCCACAAGGAGAGCGAAGTTAAACCAGCAGCGAAGGTTTTAGATATCCTGCAGATACCGGCCCTATTATCAAGGCAGACAGATTTGATAGTTGCGGCTGCCAGGACCAAAAAACCTCTAAATATAAAAAAAGGTCAATTTCTTGCTCCAGCTGATATGCGCAATGTAATTAAAAAAGCAACTTCTTGCGCTAATCATCGTCTTTTATTAACTGAACGGGGTTACATTTTTGGCTATAATAATCTGGTGGTGGACATGCGTTCATTTTATCAATTGCGACAATTTGGGTATCCGGTGATTTTTGATGCCACTCATTCTTTGCAACTCCCTGGGGCTCGGGGTGAATCTTCGGGCGGAGAAAAGAAATATGTACCTATTTTATCTAGAGCAGCGGTTGCCGCTGGTTGCGATGGCCTTTTTTTGGAAGTTCATAATAGGCCTGAAAAAGCTTTGTGTGACGGACCAAATATGATTAATTTAAAAACTTTTGAAAAGTTGTTAATTCAAGTAAAGGCAATAAATCAAGTGAAGACACAATTTAGAGAACGTTGGTGAGGCTAAATTGTCTGTCTGAATTTGTCCCCGCGAGGATCAATTCGTCCGCCTAGGCGGACTCATTGAAGGAGTAATAAGATGTCGATTAAACGCGCTAAAGAAGTTTTTGACGTAGAATCTAAAGCCATAAAACTACTTTCAAAGAAAATAAATGCCGACTTTATAAAAGCAGTTGATTTAATTGCATCAAGTGAGGGTAAGATTATTGTTGCCGGCATAGGTAAGCCTGGTATAATAGCCAGGAAGATTTCAGCCACGTTTTCTTCCACCGGTTCACCGAGTATTTTTTTACACCCCGCTGAAGCTATTCACGGAGACCTTGGCATGGTCAGCAAAAAAGATATTATTATTGTACTTTCTAATAGCGGAGAAACAGAAGAAATAATTAGACCTATAGCCACTATAAAAAAAATTGGTGCTAAAATAATTGCTATTTGCAGAAATAAAAAATCTACCCTGGCCAAAGAAAGCGATTATTTTCTTGATGTTAATGTGGGGGTAGAAGCTTGTCCTCTGGGATTGGCGCCTACTACCAGCACAACTGCTATGCTTGTCATGGGTGATGCATTGGCAATGTCTGTTTTAGATAAAAAAGGTTTTAGAAAAGAAGATTTTGCCTTTTATCATCCCGGCGGAATTTTAGGAAAGAAATTGTTAAAAGTTAAAGAGATGATGAGGACTGGCGAACAAAACCCAATAGTCAAAGAAAATGAGACTGTCAGTGAGGTTTTAATTAAAATCACAAAAGCCAGAGCCGGTTGTGCTTGCGTAATTAACGGAAAAGGCAAATTAAAGGGTATATTTACCGATGGAGACCTAAGACGGCATTTAGAGAGTCAGCCAAATTTAACCTTTTTTAAGGTAAAACAAGTGATGACAATCAATCCCATTACTGTCGGAAAAGACAAATTGGTGCAGGAGGCTTTGGAAATAATAAAAGAAATGAAAATAGATGAACTGCCGGTTGTAGATTTTCAGCATCGGCCGGTGGGATTAATAGATGTTCAGGATCTTATTAAAATAGGATTAAATGAGGTGTAATCCGCGATGTGGCGGGTGAACATAACTTGTGTGTTAGTTAAAAATGGATATTAAAGATAGAGCCAGAAGAATAAAAGCGGTCATTTTTGATGTAGATGGTGTTTTAACAGACGGCAAAATGGTTTACGGAAATTATGGAGATGAACTGAAATTTTTTGATGTTCAGGATGGTCTTGGCATACGCTTATTAAAAAAAGCCTCTATATATACTTTTATTATAAGTGGCCGGTTTTCAAAGATTACTTTAAGGCGAGCCAAAGAATTGAAAGTGACAAAAGTTTTTCAAGACGCAAATGATAAATTAAAAATCTATGAAAAATTAAAAAGAAAATTTAATTTAAATGATGATGATTTTTGTTGCATTGGTGATGATATTCTTGATTTGCCCATTATCAGAAGAGTTGGTTTTGCCTGTGCTGTTTCAAATGCACAGGAACAAGTAAAAAGAGAAGCTCATTATGTTACATCTCGGTCCGGTGGCAGTGGCGCTGCAAGGGAAATAATTAATATTATCCTGAAGTTCCAGGATAAGCTGGAAGAGCTTACTAAAGAATATTATAAGTGAATTTTTATAAAGGTTAATAAGGCCGGGTTGTATATAGAAATGGAAATAATCCAGGAAGCGGGAAATGGCATAATAATTTTAACAATAGTTTATGAGCACTTTACGGCGGACTACCTATTCAATGGCGGATATGGTTTTTAGCGGGATGAAAATGAAAAAAAGATTTTTTGTATTTTTTTTGGTTTTTTTATCAATTTTAGTTATGATTGGTTGTCAGAGAGAAAGCGGAGGTAGAGCTGGAGTGGGAAGTTCTGATGGCTCTGTGGCTCAAAGTCCATTAGGTGGGGGGACTGAGCAAAAAATTCTTACTTTTTCACTTTCCGGATATTCTGACTCAGGAAAGAGAAGCTGGGATGTAAAGGGTGATTCAGCCGACATACTTACCACAAATGTAATCTTACTTGATAATGTTCTTAGCCATTCCTATACCAAGGGCAATGCCATAACTCTTACAGCCGATAAAGGTAGATTTGATAAGACCAAAAACAACTTACTCCTTGAGGGAAATGTAGTAGGTATAACTGATGATGGAGCAAGATTGACAACGGATTCTCTTAACTGGAATGCACAAAAAGAGGAAGTTGATACGGATGACCTGGTTATAATCACCAGGGAAAACATGGAAGCCAGGGGTCACGGTGCTTTTGGGCAACCAGATTTGAAACGAGTGCAACTTAAAAAAGATGTAACTGTTAATTTAAAACCAACCACCGTTATTACCTGTGATGGCCCTTTTCAGGTTGACGCCCTAAATAACGTTGGTGTTTTTAATAAAAATGTATTAGTTGTTGACGAGCGTGGTAAGATTTGGGCAGATACAATTGAGGTTTATTTTGACTCCAAAACTAAGACTGTTATTAAGGTTGCTGCTAAAGGCAATGTTAAGATAGAGCGCGGTGATAATGTGACTTACAGTGACCAGGCAACCTATAACGCAAAGTCAAAATTGATTATATTGAGCGGTAGACCGAAATTAATTTTGTATTCAAAAGGGGATTTAGATGCGATTACTGGAGACTAAAAACTTAAGCAAAAGTTACGGCGGCCGGCGTGTTGTAGACAATGTGAAGATAGAAGTTCAAAGGGGTGAAATAGTTGGTTTGCTTGGACCCAATGGCGCCGGCAAAACAACTACTTTTTATATGATTGTAGGACTTATTAATCCTGATGAAGGACAAATTTTTTTTGATAACAAAAATATCACCAAGTTTCCTATGCACAAGAGAGCCAGGTTGGGCATTGGCTACCTTTCCCAGGAACCGTCTGTTTTTAGAAAATTGAGCGTGCAGGAAAATATCATGGCTATTTTGGAAACAATTAATATTTCAAGGGCTGAAAGAAAAAAGAGGTTGGAACAACTTCTTGAAGAATTAAATATAGGCTATCTAGCCAAAAATAAGGCTTATACGCTTTCCGGCGGTGAGCGCAGGCGTCTTGAGATTACCAGGGCATTGGTTACCAATCCTTCTTTTATTTTATTGGATGAACCTTTTAGCGGTGTCGATCCTATAGCTGTTTTTGAGGTTCAACAAATTATTGCAGAGTTAAAATCTAAGGGGATGGGAATTTTACTGACCGACCATAGCGTTAGAGAAACATTGGCCATAACAGATCACTCTTATATTATGGCTGAAGGTAAAGTTTTAATTTCAGGTGATGCTCAGGCATTGATTAACGACCAAAAAGCCAGGCAGGTATATTTGGGAGAGAAGTTTAGTATGTAAGTGAGGCCCAAACTTATGGAGTTTTGGTGAACATAAGTTTGTTGGCCGAACTTATCCCGGTAGCTGCAAGAAAATTTAGAATGAATTTTCGCAGCCACTTGCTGCCGGGATCGAAATTAACGCACCCTTGCTTAATCAATCTAAAATTCTGTTCCATAATTTTGACTTAAGCTTCGGGATTAATTCGACCATATGAGTTACGTTCCTCGACAGTCACGTAACTCATGGTCTCATTAAAGCTTCGGGGTTAGTTTGCGTATATCAGTAAGGATCCCTTGCTTAAGCAATCTAAAATTCTGTTCCATAATTTTAGATTAAGCTTCGGGATTAATTCGCACTTATAACTTATATCGGCTTCGCCTCTATAAGTTATGTGCTCATTAAAGGAGGAAATAGCTTGCAAATCAAAATTGATGGTAGGCATTTTGTGGTCACCCAGGATATTAAAGAAGTTATCAATGAAGGCGCAGCTAAGTTTAATAAATTCCTGCATAATATTATAGAAGTACATTTTGTTCTTTCAACCGAAAAATATAGGCAAATTGTTGAAATAATCGTTTTTGCTAAAAATTCAGTTTTAAGATGCAAAGAAACTAGTGATAATATGCATCTTTCTGTTGAAAAAGCCTTGCACAATATGGAAAGGCAATTAAGGCAACACAAGGAAAAAATTCAAAAACATCAAATGAAGCCCAAGCTTGAGGAAGGAAATGAACTTGAGTCTGTTGACTGAATTTCATCCGCCTCAGGCGGATTTAATTCGCACATATAATTTACATCAACTTCGTTTCTGTAAATTATGTACTCATTAAAGGAGGAAAAAATGAAGCATTTAAAACATAAACATCTTTTTACTTCAGAATCTGTGGCAGAAGGGCATCCTGACAAGGTTGCTGATCAAATTTCTGATGCTGTCCTAGATGCCATTTATCAAGAAGACCCTAATGGCAGAGTGGCCTGCGAAACACTGGTAACTACGGGATTGGCTATAGTGGCAGGCGAGATAACCACCTCTTGTTATGTTGATATACCACAGGTAGTCAGGCAAACCATAAAAGAAATTGGTTATGATAAACCGGAGTATGGTTTTGATTATATGACTTGCGGTGTAATGACATCTATTCAGAAGCAATCTCCAGATATTGCTTTGGGGGTTGATGTTGGCGGAGCAGGAGACCAGGGAATGATGTTTGGTTATGCCAGCAATGAAACCAAAGAATTGATGCCCATGCCAATAATGCTTGCTCATGCTCTCACACTCAGACTGGCAGAGGTGAGAAAGAAGAAAATTCTAAAGTATCTTCGCCCGGATGGTAAATCGCAAGTTACCATTGAATACGATGAGGGACAACCAAAAAGAATAGAAGCTATAGTCATAAGTGCCCACCATAGCAAGAATGTTAAGTTAAAAGATGTGGAGAAAGATTTAATTCATACCGTAATTAAAAAAGTTATTCCCTCAAGATTAATGGACAAAAAGACCAAGATTTTTGTCAATCCAACAGGAAGATTTGAAGTCGGTGGCCCGCAGGGAGATACAGGCGTAACGGGTAGAAAGATCATTGTGGATACTTATGGTGGCGTGGGCAGCCATGGAGGAGGATGTTTTTCCGGCAAGGATCCCAGCAAGGTCGATCGATCCGCTTCCTATTATGCGCGTTATATTGCCAAGAATATTGTAGCTTCAGGTATAGCCGATAAATGTGAGATTCAGCTGGCTTATGCCATAGGAGTGCCTGAGCCGGTATCTATT
>DAOVKU010000111.1 GCA_030631665.1 Candidatus Omnitrophota bacterium
AGTCAAAAGATCATTTATAACATATTTCTTTTCTCCAGTCCAGGCAGACACAGTAGCCAATATATTTTTTCTGTATTTTTTTATTAAATAGTGCACCAGGGTTAGGTGTTCATTTTTTTTATCCCTTTCCGTAAAAATCCTTTTTAAATTAGCATCGTGGAAATCGGGAAAGTCTTCGGCATAAACCCGTTTTTTGCGGTTATAATAATTTTTTAGCGTTATCCTTAAAGACGAAGATTGCCAGTATTTTTTTCCTTCTTTTACCAGGGGTTGTCTGTTTTTAATTTCTCCCATTAGTTCATCAAGATATTTAAGCTTACACAGGGCGCTCCAGCCTTTATATTGAGTTTGCCAGTCTAAACCGGGCGTCAACCATACCGCAAATGTCTCGGCAAAATCTTCATCAGGGTGGTATTGGGCATAATAATTTTCTAAATGTCTTACAAAGTTTTTACTATAACGACGGAAACGGTAAGTATCAGCATATTCTCTGGAAAACTTACCGAATATCTTCTGCCATTTTTTTCTCTTATGTAAACGGTAAGCATAATTTATGGCGTGCCCTGTTTCATGCCGCAGCAACTTCATACACCATTGCCTTGTATCTCCTTCAACCTCAAGCATTATCTTCCGTTCCAATTTTATAAGGACAGGGTGCGCCAGGAAAAAAGGTATTCCGATAACCGGTTCTCCATCCGGAGTAAGCCATTCATCGGCTAAATAACATAACGGCTTAAATTTTAATCCTTTGTTGTCTAATTCACCGTAAAGCTCCTTTATGCAGTTTTCGAGCCATGTCTCTTCTATCTTTAGAGGTAAATCGCGCATTTTTAAATTTAAAAGCTCTTCTTCGGAAATAAGCGATAAATCTGTCAGTTTTTTAGACATTGTCGAAATGTTCCTTATTTAGCGGAAAAACCCTTGAGTAATTGTTCTCTATCCAGGTATTGCACATAATTACTTATCACATTGCGTTTGGCGAAGTTGAGATTAATAAATTCTATGCCTGCTTTATAGGTATACCCCTGTTCATCAGGAATAGGCCTTAACCAAACAACCTTTGCCTCAAGCTGAATCTTTTTCCTTTTTTTTAACAAATCCAACTGTAATTTTAAATATGTTCCGACCGCAAGTTTCTCTTTAAGGGGAATCATCATTCCACCTCCGCTGATATTTTCAGTAATTGATTCTTTGCTTTCCTGTGACCCATCAATTACGATATAACTAATCAACAGAGACACCCCTACCCGGACATACTTTCTTCTTTCTGAATTGTTCTGCTCCATTTGAAATTATCCTTTTCTGTCTTCCAACCGTGATTCCAACTGTGAGAAAAATATATCTTTAAACAAACCTTCTCTATAAGCTTCCAAGAATGCATCCACTACTTTTGGATCATACAATGTACCCCGCCCTTTTTTAAGCTCAGACAGTACCTCATGGTGGACCAAGGCTTTCCTGTAAGGCCTGTCAGTAATCATGGCATCAAAAGAATCAGCTACCCTTATTATCCGGGCAAGGATATTTACTTCTTCTCCTTTTTTTCCATAAGGATAACCTGTCCCGTCATAATTTTCATGATGGCAAAGAACGGTATCAATGATTGTTCTTCCGAACCACTTTTCGAGAGGAGCAATTATTTTTGCAGATTCAAAAGGATGTTTTTTTACCGCATTATATTCTTGCTCATCTAATGAACATTTCTTTTTAAGGATACGATCGGAAAGATTGATTTTGCCTACATCATGAAGCTCGGCAGTATAGTACAACAACATTTCTCCATAGGGAATCTTACTAATTTCATTTTGAAATTTTTTACCAACAACCATAGAAAACCGGGCAACCCTATAGGAGTGACCGGCTGTATAAGGGTCCTTTGCCTCCAGGTCATTATTGATTTTACGTATAGAGCTAACAAAAAACTCTATTTCTTTTCTCAACAGGCCAAAATTATAAACTACCTTTGCGAACTGCTCCACTAATGAAGAAAATAATTCTACTTCCTGAACGGAGAATTCTTCTTTTGATATCTTTTTGCCCAGCACGAATATGGCTACCAATTTATCATTTTCAAGACCCGGTACACAAAGTTCGGCTTTTAATTTAAGCAATCTATTTCTCAGCAAAGATAAAAATTTTTGCCTGTCAGGCGTTAATGCAACTTCCAGATTTACCCTTACCTCCTTTAGTAAAATAGGTTTCTTTGTAGCCAGCAAATGCGTTACAATAGAATCTTTTAAAACAAGCTTTGTATCCCTGGCAACACCCGGCATATCTTTTGCTCTGAAAATTTGTTTTCTGAGAACATATTCTGTTTCATCATTATTCAAAATAAATATAGCTAAGTAACTTATTTCAAAAAAGAAAGTTATTTCATTTTCTATAAGAGCAAAAAGCTGCTCAGGAGTTTTTATCTTTAATATTTTATCAACATCTTCGCTTGTTAGTTTTTTCACAATAACCTTTTTAATCTTTTGTTAACCAAGAAAAATTACTTTGATAAAATCTTGTGAGGGTTATTGGGGAAATGCGAATGTCTTTATGGCGATTTATCCAGAAGACGGTTAAATTTATCTATCAGCTCCTCTAACGCATCGCCTTTCCTTACCTGGAGATGGCCGCTTTTAACACCTTCGATTCTCTTGTCGAGTTCTCTCTGTAGTCTATCAAAAGGCCCTACTATTCTCTTAGAAACTACTAATGCCCAAAGCCACAATAAAAACATAACAAACGGCAGGGTTATAAACACTATGAAGTTGACTTTTTTTAATGCGGGAAGCAAAATGGAAAATACCGCTTCGGGAATCCCTATCTGCCAGGCAGTAATATTAAAAATAAGAAAATAGAGGGCAATCTCCACCAGGGCAACCGGCACCAACATGGCAATAAATACAACTATTAAAATTTCTCTGTGTGTTTTATTAACGATAAAAAAACTTCTTCTTTTACTTTTTTTATTAATCATTTTTTATACCCCACTTTTATTTCATCATAACAAGCTTCGGCTGTGCTTACCGTGTTATCGGAATCAGTCATTATGGCTATAGCGCCCACACTATTTTCCGGCAGCCTTCCAAAAGCAGCAATATAATCCTGATAAACATTGCGCTCTTCATAAATCCATTCCCCTAATCTTTCTTTGCCCGATTCAATAACAATCAGCTTTATCTTATCAAAATAAGGGCTGTTTATAATGGTGCCCACAGGCAGGCGTTCATCCCATACATACTCTAAACACTCTGTTCTGGTAAAAGGAAATTTAGGGAATATCACGTAGAACCTGGCTGCATAATCATCTTTTTCAATCCACTCACCCTCGGAATAATTCTCCCCATTTTTAGCCGGAAGCCTTAATACTTTCCATTTCCAGCTTATCATCGGAGTTGAATACGGGCTAAACCGAATAGTATAAAATAACCCTGAGGCAGTTTTATCGCTTCTGGCTAAAAGATAGCCTCCTTTCTCTTGTTTGATAACCTTGACCTCATACAAGACTTTTCCCTTAAAAATCTTTTCTTTCCATTCCCCAAGGGCCCTTTGGGTGCTAAAAGGAAACCAACGGGGTAATTCCAGCGCATGGCCTTGAATAGCAAATAATATAACAACAACTATGACTATAAATAATACTACTGCGGATAGTTTTTTCATTTTAATAATATCTTTCTTATTTTTCAAAGCAAAATAGTTTTTCGATTCACTCAGCACCAAATTTTCTTCGAAAATTTGGTGGTTCGACGCGCTCCTTGCTTCGCTCGTCGCTTGCTCACCACCATCCTGAGCAAGTAAAAATTTTCTTTGAAAACCCAGGTCCTTCAGCAGCTAAGTTCTTCCTATTCGTCAGAACTTTTTACGCTGCTTCAGGACCAAATTTTCTTCGAAAATTTGGCTGCCCCGCCTGGATTAGGTATTAGCAAGCAGGCAGGCATACAACAAGTATACAATTTCTTAAATTATAGCATAATCCCTTAATCCTGTCCATATTTTAATCCCTTA
>DAOVKU010000046.1 GCA_030631665.1 Candidatus Omnitrophota bacterium
AGGAGTATTATACGGCATACCCAAAAAGTGCGAAGTTACAACTTTTACTATTATGGTGAGAGACAATGAAGGCAACCACAGCGTGTTTAATTTTACTTTGATAGTTCTAAAATATACCAATATTACTGACGCAGCCGGCCCTTTATCAATTATCACTAGTTCATTAGCGGATGCAATGGTTGGAAGAGATTACTATAAGCAAATGTTAGCTAAGGGAGGATGGCCTCCTTATAGTTGGGTTGTTAGTGCCGGTGCTTTGCCGGAAAAATTATGCTTACATAATAAAAGCGGGGTTTTATACGGCGTACCACAAAAAGAAGGAAAGGCGAAATTTACTATTAAGGTAATTGACCGAAAAGATAATTTTGTCGAGACTGAACTGACTCTTTCGATTAAGACCAGCCCTTTATATATTATTTCCGGTTCGCTGCCGGAAACTTATGTTGGCCTTTTTTATTCTCAAAGATTAGAGGCTCAGGGTGGATTTCCCCCTTACAAGTGGCAGATTATTTCCGGCTCACTGCCGGAGGGCATTAGTTTTGATAGTCATTACGCTCTTTTATCGGGCATTCCGCAAAAATCTCAAAAAACCACCTTTAGGGTAAAAGTGACAGATGCAGAGCAGAATTACGATATCGCCGAATTTATGATTGATATTAACGAGAAGGCATTAGAAATTATTACTCTCTTCTTGGATGCGGGTGTAGTAGGCGTAGATTATTACCAGACACTTTGTGCTCAAGGCGGCAGCCCTCCTTACGAATGGCAGACAACAAGTCTTCTTCCCGATGGTCTTATTTTAAACCAAGCGAGTGGATCTCTCTCGGGAACGCCATTAGACTCAACTGATATGATGCTAAATATTACAGTGGCTGATGCTCAAGAAAATCAAGTTAGCACTAGCTTAGAATTAGTTATTTTAGATGAATTACTTACAATTGATGAACCATTTTTGCTTGGAGCAGATGTTGGCGTGGAATTCTATCAACTTCTTTGTGCGCATGGAGGCAGCCCGCCGTATACATGGGAAATTATTTCCGGGGAATTGCCCCCGGGAATTTCACTTAATAAAGACTTGGGCGTATTAAGAGGCGCGCCAGTCGAGGCTCAAACAACTTGCGTAAAGATTAAAGTTATTGACCAACGTTTTGATGCAACCTCTGCCGATTTTACCTTTGAAATTCAGGATGTAGAGCTTGCTATTACTGCCACAGGCTTGCCCTGTCTTGATATAGACGAAGATTGTTCTTTTTACCTGGAAGCTGAAGGTGGAGTGCCGCCTTATCAATGGAAGTTAAAACCCGGTTCCTTGCCGGACGGTCTTGCCCTAAGCACTCAAGGTTTATTAAGCGGCGTGTCCACAGAGAGCGGAAGTTTTTCCCTGGAGATTGAAGTAACTGATGCAAGCACAAACTCTACTTCAGCTACGTTCCTTTTAACGGTAAAAGATAGCTCGCTTTCTATTGTCACCGGTACTTTGCCTGAAGGAGTAAAAGGTGTTGAATATTATTTTGTGCTTGTTGCCAACGGGGGCACAAAGCCTTATAACTGGAGAATTGCCTCCGGGGGCATACCGGAAGGAATTGCTTTGGCAGAAAATACCGGCATACTTTCAGGAATACCTGCCAAAGGCCAGAAACTTTCAGTAACCATTGAAGTCGAAGATACTAAAGGCAACATTGATGAGGCAGAATTTCAGATAAAAATTACAGGCGATCCTTTAACTATTCTTACTACAGAATTGATTGAGGGAACAGTCGGCAAATCGTATAGCCAGCTTTTATTAGCTAGCGGCGGAGTCGAGCCTTATTTCTGGGATATAATTACAGAGAATCTTCCGGGGGGACTCAGTTTAAATAGCCAAAGCGGTTTAATTTCCGGCATACCTGAAAGTAAAGCCAGCGAAAGTATAGAAATTGAAGTTAGTGATACAGAAGGAGATTGTCTGCAGGCTATAGTTGCTTTAAATATAAACGAAAACGATGAACCACTAACTATCATTACTGAAAGCTTTCCTACTGCCAGAGCAAACAGATACTATGAAGTTAATTTGGAGGCGCAAGGAGGAACTTTGCCATATACGTGGTCTTTAGTTGATAGTTCTTTGCCGCAGGGGTTAACCCTTGATGATTCCACCGGCAAGCTCTCAGGCACTTCTGAAGCAGTTGGAGATTTTCCCCTGCATATTCAGGTTAAAGATGACCAGGATAATAAAGAGGCAAAAGATTTTACGTTGTCTATTAAAGATACCATGCTGCCAATAATAGGTTTTGTAGCTTGTCCTTCAGGTAGCAAGGTAGGTTTAGCCTGGACTAATCCAGACAGTCCCGATTTTGTCGTAATTAAAATTTTTAGAAGCACTTCCGGTTATCCGCTAAATCCAGCTGAAGGTGAACTGGTATATTCAGGCACCGGAGATAATATTGTCGATACAGATTTAACGAACGGCCTTTTATATTACTACTGCGCTTTTGCTTTTGATGAAGAAGGCACTTACAGTGATATTACTGAAAACTCGCGTGCCAGTGTTATGCCTCAAGCAGTAACTTTATATGGGGACTGCGATCCTTTTGCCGATGAAGTGATTTCATTTAATCCTTTATCTGAAGGTGGATTTGGGGCAAATAATATACCGGGAGTTGTATTGGGTGCGCCACAAGGAGGAGGCTCCGGCATGGGTTCCTTTGATGTAGTTTCATTGCATTCAAGGATAAATGATGATAATGGACAAACACCGCCTTATGGAGGCAGTATTACCCTTAAGTTTAATGATAATATTATAGTCAATGAAGAAGGCCTTGATTTTACAGTTTTTGAAAATGTCTTTTTTGTTGGTGGTGACCCCCAGCTTAGATGGATGGAGGTAGCAATTGTTTCTGTTAGCCAGGATGGAAATACATTTTATACATTCCCAATAGATTTTGTGCCTCATTACGATCAAGGCGGAGAAATTAATTGCTATAACCCCTATTGTTATGCCCGGGGTTTTGTCGGTGTTAACCCTGTCTACACCAATAATGGCAATCCAGACCCTACCAATCCTTCTGTTTCAGGAGGAGACAGTTTTGATTTAAGTGAGATTAGCGCCAAAGAACTTAAGTGGATTAGTTATGTGCGCATAACTGCAACTGGCGACAATTGGTTGGCGGATATAAATGGAGATAAAGTTCGCCACAATATAGGTATGGGGGCCTGTAGCGGTTCCGGTTCTTCCGGTTTTGATCTGGATGCCGTTTCCGCTATAAATTATTAGATAAAAAGATATGAAAAAAATAATCTTTTGCCTGGTTTTGTTTTATTGTTTATCATTAACTTTTTTTTCTGCTATTGCAGGCGAAGAAGAAATAACCTTATGGGCAACGCAGGATTTTCTTAAAAATTGCCTGGTTGATGAAAAAGTTCCTTATGTCAATCAATCAGTTATGCAGGCTTTGAAAGAAACTTGTGAAGTTAGGAGTACTTGTGGTGGCGCATTTATAACGTCTATAAATAAGCTTGGGCCGCTTAAGGCAAATGAAAAGAAAAACTGGTTTTATTATGTAAATGGTATCATGGCTCATGTTGGTGCCAAAGAATATTATCCTGAGCCGGGTGATATCATTTGGTGGGATTTTCATCGCTGGGATGAAGGTGCGTATATATCAGCTGTTATCGGCGCTTATCCCCAGCCTTTTTTAAGCGGCTATGGCGGGGAAGCGAAAAAGACACTTATTTTACACACCGCTTCTCTAAAACACAAGGCCGGTGCATTTAAAAAGAGTATTGAGGAGCAAGGCGTGAAAGGCATAGAGTTAAAACCTTATGACAATATAGATATTAAAAAACAAAATAGCATGCTTATAGTTATTGGCAGTTGGCAGGATTTAAGTCGGCACAAAGCTATTTGGGATATTTATAGAAATTATCGCAAGGCAGGCCTTTTTATAAAATTTGAAAAAGATAAATTGCAAATTATGGACATAAACGGCAAAACACAAAAAGAACTTGAGAAAGCAGCAGCTATTGTAGGCACTAAACGCGGCTTTGGCTCAGATAGTGTTATTTGGTTTATAATAGGTACGGATGACGATGGTGTTGAAGCAGCTCTGGATATATTAATAAATGAGCCGGAAAGAATTAAGTTTTATTCCGGGGCGGTAGTTACTTCAGGAGAAATATTAAATGTACCGTTGTCTATCAAATACTAAATCCTTTATTAAAGATTTCCATCCGCTCAGTGTCTGGATATATATCGGCACTTTGTTTTTACTGGCCATGACTTATACTCACCCTGCCTATCTCGCGATGTTGTTATTAAGCGTTCTTATAGCTATTCATTTTGCCGGGGCGTGGAAAGAATGGAGAAGTTATTTTATTTTTGCTCTCAGTATGGTTTTATTAATAGTTTTAATTAACGCATTTATTTCATCAGCAGGCAGCACAGTGATATGGAATGGGCCCATTGTGCCAATATTTGGACAATTAACTATTACTAAAGAAGCGGCCGCTTATGGATTAAATATGGGTTTAAAAATACTATTGACGGTAAGTATATTTTGTCTTTATCAAGCTATTGTCGATATTGATGAAACGCTTAGCTTTGCCTTAAAGATTATCCCAAAATCAGCTGTAGTTATTATTATGGCTTTTTTGATGCTCCCTAGAATAAAAAGGAATTTAGCTGAAATTAGACAGGTTATGTCGGCGCGGGGGGCTAATTTTGATACGAAGGGAATTATAGCTAAAATAAAAGCTCATTTTCCACTTTGGAATATTTTGCTGTTGACCTGCCTGGAAGGTTCCTGGGATAGTGCTGAGAGTTTACACGCAAGAGCCTTTGGGGTGGGCAGAAGAACTTTTTATCAAAAGCGCTCATGGATGGTTAGAGATTCTATTATCGCGGCCGGATGTATTTTTTCTTTAACCGGTTTTGTTTTTGGTTTGTTTGGCGGGCAAGGTTTTTTTAAGTTTTACCCGAAGCTGGGCAACCTATTCACTAAAGAAGATTTTTTGTTAATTAGCTGGATATTTTTAGGTTTATCTGTGATAGTTGTTCTACAGTGGAGTTATTATAAGTGGAAATTTTTAAGATTGAAAATTTAACTTATTTTTACCCGGAAAGTTATAGCCCGGCTATAAGCAATATCAATCTCTCTATTAATGAAGGAGAGTTTCTGCTTATAGTGGGACCTTCCGGGGGAGGCAAAACTACCTTAGCCAGATTGATAGCCGGCCTTGTGCCGGACTTCTACGGAGGCAGGTTAAAAGGTCAATTTTTTTTCAAGGGCACATCCAAGCTTAAGCTCAAAAAAAAGCAAGTACAAAAAGAAATAGGTATGGTTTTTCAAAATCCGGAAAGGCAACTCATTATGGATAAGGTTAAATCAGAAATAGCCTTTGGGCTTGAGAACCTGGAAACAGAACCGGATGAAATAAAGAGAAGAATTGCAGAAGTCTCCGCTTTTCTCGGATTGTCTAATCTTCTTGATGCCCGGTGTGAACATTTATCCGGCGGAGAAAAGCAAAAATTAGTTTTAGCTTCTATATTAGCCATGGGCCCCAAAGTAATTGTTTTAGATGAGCCTACTTCGCAACTGGATCCCATAGCCGCAGAAGAGGTTTTCCATGCACTTAGACGCTTAAGGGACGATTTAGGATATACTATCATTTTAATTGAGCAGAGACTGGACCGTTGTTTTCAACTGGCTGACAGGGTGTTATTGCTTGAGGAGGGCAGAGTTATCAAATGTGATGATTTGACAAATTTTAGCAGATGGGCTGTTAGAGAAAAGTCTAATTTTGTTCCGCTCGCGTGCAAACTTTTCTCATCCCACGAGCTTGAAAGGGTTCCAGTTACTATTGCAGACGCAAGGAAGCTCTTGGGCAACTATGATAAGCCTGCAAAAGAAATAAAAAGGAAAATTTCTCTTCCCGAAGAAGAGAAAAATATTGTAGAAATTAAAGGAGTTTCATTTTTATATGAAAACGGGCCACAGGTCTTAAAAAACATTAATCTTGGCATACAACAAAATGATTTTTTGTGTATTTTGGGCGAAAATGGTGCAGGTAAAAGCACGCTCCTTAAGATTATGTGCGGACTCCTAAAGCCATCAAGAGGAAAAACTACTGTTTTGGGGAAAAGCATAGCTTCTTTATCCAATGTTGACAGAATAAAGTTATTAGGCTATCTGTCTCAAAACCCAAGCGACTATTTGTTTAATGACAGTGTCGAGAAAGAGCTTGAGTATACACTGAATAATTTAGGCAAAATAGATAATGGAGTTATCGAAGAAACATTGAATCTTTTAGAAATTAATCAGCATAGATATAAAAATCCAAGAGATCTAAGCACCGGTGAGAAAGAACGGATAGCTTTAGCTTCGGTTATGGTAGCCAAGCCCTCAATTCTCTTATTAGATGAGCCAACGCGGGGCCTAAACTATCAATTAAAGGAACGCTTAGGAAAAATTTTGCATTCATTCATTAAGCAAAATAACGGCACCGTCATTATGATTACTCAGGATGTTGATTTTGCTGCTGAGTTTGCTAAAAAAATTGTTTTATTGTTTAAAGGCGAAATTGTAAGTCATGGAAACAAATATAATGTTTTGAAAAGCAATCTATATTATTCTTCTCATATAAGTAAAATGTTTTACGGAATAGCTAATGATATAATAACTTTAAAAGATGCCCAAGAATGGATAAAAGCTTAATATCAATTGTCCTGGCTTTGCTTGGATTGGCGGCTTTTTTTTATTGGCTTGAGAGAAACAAGTTCTCTGTTAAAGAAATTTCTATCATAGCCGTTTTAGCCGGCATTGCTGCCTCAGCACGCCTGCCTTTCGCCTTTATTCCCAATGTTCAACCAACTACTTTTTTGGTAATTATTTCCGGATTTGTTTTTGGTTGCGGCTCTGGTTTTTTAGTCGGTGCGATTTCAGCGCTTATATCTAATTTCTTTTTGGGCCAGGGGCCGTGGACGATTTGGCAAATGTTAGCCTGGGGTTTTTGTGGCGCAACAGCCGGTATTTTGGGAAAGTTTAATTTAAAATCTCCTAAAATACCCCTTATTATTTTTGGTCTTCTGTGGGGTTATTTATTTGGTTGGATTATGAATTTCTGGTACTGGTATTCTTTTACTTATCCTTTAACATTGAAATCCTGGATTTTAGTCAATGCTTCCTCTTTTTGGCTTGATACCTTGCATTCGGCAGGCAACTGTTTTTTTATATGGTTATTTGGAGAAAAGCTTATTAAAATACTGAAACACTTCAAAAAAAAATTAATCATCTCTTATAACTAAATGAATATGGCCAAAAAAGCTGCCAGCTCAACAATTGATTGTCTTTAAGGGCTCCTCTAATTTTTCCACCCCGTTAAACCAACGGGGTTTACCTTTTTTGGAATTTTTGATATAATATCACCCGCATAAAACCGCGCGCCCGTAGCTCAACTGGATAGAGTGTTTGGCTACGAACCAAAAGGTTGCAGGTTCGAGTCCTGCCGGGCGCGCCATTCTACTTCGTCAAGTAACTTGTGCACTTGACTTCGTAGGAAATTAGAGGCTTAGTGTGACTAAAGATATTCAGTTTATGCGCGAAGCATTAAGACAGGCCCAAGAAGCAGCAGAGAAAGACGAAGTGCCTGTGGGGGCGGTTATTGTTTATAAAAATAGAATAATTGCCAGGGCTCACAATCAGACCAGGCTCCTAAAAGACCCTACCGCCCACGCTGAAATGATTGCTATTACTCAGGCCGCAAATTATCTTAAGAACGAAAGACTCTTGCAAGCCATTTGTTATGTAACTTTAGAACCCTGTGCTATGTGTTTAGGGGCGCTTATTTTAGCCAGGGTAAAAAGATTGGTATTTGCAGCCCACGATCTAAAGTTTGGGGCCTGCGGCTCGGTGCTTGACCTCGTAAGCAGAAAGTTATTTAATCATCGGCTTGAAGTAAAAAGTGGAGTTCTTAAGGAAGAAAGCGCGTATTTATTAAAAGAATTTTTTAAAAGGAAGAGAAAGTAAGAATTTTTACAAAAAGTCTTATAGTATATTAAGGAGAGATGGCTGAGTGGACGAAAGCGCACGCTTGGAAAGCGTGTGTACCTTCGGGTGCCCTGGGTTCGAATCCCAGTCTCTCCGCCAGCTGTACCGAGTTAAACCTCTTGTCCCACCTCGGAGGTGGGACAGTTGCCCATTTGGCGCTCACTCCAGAGAAGCAGGGGTTCTTACCGATTAAAGATATCATAAGCAATTTCCCTTGAACCCTTCTTTTTAAAGGGCTATCATAATTATATTCCTCTAGTAGGTTCACATTATTTTCCTTGAGAAAGTCCCGCAAAAGTTGTAAAATGTAAATCTACAAGAATTGAAGCTTGTGCCCGTAGCTTAATTGGTAGAGTACTAGTCTACAGAACTGGGTGCTGGGAGTTCGAGTTCCTCCAAGCAAGTTTTCTTTCGGATTATTTAGTATCTGCTTTAAAGTGATATTCATATATATGAGGAGAAAAAGCAAATTAAGGGAAAGGAGGGGCACAATAATGAAAAAGTTACTCATTATATTAATCGGTATATTAGCAATAGCTTTAATTTTATCTTTTGCTAAGGATATGATAATCAAAGCCTCTGTCGAAAAGGGAGTAGAAGTAGTTACGGGCCTACGGCTGAACACCCAAAGCTTTAGAGTGGGTATTATAAACAGCCTCGTAGGAATCAAAAATCTTCAACTCTTTAATCCAAAGGGATACGAAGACAGAATAATGCTCGACATGCCAGAGATTTATGTTGATTATGACCTGCCAGCTATTATAAAAGGCAAAGTTCATTTAGAGGAAGTGAGAATAAACCTAAAGGAGTTTATGGTTGTAAAAAATGAGAAAGGCGAACTTAATTTAGATTCTTTAAAGGTTGTACAGGCCCAGAAAGAAGGGGAAAAACCAGAGGAAAAGGAAAAGGGGAAAGCCCCTGAAATACAAATAGATAGCCTGGAACTTAAAATTGGGAAAGTAATATACAAGGATTACTCAAAAGGAGGGGCCCCGTCTATAAAAGAATTTAATATTAACCTTGACGAAAGGTATGAGAACATAACAGACCCTTACTCTCTTGTAAGCCTTATAGTTGTAAGGGCACTTATGGGCACTACAATAGCCAGCCTTACTAACTTTGATTTAGGCGGATTAAAGGGGACAGTTTCTGATACGCTTGCATCAGCTCAACAAATAGCAACTGAAGCTGCTGCTAAAGCGCAAGAAGCACTAAAAGGGACTACGCAGAAAGCCCAAGAGGCAACCAAAAAAACACAAGAGACCTTAAAGAAAGCAACCGAAGATTTAAAAGATTTAAAGGAAAAGATTAAACTGCCTTTCGGTGGTGAGTAAAATCCTTGAAATAAATTATTGCCGCTCCAAAAATGAAATGGGGGGTAGAAATGAAAAGATCTTTCATTATGGTTTCTAAAGGTGATGTTCAGGTTTGTAAAAAAGGTCTTTCGTTTCTTAAGCGGCAGAAAAAAGGAATATATAGAATAAAGATATTTTTAAAAAGTTAAAATAAGAATGGCTATATGATATCAAAAATTATCAATTTTATCAAAACAGATATTTGGAGAATCCGCTTACAAGCTCTTCCCCGCTCAAAATCTTTTTTTATCAAGCAGTTAAGAGTTGTTCTCTTGGCGCTACGCGGGTTTGATGAAGATAAATGCCAATTAAGGGCATCAGCCTTAACCCTCTATTCTCTGCTTTCTATCGTTCCAGTAGTCGCGATGGCCTTTGGAGTTGCCAAAGGTTTTGGGTTTGAAAAGACCCTCGAAGTACATCTCTTAGAAAAGTTCCAAGGCCAAGAAGAGGTACTTACAAACATTATTAACTTTGCAAACCAGCTCCTTAAAAACACAAAAGGAGGCCTAATCGCTGGCATAGGCGTTGCCATTTTATTCTGGATAGTTATAAAAGTGTTAGGAAATATCGAGGAGTCATTTAACGATATATGGGGCATAAAGCATGCAAGAAGTATTGGGCAAAAACTCAGCGACTATCTTTCCATAATGCTTATCTGTCCTATTCTTGTCATTATGTCCAGCAGTATCACAGTATTTATAACCAGCCAGATCGTGCTTATAACCCAAAAGCTCACCCTTTTAGGAGCAATTAGCCCGTTAATCTTTGCCTTGTTAAAATTGTTACCCTACTGTGTTATTTGGATACTTTTCACCTTCATTTACATATTTATGCCCAACACCAAGGTCAATTTTAGGTCTGGCCTTTTAGCCGGAATAGTAGCCGGTACAATTTACCAGATTGTACAATTTGCCTATATTAATTTTCAGATCGGCGTAGCGAAATACAATGCAATCTACGGCAGCTTTGCTGCATTGCCCCTTTTCTTGGTATGGCTTCAAATTAGCTGGCTGGTTGTTCTCTTTGGAGCAGAGCTTTCTTTTGCATACCAGAATGTAGAAACATATGAGTTTGAACCCGATTGCTTAAGAATAAGCCATTCCTTTAAAAGGCTTTTAGCGCTCCGTATAGCGCATTTACTTGTAAAAAATTTTTCAAAAGGAGAACAGCCTTTAACAGATTTTGAAATCTCACATTTACTAGAGATCCCGATTCGTCTTGTGCGTCAAATACTCTATGAATTAGCTGGAGCTGGAGTTATTTCTGAATTGAAGGAACAAGAGCACAAGGGTATGACCTATCAACCCGCTCGCGATATAGAAACATTTACCATAAAATACGTCATTGATGCCCTGGAACAGCGCGGAAGTGACAAGATACCGATTGCGCAATCCAGGGAACTGGATAAACTCTCAGAATGCTTAAAAACATTTAGTGGCGCAATTGAGAAATTACCGGAAAATGCCGCTTTAAAAGACATATAAATTACGCGAGTAGGAAGTTTTTTCTGAAAGGAGACGGGAAAAAAGGAGGTGATTAGCATGAAGAATCTTTTCTTTACTACGATAGTGTTAGGTTTGTTCTTAAGTTTGGTTTTGGTAGGTTGTGGAGAAAAGAAAGTTGCATCAAGCAATGAAGCAATACAAACCGCTAAATCTATGGAGACTACACAGGAAAAGGTAGATTATTTAACTAAACAAGCCAAAGCCTTTTACAACTCAAAGGAATTTCAGCAAGCAGTAGATATAGCCCAGTATATCTTAAGGTATGTTGATAAAGATTCACAGGCAGCCAAGGATTTACTGGAGAAAGCAAAGGATGCATTAGCTTCTCAGGTGAAAGGCGCTGCGGAAGATGTAAAGAAGCGTCTTGGAGATTTCGGCAAGTAGAATAGCAACACAAATTGAAGGTAGAGATGAAAACATTATTGGGAAAAAGGAGGTCTATGTTTAAAAAAGTATTAAGCTGGGTTATAGTATGTATATTTCTTTTTTCTTTTTCTCCATCTTATGCGCAAATAAGTGATGAGGAATATTCTGCTCAGATGAAAGCCTTAAAGGTTAAACTGGCGCAAGCAAAGGAAGAATACGTTCAGGCAAAAAGGGCCTCAAGAAAAGCGGCGATGGAGAGTTTCCTCAGCTTCGGAAAAACAAAAGAAGAAAAAGAAACACGCAAAAAGGTTCTTGAAGAAGCAAAGAAAAAAGAGGCGCAATTACGAGAGACTTATAAAAAAGCAAAAGAGGTTATAAAAAGCCGAGAAAGAAAACTTAAAACTGCAAGGAAAGAAGCTAAGAAAGCAATAGGGAAGACAAAAAGAGAAACAGAAAAAACGCAACGAAGCTTGGAGAAAGGGGTAAAGAAAAGCTTAGGTAAAAGTAAAGGGAAAAAATAAACTAAATTTCGCCTTGCTCATTTGTATGTAAATTTTTGGGCTTGGGTGCGGGTAAGCCCAAAATTTTAAAAGTTCTTTCGGTTGCTCGACTATTCTACCCGAGTGCGTAGCCTACCCTTAGGTGCAGAAGCCTTGGGCTACTTTGTTTAAAAGGCACCGCCAGAATTTTTATCATTCCCAACCAGTTGCTTCATATATGGTTACAATCACATCTAAAAATTAAACCTTCCTTGTGCCCATTTGGTGCCTATTTTTTGTATATCCTGGCATGAGATGATAATATAAAATAGCCTGCCGGTTTTTATACACAGATTAATACAGACAATCTGTACCCATCATAAGAAAATAATAGTTGTATACAATGTCATCCAATAGTGTTACCATAAATTATAATGACACAACCACTAAACCAGACAAATATTTCTTTTTACGGCCTTGGGATTGCCCCGAGAATACTGGATGTACTGGATCGAATGAAATTTACAGTTCCTACGCCGATTCAGCATAAAACCATACCCATTGCCATAGAAGACAAAGATATTATAGGAGTTGCGCAGACCGGCACCGGCAAAACACTTGCCTTTGCTGTTCCTATTATTCAGCGCCTTTCCCAGAGAAAGGGCCGCGCGCTGATTCTTGTGCCTACCAGGGAGCTTGCTATCCAGGTTAATGAGACGCTTGAGAAGATTGCCTCGCCGTTTGGCATAAAGACAGCTGTTATTATAGGCGGCGCATCCATGCATTTGCAGTTAA
>DAOVKU010000121.1 GCA_030631665.1 Candidatus Omnitrophota bacterium
ATCAGGTAATACAGGCCTGCCAGAAGCGCAACCAACGGGATTATTACCAGGCCCATATAGCGGAACTGAACAGGTTTATTGACAAGGTATTTACGTCTTTTTATTCTTTCCATTTTAGTTCCTCCTCCCCTGTGGTCAGGGTAGCGGCTGGCTTTCTATTGTTATGTCGTCAAACGCTGACGCCGCCGATGTTTTCGTGCTGTCGGCGTCGCACATTATTGCTATTGCGCCTGCTCTGTGCGGTCTTTTCCCGAAGGCCGTTATGTAATCTTGATAAACATTACGGGTTTCGATTACCCACTCGCCATTTGATGTCTTACCGCTTCTGGCTACTATAATCTTCACATTATTACCGGAAGGGCTATCCGTAATTGTCTCGGCCGGAGTATCTTCGCTCCAGACGTATTCTAAAAATTTGGATGAAGCGAAACTCAGGAAGGGAAAGACCACATAAACCCTGGCTGCGTAGTCATCTTTTTCCTCATCAGTCAGGGCTTTTGATTTATCGGGAAATTGTAAAACTCTCCATTTCCATCTAAGGATAGGATATTCCCGCAGTTTAAATCCAATTCTATAATATAACGCTGAACAGGTCTTTTCGCTGACTGCGTGGATATAACCTTCGTCGCCGTATTTGGTCAGTTTGTAGTCCACTTCCCCGTTAAGCACTACTTTCTTCCATTTATCGAGCGCTTCATCTTCGTTGAACGTGAACTTTTTTAAACAGACAGCCCTTGAAAATGCCACAAAAGACAAAGATAAAAACAATACTATTAAGAATTTTATTTTTAGTGTTTTTTTAATTTTCTTCATCTTTAGGAAAGGTGCACCCGGGCAGTTTTTTTGATGACAAACTCGAAGTCACTTCGCAAGCTAAATTATACCATTTAGGATGCAGGATTGCAAGCAAAATCGTTATATCCAAAATATGATCGAGGTAGTGTCAAAATAGACCTTGAAGCTAGTCGCTTTTAGGGGTATAATTCAAGATTATACAGTAGGTTACGTACTTTGGCCTATCGAGGTAAAAGAGATATGGGCAAACCAAGACCACGTAAGATCAACAACAGCATAACAGAAGGCGGGTTGCGCTCTTCGCTTTGGAAGCTGGCTATGCCGATGATGCTGGGAGCGCTTCTGCAGGATTTATTTACCCTGGCAGATCTTTTCTTCGTTGGCAGGTTGGGCCATGTCCAGGTAGCAGCTCTCTCTATAGCGGGAGCAATTATTACCGTAATAATGATGGCGGCGATAGGCATTTCTGCCGGCACAACGGCTTTGATAGCCCACTTTATAGGAAAAAAAGATTATAATTCTGCCGACAATGTTCTTTTTCAAACGGTTGTTGTAAGCGTTATTTGTTCTTTGGTAATGGCTTTAATCGGTCTTTTTGGCACAAATGGCTTACTTCGCCTATTTGGGGCAAGTCCTGATGTCGTCTCTGCCGCTTCGGAATATTTAAAAATAAGTTTTATCTGGTCTATTGTCATCTTTCTTTTTATCGCCTTCAATCAGGCCTTAAGGGGTTCCGGGGATGCTATCACACCGTTGAAAATTCTGGTCTTGACTAATGTAATTAATATCGCCCTCGATCCTTTGCTTATTTTCGGCTTAGGTTTCTTTCCCAGGATGGAAGTCGCCGGTTCTGCCTTAGCCACTATTATTAGCAGGGCGATAGGAGTAGTTATTCTCTTAAGACACTTTCTGTTCGGCCATTCAAGTTTACATTTCCATAAAAGTATTTTTAAGCTTAAGTTAGTACTCATAGGTAGAATGGTGAAGATTGGATTTTTTGCCTCTTTTGAAGTTCTCCTACGTCAGTTGTCACTTCTTTTACTTCTTCGTCTTGTTACCTCGTTCGGCACAGCCTGCCTTGCAGCCTACGGTATAGCTATTCGACTCAGAATGGCTGTGATGATGCTCGGATTTGGGTTGGGAACTGCCTGTTCAGTGCTTATAGGCCAGAATATGGGCGCGGGTCGTCCGGATAGGGCCACCCAGGCCGGATGGAGCGCGTCAAAATATTATGAATTGATTATTGCGCCCTTTGCCATCTTATTTTTCATATTTTCGCCCCAGATAATAGGCCTTTTCAACAATAACCCCGAGGTTCTCGACATAGGGAGTAATTTTTTACGTTTCATAGCTGTTACCTTGCCGTTTTTAGCATTAGCTCTCATCTTGGGCAGGGGTATAAGCGGCGCGGGTGACACTATTACTCCGGCAAAAATGACGGGCATTTTTCATCTGGGCTTGCGTATTCCGCTTGCCTATGCGCTGGTTCTTATTTTTGGATTGGGTAATAATGGTATATGGCTTGGAATTAATGCTTCGGATATCTGCCAGGGATTGGCAATGGTCTGGTATTTTAAAACGCGTTCCTGGCAAAGGAGATATCATCAACACCGCGCTATTTTAGAAAGTTGAATTTAGCCGGTCCGCTCCGAACGTTCTCTCATAATCTCCATTATTTCCGTAATACCATTAAAATACTTGACAAGCAAACATTAATTTGTTAGATTAGTCTAACAAATAAAGGTATGTCTAACTAATCTGGCCGGGATATGAAAAAGAAAAAGTTAAGCTCAAATATGGAAGATTACCTTGAGGCAATCGCTGTTCTTAAGAAGAAAGACGGAGTTGTCAGGGTAAGAGATATAAGCAGGGTTTTGAATGTAAGGACTTCGAGCGTAACCAGCGCCTTGAATACTCTTTCCAAACGCGGATTTGTCAGCCACGAACGGTATGGCTATGTCGAGCTTACTAAAGACGGAGGGGAGCTGGCTCAGCGTATTCAAAGGCGGCATAATTTACTGGTTAAGTTTTTGACCAGTATTTTGAGTATTGACCCCAAAATAGCCAGTGAAGATGCTTGCAAAATGGAACATATTTTAAGCCCGCAGACTTTCCAGAAGTTAACAAAGTTTATTGAATTTGTTGAGACTTGTCCGGATGGTGAAAGGCCTGACTGGCTGCAGAGCTTCGATTATTATTTTAAAACCGGAAAGAGGCGGCAGTGTAAAATAAGAAAAATAAAACAGACATATTCTGTCTAACTCGAGATGGAGCAGAGGAGAAGAAGTTTATGGGAGATTTCAAAACATTGACGGAATTGAGGCCGGGAGAATCTGGGAAAGTTATTGAGATACGGGGTGGGTTTGGCTTAGCCGGGCATCTCGAAAGTTTGGGAGTGAGAGTGGGGAAAAGAGTTACTAAAGTAAGTGCTCAACTCTGGCGGGGACCTCAGGTTATAAAAATTGATAATAGACAAATAGCTCTTGGTTTTGGAATGTCGAAGAGGATTTTGGTA
>DAOVKU010000091.1 GCA_030631665.1 Candidatus Omnitrophota bacterium
GAGAAAGCAAATCCAATGCCTCGCCAATTTTAACTTCCGGCAACACATCAGCACTTTGTTCCTCCTGCTGCCGGTAAAGAACAAGAAATCCGAGAAATTTTACAGTCGAAACACTGGTTCCAAACAGACAATTACCAGCCGTGATATCAATTTTCTTTGTTAATATTAAAGCCGGCTTCATCTGCGAAGAAACAAATTTATTCCAGATAAGAGTGTAAAGTTTCAGCTGGTCTTTGTCTAAAAAAGAGCTGAGGCTTTGGGGGCTGCGCGCAACAGAAGTGGGCCTGATGGCTTCATGCGCAGCTTGAGCTCTGGCTTTGTTTTTATAATAGCGCATTTTCTCTGGTAAAAATTCTTTACCAAACTTCTCATTGATAAAACTCCGGACCGATTTTAGCGCTTGCTCTGAGATCCTCACAGAATCAGTTCTCATATAAGTAATAAGGCCTGTGCTTGCTGAATTTTCGAGTTCAACGCCTTCATAGAGCTGTTGAGCAATCCTCATAGTTTTGGCAGTGGAAAATCTTAGAAGATTAAAAGCTTCCTGCTGCAACTTACTGGTAATGTATGGAGGAGTGGGATTTCTTTTTTTTGTGCTTTCTTTTATATTGCTAACAATAAATTCTTCTTTTTTAAGTCTTTCGATTAAGTTTAAAGATTCTTTTTCATTTTTAATTTGAGCTTTTTTGTTATCTATTTTTTGTAATTTTGCCTCTATCTTTTCTTGAGTATGCCTTCTTTTTAAGAGAGCTTCTAATTCCCAATATTCCTGTGGCTTAAATTCTTCTATCTCCTTTTCTCTTTCGACAACAAGGCGAACAGCTACCGATTGCACTCGACCGGCGCTTAGACCCTTGCAAACTTTCTTCCACAAAAGCGGGCTCAATTCATAACCAACTATACGATCTAAAATTCGCCTGGCTTGCTGGGCATCTATCTTCTGTTGATTAAGCTGCGTGGGGGATTTAAAGGCATTCTGAATTGCCTCTTTGGTAATTTCATTAAAAAGTACACGCTTGATTTCTCTTCCTTTGCCTAAAATCTGAGACAGGTGCCAGCAAATCGCCTCGCCCTCTCTGTCTGAATCAGCTGCCAAATAAAGAATGGTACAACCTTTGGCTTGTTTCTTAAGCTTAGCTATATTCTTTTTCTTTCTTGTTATTATCACATATTGAGGTATAAACTTGTCTTGATCTATTTCAACGCCCAGCCTTGTCCTGGGCAAATCCTTCACGTGTCCACCCGAAGCCTGAACCACAAAAGAAGGGCCCAAAAACTTACTGATGGTATTGGCTTTGGCCGGAGACTCAACCACAACAAAACTTTTTTCCTTCACTATTTACTCCTTGAATATTTTTTGCAAAATAGCTTTCCCGGCAATTGCATTATCAACCCTTTTATCTGTAAATCCAATAAAATTTTTAATCCTTTACTGGTAGCTAATTTTAAAGATTGGCATATAGCATCAACTGAAATCGGTTCCCCGGTTAATAAATTATACACGCTTAACTCTTCTTTATCTAAATTTTTTTCTTTTTTCCCGCGGAACTCTCTTTTTCTAAAATGGTCTTTAATATGTTCCGGTAGTGCTTCTATAATATCTAACTCGCTTTCAATCAAGACAGCGCCCTGCTTTATAAGCTTGTTAGTGCCCAAGGAAAGCGGCATATTTGCAAAACCGGGCACCGCATATACTTCCCGGCCTTGCTCTAAAGCAAAATCGGCTGTAATAAGAGAACCGGACCTTTGGGCTGCTTCAACAACTACTACGCCTAATGAAAGCCCGCTGATTATCCTGTTTCTTCTTGGAAAATTAAAACGTGCTGGACGGGTATTATATGAAAATTCTGTAACAACGGCTGCCTCCTCGCTTATTTGCTGTGCTAATTTCTTATTTTTAGCGGGGTACATATGTCCGAATCCACTGCCCAAAACAGCAATAGTCCTGCCGCCGGCCTTTAAGGCGCCAAGGTGCGCTGCTGAATCAATTCCCACTGCAAGCCCGGAGACAACAGTCACACCATAGTTGGATAGCGAAAAACTCAAATCTTTGGCAAAATTTAACCCTGCAAAGCTTGCTCGCCTGGAACCCACTATGGCTATGGAGTAAAAATCATCTTTCTTTAAATTCCCTTTGACATAAATAAGAACAGGGGGATCAAAAATATTTTTTAAACTTTCAGGATAATTTTCATCGAAAATAGTAATAATTTCAATCTGATTTTTGCTTACTTCTTTCAATTCCTCTTGAAGGCGGCTAAGGTGAGATTTTATAAGGCCATTTCTGCATGCTTGGTTTAAAGAAATTTCAAGCTTCTTGAGCCCTTCATCATCATGGAGCTCAATGCCAAACTTCTTATAAAGTTGCGGAAGGCTCAAAGGGTTTTCTAAATTGAGAGCGACTAATAAATCGCATAATTCCAAAAGTAATCCTATCTTTAAACTTTTAAGCCCTGCTTTCAATGTCTATAACGTGCAGAGCTGATAACTAATTCTGAACTGACTTTAATATATGAATTATTTCTTGCGCTACTTCTTCTATGGATTTTAACGAGGTATCGATGTTAAAATCAGCCCGGGCATAAAATCCGGCCCTCTTTTTGAGCAAACTTTCAATTTCTTTCTCCGGATTATCTATATTTAAAAGCGGGCGATGATTTTGAGTTCTGGTCCTTTTGAAAATAACCTCCGGACTTGAAGATAAACAAATAACTACTCCGCTTTCTTTAAGTCTCTTTAAGTTTTCAGAGTTTATTACCACTCCTCCTCCGGTAGCTACAACTATATTTTTTTTCCTGCTAACTTCGGCCACAGCATCTTTCTCTTTTTCTCTAAAATAATCTTCTCCGTGCCAACTGAATATATCTTTTATTTTAGTTTTTTCGTTTGCCTCAATTATGGTATCTAAATCAATGAATTGCAACTTTAGTCTTTTGGCCAGGTATTTTCCGACAACGGTCTTGCCGGTCCCCATAAAACCCACTAAATAAATATTCATAACCACTAAAGAGAAATTTCTTTCATATAAAAACTGAATGCATTTTTGATATCTTTCATGCTATCAGAGCCAAATTTCTCAAGAAAAGCACAGCTAATTTCAAAAGCTGTCACGGCTTGACCGATAACTCCAGCAGCGGGCACAACACATACATCGCTCCTCTGAACTGATGCCCTTTTACTCTTTTTGGTATTTATATCAACTGAAGAAAGCGCGTTGATTAGCGTGGGAATTGGTTTTAAAGCACACTTTATAACTATGTCTTCTCCGTTAGTTACGCCTCCTTCGAGACCACCAGCGTTGTTGGTCTTACGATAAAATTTCTTTTCCTTTTTATAAAAAATTTCATCATGAACAGCCGCTCCTGTCTTTCTGGCACATTCAAAGCCCATTCCTATCTCAATGCCTTTAACCGAGGGTATTGACATGAGTGCTGCGGCTAATTTCCCGTCCAGACGT
Source organism: Candidatus Omnitrophota bacterium (assembly GCA_030631665.1). GTDB lineage: Bacteria > Omnitrophota > Gorgyraeia > DAOVKU01 > DAOVKU01 > DAOVKU01. The sequence continues at coordinate 3,458 of DAOVKU010000091.1, forward strand.
CTATCACAATGAACATAGGAACCCAATCCGGGAGGCACATTTTTCACTTTCACTTCAAAGACACCTCCCAGGCTATTACCGGTTTTCTTTACACTGTCTATCTCTTTTATCATTAACTTTTCTGCTTTTTTGTCAGCACATCTTAATGGAGAATTCTTCGTCTTTGACTTTATCTGACTAAAAGAAAGTGAAGCTGTATGGGCTTGGATTTTAGATATAGCAACTGTGTGGCTAAGAATTTCAACATTAAATTCCTCTAGAAAGAGTTTGCATACCGCACCCATGGCAACTCTGGCAGCCGTTTCTCTGGCTGAAGCTCGCTCTAAGACACATCTTAAATCTTTGTGATGATATTTCATGGCTCCGATTAAATCGGCGTGTCCCGGCCGCGGACAGAAAACAGGAGGAAGTTTTTCAATAGTATTATCCCGATTCCTTATTAAAAGAGCAATGGGGCTACCGAGAGTAATTCCACCTTTTAAACCGGCCAGTATCTCAACTCTATCCTTTTCTATTTCACTCTGGCGCCGACTGCGTCCATACCCTGCTTGTCTTAAAGATAAATTTGCATCAATTTTCTTTCGGTCTACTTTAAGTCCGGCTGGCATTCCTTCCAAAATAGCTACCAGGGCCTGACCGTGTGATTCGCCCGCAGTTAAAAAACGTAACATTTTTTACCTCCTCAAATGAAGCTAAGTCGTCTATCTGAATTTAACCCCGAAGCTTCGGGGTTAATTCGCACAGTAACTTATGTTCTCCCCCGCTGGAGATCCATAAGTTACATACTCATTAAAAACCACCCAAGAGCATCTCTACCCCAATAAAGACATATTAAACTCGCCAGGGAAAGAAACGGACCATATGGGATAATTTCTTCTTTGCGTTTAATCATCACCGCTAAACCAACAACAGAACCCAAAATGGGCGCTATTAAAAAACATAAAATTACCAGCTTCCATCCCAAAAAGGCGCCAATCATCGCCATTAATTCTACATCGCCAAAACCCATACTTTCATTTAGTCCCAGCGACTTTATTTTTTTTCTAAATAGTACATTGCCCAATAAGCCCACTAAATAAATACTGCCGCCGCCAATCAGAACACCTAAAAGAGAATTTAAAAAAGCATTTTCCTTAACCGGAAATAAAGCCTCTGGATAAAAAAAACTCAATCCCAGCCCTATCACAATGCTGCCGATAGTAATAAGTTCCGGTATTATCTGAAATTTTAAATCTATAAAACTAATTACTATTAAAGAAGAAAGGAAAAAACACCATACCCAAAAGGAAAAAGTGAAACCAAAAAAGAAAAAATTTAGGCAGAAAATTATGGCAGTCAATATTTCAACCATAGGATACCATGCAGAAATCGCTGCCCGGCAATATCTGCATTTGCCTTTCAAAATTATAAAACTAACGGCGGGTATATTATCAAACCACTTAATCCTTTGCTTGCAATTAGGACAAAAAGAAGGCGGCATGATAATAGACTTTCCCCTTGGCAGCCTATAAATGCAAACGTTTAGAAAACTGCCAATCATCAGACCACATATAAATATTATTATATAGATAAAAAGTCCGTTCAATTTAAAACTCTAACTGCGCCTGCATTGAGAAGATGTTATCTGCTCCCTAAGCGCCTTTCTCATTATATTTAAGGGGGCGGTTTTGGAAGTAAATAACTCAAAAGCCTCTGCTCCTTGATAAAGAAGAAGGCCTTCTCCGTTTAAAATTTTAGCACCTTTTTTCTTATAGACCTTTAGAAAATTAGTCATGGGGGGATTATAAATCAAATCACAGGCTAACTGTTGCTTGCGCACCCACTGCGGCTTTACCAATGATGAATCTTTTTTATGCATACCAATACCTGTAGCGTTAATAATTAAATCAGCTTCTTTTAATTTTTGCTGTGCTTCTTTGTTTTTTAAAGTAGGTATAAATTCTGCCCTTGTTTTCTTAAAATGTTTATTTATATTTAAGACCAACCTTTTTCCTTTTTCTCTCATGATATCTATTATCCATAGATAAGACAGGCCAGAATTCGCCAACGCCATAGCTACTGCTTTGGCTGCGCCCCCCGCTCCAAACATAAAAGCTCTTTTATCTGCGGGGTTAAATTTCGCATCTTTCTTTAGGGAGGAAATAAAACCAATCCAATCTGTATTATGCCCGATAAGTTTATTATTTTTAATTACAATGGTATTTACCGCTCCAACTAAAGAAGCCGAAAATTCTATCTTAGAAAGATATGGCA
>DAOVKU010000110.1 GCA_030631665.1 Candidatus Omnitrophota bacterium
AAAGGTATCAGGATAAATTTATTCTGGCGGGGGTTTGCACCCGCTATGATTGTTATAATTGCTATAGTTTTATTAATTTTAGTTGAACCGGATCTTGGGACAGCTATGGTTGCCGCCGGGTTGGGCGTAATCCTGCTTTTTGTAGCCGGGTTAAGGCTGATATATTTCTTTTCAATGATTGCCGTTACAATTCCGGTGCTTTATTTTTTGGTAGTCCTAAAGCCCTACAGGTTTAACAGAGTAATTACTTTTCTTGATCCCTGGGCTGATCGCCTCGGCAGCGGATACCAGATAATACAATCTATGATTGCTCTTGGATCAGGAGGCTTGTGGGGGATAGGTCTTGGACATAGCCTGCAAAAATTATATTATTTACCGGCTGCCCACACCGATTTCATTTTTTCTATTATCGGTGAGGAGCTGGGTTTGATGGGAACAACAACTGTTTTAGTTTTGTTTGCTATTTTTTTCTGGGTAGGACTTAAAATCACTTTAAGGGCGAAAGATACTTTCGGTCGATTTCTTTCTACGGGACTTTTGAGTTTGATTGCGCTTGAAGTTATTATTCACATTGGAGTAAGTACTGCTAGTTTGCCGACCAAAGGATTGCCACTGCCTTTTGTTAGTTACGGAGGAACAAACTTACTATTTAACATAATAGCAGTAGCTATTATGTTAAATATTTCTAGAAATGGACTATAAAGAAAAAAAATTTATCTTTGCTGCAGGCGGAACGGGAGGGCATATTTTCCCGGCCATTGCGGTCTATGAATATCTTAAAAAAATAAAACCGCAGGCAAAAGTTCTTTTTATCATCTCTGAACGCCACAGGGACAAGCTGATTTTAGAAAAATATAATTGTCGATATAAAATTTTACCTACGCAACCGCTGCCTACTTTTTTTTCTTTTGGGAAACTTTGGGGGTTCGCATTTGCTTTTCTGAAAAGTGTTATTAAATCTCTTAAAATTTTAAGAGACTATGACCCGGATTTAGTAGTTGGTTTTGGTTCTTATGTAAGCGGGCCGATAGGTTTAGCTGCCTCATTTAAAAAGAAAGATATTATTTTACACGAACAAAATGTTTTACCAAGCAAAACTAATTTGTTTTTAAAAAGATTTGCAAAGTTAGTTCTTTTAAATTTCAAAGAGACAAAGAAGTTTTTTTCTAAAACCAATACCCTTGTTATTGGTAACCCCCTTAGGGAAGATTTGAGGATTTTAGAAAAAAAAGAGGTGTTTCATTATCCTGAAGTTACAGCAAAAAATTTTAATATACTGGTTATGGGGGGTAGTCAGGGAGCGCAGACACTTAACAGAGTAGTGCCAGAGGCAGTTAGCCTTATAAATAAAGATAAAAAAGATAAAATTGCAATTTTGCATTTGGCAGGCAGTAAGGCCGAAGACATTCAGGAATTTTATAGACAGGCGCAAATTAAGGCGCAGGTGAAGGATTTCTTAAAAGAAGTGGAGCTCTGGCTCAATGTATCCAATTTGGCTATTACCAGAGCCGGTGCGTTAACTTTGAGTGAACTGGCTTTTTTTGGCTTACCGGCAATACTTGTGCCCTATGTTCATGATAAAGGTTTTCAACTTGCAAATGCCAGATATTACGCAAAAAAGGGAGCAGTTTTTTTATTGGAAGAAAAAGATTTCAATCCGCAAAATCTCAGAAAGCTGATAGAGGAATTAATGGAGAAACCGCATCTTCTTCTTTCAATGAGCAAGAAGATGCTGGAATTTAAAAAAATTTCGGCAGCCAAAGATTTTTCTGATATAATATTAAATTATAAAAAGAATGAAAAAAATTTTAAATAAAACTAACAAATTTCATTTTATCGGCATTGGTGGCTATGGCATGAGTGCCTTAGCTAAGATTTTGCTTGAATCCGGATATGCAATTAGCGGTTCGGATATAAAGGAAAGTCCGATTATTGAAAAGCTAAAATGCCTTGGTTCTGAAATTTATATTGGTCATAACGAGCGAAATATGAATGGAGCCGATGTAGCTGTGTATTCTGCCTGTATTCCTGTCGATAATCCTGAATTGATTATGGCGCGCAGAAAGGACATCCCTGTTTTGCATCGGGCAGAACTTTTGGCCCAATTGATGAACGGCAAATGCGGCATAGCGGTTACCGGTGCTCATGGCAAGACAACCACCACCACGCTCATTTCTCTTCTTTTGGAGCGTCTGGGTTTTGAGCCCACGGTGATTATAGGCGCTCAGGTTCATAATTTGGAAAACGGAGCTATGGCCGGTCATGGTTCTTTTGTTGTAGCTGAGGCCGATGAAAGCGATGGTTCTTTTTTATTTTTAAGACCAACCTATTCGGTAATAACCAATATAGACTTAGAGCACCTTGATTACTATAAAAATATAAGGGCCATTAAAGAAGCATACTCTCAATTTATGGAAAGGACAAAAGGAGAAGGCAAACTTTTTTATTGTGGCGATGATAAATATCTGAGAGATATTACCAGAACTTATAGAAAAAAAATGATGAGCTTTGGTCTTTCTTCCATAAATGATATTTATGCGCTTAATCTTGAGTTTGAAGGACTAAAGTCACGGTTCGATGTCGTTTATCAAGGAAATAATCTCGGTAGCGTTGAGTTAAATGCCGGCGGCGAACACAATGTTGTGAACTGTCTGGCTGCTATAGAGGTGGTGCTTGAACTTGGTATTGAATTTCAGAGAATAAAAGAATCCCTCGCTTTTTTTCAGTCTGCGGTTAGGCGATGCCAGGTCAAGGCCAATTTTAACAATATAATGGTAATTGATGATTACGCCCATCATCCGACAGAAATTAAAGTTACGCTTAAGGCCGTAAAAAATCTTAAACCCCGGAGAATTATAGCTGTATTTCAGCCTCATCGTTACTCGCGCACGAAACTTCTTAAAAATTTGTTCATAGATAGCTTTGAGCTGGCCGATTATCTTATTATGACCGATATTTATGGTGCCAGCGAGGAACCCATTGAAGGCATTAGTAGCCAGAATCTTATTGATGAAATTAAAGCCCATGGGAAAAAGGATGTTTGTTTTATGCCTAAAAAGAAGATAACAAATCACCTTTTAAATCTGGCCAGAGAAGGTGATTTGTTTATAATTCTTGGAGCTGGTGATATTGACAAAGTTGCTGATGAATTATCTAAAGGCCTCAAAATTAAGTTTAAAATTCAATGAACCCTTAAAGAATTATACTACTTTTGGCATTGGTGGTAAAGCATCTGTTTTGGTGAGGCCGGAAAATATAGAAGAACTTAAATTTTTAATAAAGACCCTTTTAAAGACGGGAGAAAATTTTTTAATTTTGGGCTGCGGCTCAAATATTCTTATTAACGACGAAGGTTTTGATGGGGTAGTTATCAGTTTAAGGCAGGGAGACTTTTTGCATATAGGCAATAAGGCTGGAAATTTAGAAGTAGGCGCAGGCACCAGGATATCCACGCTTTTGGGTTTTTGCGAGAAAAACGGATTTAGCGGCCTTGAATTTATGGCAGGCATACCGGCTTCCGTGGGCGGGGCTATAAAGCAAAATGCCGGAATACTTAAGAAAACTATGGCCGAAGTCATTAAAGACATTAATTATCTTGATAAAAAAGGAGAAATTAGAACTTTATCCGACAAAGACCTGAATTTTTCTTATCGCTGCCTTGATTTGGAATTTTCAGTTATAACCGGAGCTACTTTAAAACTGAAGAAGTCCAGCCCCAAAAAGGTCAAAGAGAACATTCGTCTTTTTTTTAATTTAAAAAGGCAAAAACAACCCCTGGAAAAGAAGAGCGCCGGTTGTATTTTTAAAAATCCCAAATTTATGAATATCGGGGCTTTAATTGAAGAACTGGGTTTAAAGGGCAAGGGTTTATTGTCTTAAGTAACAAGACGAATGTCAGGGACATAAACGGGAGCAGTGAGGACAGAAATAGATAAGTATGGTCACTTATAAACTGAAGCTTCTGACCCATATAATCAATGTCAGCCTTGACCTCCTGAGTA
>DAOVKU010000056.1 GCA_030631665.1 Candidatus Omnitrophota bacterium
CTCATAAAACCCGCCAGGCAAATTAAATCGATTTTTTCTTTTTTTAACAACTTTGAAATTTCTTTCTCAAATTCTTTTTTAGTATCAAAATTTTTTCTCTCAATCACAACTGTTTTTATTCCGGCTTTTTTTGCGCGCTGCAAGCAAAAGGCCCCGGGATTATCGCAAACAAGAAGACAGGCTTTGCCTTCTTTTACCTTGCCTGCTGACACAGCGTCAATAATGGCCTGAAAATTGGTACCGTTACCTGAAGCAAAAATTGCAATCTTTTTCATGGTTTATTCTTATGCCCTCTCCTCTCTATTCCATATTCTACGTCTGCTGCATGCTTAAGCTGAAATGGAGTGAGGTAAGCGCTTTGGTATTATAATAACAAATTCGCCCTTCTGTTTTACACCGCTAAAATAATCCAGTAATTCAGAAACTTTACCTCTTTTTGTCTCTTCGTATACTTTTGTTAATTCCTTGCATATACAAATAATTATATCACCAAAAATATCCCTAATATCAGAAAGGGTTTTACTCAAGCGGTATGTGCTTTCATAAAAAATTATAGTACGTTTTTCTTCTTTTAATAAAGAGAGCTTTTTTCTCCGGGCAATTTGTTTTGGAGGCAAAAATCCTTCAAAGATAAATCTATCCGTGGGCATTCCGCTCACAGATAAAGCCGCAATTAAGGCAGAGGGTCCCGGCACAGGACTTATTCTAATGCCCTCCCGGATAGCCTCTCTGGTAACATAAAATCCAGGGTCTGAGATGGCCGGAGTACCTGAATCGGTCACCAGGGCAATAGATTGACCGTCTTTCAAAAATTCTATTAACTGGCGTGACCGTTTTAGTTTATTATATTCGAAATAACTTATCAACCTTTTTTTAATGCCATAATGCGCCAACAATTTGCTTGTAAGGCGTGTGTCTTCGCAAGCAATTATATCCACACTCTTTAAAATCTCAAGGGCCCTCAAGGTTATATCTTTGAGATTGCCTATAGGCGTAGCTACTATATAGAGAATGCCCTCTTCCCCCGGCATCTTTATGGCGCGAGGCCTGTTTTGCTTCTTTTTGTTTCCCATTATTTTAAAATCTTCTTTTTAATCCGGTTTTTTAAAGGGGGGTTTTCAGACAAGACCCGCATTGCGTTTCTCGGGATGTAAATTCCGGGCTAAATATGAATCCAGGATTTTTCTGTCTGCTTCATTTATAGTTAAAAAACAGACGCCGTATGCCTTTCTTTTTGCCCGAACAGATCTGTACCACATAATTTTAGCACACACTTCTACCACTTGCTTTTTGGGTAAACTTATTTTCATCTGTGCTATTAACGGAACATGCACGCGTGGCCCCAGCTCAAAGCGCACTCCTCCCAAACTTAAATTTCTTAAGCGGCAACTATAGTCCGGTTTTGGATTATCTATGGTCTCCACGCTAAACCTCGGCCGTTGCTTGAAACTGAGACTATCCACTTTCAATCTGGGAAACCGACGGCGTTCTATAGAAGATTTCGTTTTTTTCTTCGGCTCTATTGCTTTAAAGATAATCTGTTCTTGGTCTTTTTCGTCTACCAGAGACAACTTTTCGTTTTTTCGTTTACTTTCAGTTTTATACCACAAAGCTACGACACACACCAACAAAAAAGAACCGGATAAATAAGTAAAAATAGCTAAAAATCCATAATGGGCGGAAGAAGTAACCGGCAAAGGATCGCTTAAAAATTGGGGCTTGTTAATCTTTTTAGGAATTACATTTCTCGAAACGGATTTTGGCCGCATGCCCAACGCAAAACCATCTAAGGTTTCCCCGCCGGAAAAAGGTGGGCGAAAAGTGATTTTCTCAAACTTATCATAGGCAACTATATCTTTTTTTTTGTCATGATTTAATATTTCTCCGCCGTGAAATAATATTTTCTTTTCGGTTTTGAGAGGCGTTAGCACCACTGGCACCAAAGATGCCTCTTTTTCGCTTGCGAGTAAGGTTTTTTCTTCGGCATTGGCATCTTTTTGAAAATCCATAACAAGGCCTTGCGCCAGTTTGGCTTGCTGAAGTTTCTCTTTAGCCAAACTTAATGCCCGCTCAAGCTCCACCTGTTTTTGCAACGGTTTACCTGATGTTTTTAAAAAAACGCCGTTTATTTTGATTGTTAAAGAACGTGCCCCGGGCGTAGTTATGATTTTAGGTGTGTGCCTGAATTTAAAAAGAAGGAAATCGACTTTTCCTTTTTTGTCAAAACAAAAAGTTTCTATTTTTTCTATAGGCCCACTGCCTATAACAATTTCTTTATCAAAATGGCTATAAATTTCGTTCTCAAGAAAATCCATTACTAAGCCGGGAGGGGTAGCTATATAAAAACAGTGGTAATGAACCGGTTTTGATGTCTCTATTTCAATTTGAGCTTTTTGATTTTGGCTCTCAAAATAAGTAAGCCTCAATTCTGTTTCTTCGCCAAAACCTCGCGAAGAAAAAACCAGAAGAAAAACACCTGCTAAGGCAAAAAAAATCAAAGTTTTCTTAAGTATAAACTTTTTTTTCATACCTTAAATTCTTCTCTATGATTTACCGCTGCTGATTAATATGTTTACACATTTCCGCCTTACTTCGATAAAACCTGAATCTACCTCCATTTCTTTAATGGGGGAATTATTCTTGTATATCCTTATGCGGCCTTTGGAGATAATAGATATTAAGGGGACGTGGCCGCAAAGAATGCCGATTTCTCCTGTAGTGGTGGGGACAACTACAAAATCACATTTTCCAGCAAATAAAGCTTTTTGGCGACTGATTATTTCTAAATCGAAAAGTTGACCATCCATTTAATCAACATACCGGTTTTTGGAGTGAATGTGACATAAATCCAAGCCTCACTTAACTCCCTTCCCTTGCAGCCTCTTCTATGTTGCCGATCATATAAAAAGACTGCTCGGGCATTTCATCATACCTGCCTTCTATAATTTCCTTAAAAGCGACTATGTTATCTTTTAAAGAAACGTATTTACCTTTTATTCCGGTGAACTCTTCGGCTACAAAAAATGGCTGTGACAGAAAGCGCTGAATTTTTCTGGCCCGCTTGACAATGATTTTATCTTCCGGCGATAGTTCTTCGGTGCCTAAAATAGCTATAATATCCTGCAATTCCTTGTTGCGTTGTAATATCTGTTTTGCTTCCTGGGCAACGCGATAATGCTCTGCGCCAACGACCCTTGGATCCATAATATTGGAGGAAGAATTCAATGGATCAACCGCCGGATAAATTCCTTTCTCTACTATTTGCCTGGATAAAACTACGCTGGCATCGAGATGGCTAAAAACAGTGGCCGGAGCGGGGTCAGTTAAATCGTCTGCCGGAACATAAATGGCCTGCACGCTCGTAATAGAACCTTTGTCGGTTGAAGTAATTCTTTCTTCAAGCTGCGCCACATCGCTGGCAAGGGTCGGCTGATATCCCACTGCAGACGGCATGCGCCCCAGGAGAGCTGACACTTCCGAGCCTGCCTGTTCAAACCTGAAAACATTATCAATAAATAGGAGTAAATCTTGATGTTCCTCGTCTCTGAAATATTCGGCAACAGAAAGAGCCGTAAGGCCGACTCTAAAGCGTGTTCCCGGCGGTTCATCCATTTGTCCGAATATCAGGGCAGTTTTTTCCAGAACTTTGCTTCGTTTCATCTCAAGCCACAAATCATTTCCCTCTCGGGTGCGCTCGCCTATACCACTAAAAACACTGCAACCTTTATGTTCAATGGCGATATTTCGAATCATTTCCATAATAAAAACTGTCTTTCCAACTCCGGCTCCCCCAAACATGCCAATCTTGCCGCCCTTCGGGAAAGGAACCAGCAGGTCGATTACCTTAATGCCGGTTTCAAGCTGTTCTCTCTTGGGATTCTGCTCCTTTAAAGACGGGGGGCTGCGATGAATAGAATATCTTTTTTTGGTCTTAACCGGCCCTTCATTATCTATGGGTTCGCCCAAAATATTAAAAATCCTTCCCAGTGTCTCATTTCCAACGGGCACAGTTACCGGCCCCCCCGTATCTACGGCTTCGAGGCCTCGCTGTAGATTATCCGTAGAAGAAAAAGCGATGCATCTTACACAATTATCCCCCAGCTGTTGATGAACTTCGCAGGTTGTTGTTTTCCCCCGCAACCGGTCTTTAATTTCAATAGCGTTGTTTATGGCCGGTAGTTTCCCGGATTCAAATTCAATATCAACAATCGGACCTATAATAGTCTTAATTTTCCCTTTATTTATCATTTCCTCACACCTTGACGGGTTGGGCGGCATTTATAATTTCAATTATCTCGGTAGTTATCAGCGTCTGACGAGCCTTGTTATAAGAAAGTTTTAAGTCCTCGATTATCTCATCAGCATTATCGGTGGCCATTTTCATGGCAAACATTCTAGCCAGTTCTTCTGAGGCATTAGATTCCAAAACGGCATAAAAAATCAATTCAAATATATATTCAGGCAAAAGCGCAGCGAGAACTGCCGGAGCAGATGGTTCATATAGATAATCGGTGAGTATTTCTCCTTCCTTAAGCGAAAGTTCGGGTTCTATGGGCAAAATTTTTAATCTCGTCGCCTTACCTAAAAGATTAAGTTTGTATTCATTGTAAATTAAATAAATTTCATCCAATTCTTTGTTGATATATAAATCAATTACGTTTTTACAAATTTCCCTGCAAATTTGATATAACTGCTCCTTTTTTATGTCAAAAAATCTTTTTATTATTAAATCTTTTTGCAGGTTGTGCAAAAATTTTTCACCTTTTCTGCCTATGGCCATAAACTTAAAGTGCTTATGGCTATTTTTTTGCATAAAATTTCCGGTCTGGTTAAAAACATTGTTGTTAAACCCGCCGCACAGGCCCTTGTCAGAATTAACCAGAATAATCCCGATAGTATTAATCTTTTCTCTTCTTTGCATGAGCGGGTGGTAAATTTCACTTGAACGCACCACCACCCCGAATAAAACTTGTTTTATCTTCTCATAATAATCCCTTGCCCAGACAGCTCCTTTCTTTACTTTATCCAGTTTGATCTGGGAAATTATTTGCATAGCGTAGGTAATTTTACGAACGCGTTCAATGGTTTCTCGTCTTTGTTTTATCTCTTTTATGGCCGGCATTATTAAAAAATTCTGAATTCTCGTTATTTAACTTTTATCTTTTTCTTCTTCTTCCTCAGACTGGTCATGTCTGCTAATAATAAATTTCTCTTTGAATTCTTTTATGGTTTTTGTTAATTCTTCTTTTAGGAGGTCATCGATTTCTTTTTTATCTTCTATTCTTTTAAGCAAATCTCTTTTTTGTTTTCTCAAAAAAGACAAAAACTCTTCTTCAAATCTTTTTATGTCTTCAAGTGGAATGTCGTCTAAGAAACCACTCGCTCCGGCAAATAAAATTGCCACCTGTTCGTTAACAGCGAGGGGCTGATATAAAGGTTGTTCCAATAGTTCAATCATCCTACAACCGCGTTCTATTTGCTGGATGGTTGTTTTGTCAAGTTCGGTGCCAAACTGAGCAAAGGCCTCTTTTTCTCTATACTGGGCCAGTTCTAATCTTAAGCGCCCTGCCACCTGTTTCATGGCTTTAATCTGGGCATTACCGCCAACCCTGGAAACACTCAGCCCCACATTGATAGCCGGTTTTACCCCTTTATTAAAAAGGTCGGTCTGGAGATAAATTTGACCGTCGGTAATCGAAATTAAATTGGTTGGGATGTAAGCAGAAATATCCCCGGCCTGTGTTTCAATTATAGGCAGGGCGGTGAGCGAACCCCCGCCTTTCTGCTCGCTGTACTTGCAAGCGCGCTCTAAGAGCCTTGCGTGAATATAGAATATATCTCCGGGATAAGCTTCTCTGCCCGGCGGTCTTCGCAAGAGCAATGATAATTGCCGGTAGCATTTGGCATGCTTGGAAAGATCGTCGTATATGATAAGGGCGTGTTTGCCGTTATCTCTGAATTCTTCGCCCATAGCACAGCCGCTATAAGGCGCTATATATTGAAGAGGCGCCGGTTTGCTGGCCGAGGCAACCACTACAATGGTATACGAAAGGGCATCGTACCTTTTCAGCGTCTCAACTAACTGGGCAACGGTAGATTGTTTTTGCCCGATAGCTACATAGATGCAAATAACGCCTGTATTTTTCTGGTTTAAAATAGCGTCGATGCAAATAGCTGTTTTACCTGTTTGGCGGTCACCGATAATAAGCTCTCTCTGGCCCCGTCCTATTGGAATCATAGAATCAATGGCCTTGATACCGGTTTGAAGCGGTTCTTTGACAGGCTGTCTCGCAACTACACCGGGAGCAGGCATTTCAATCGGCCGGGTTTTCTTTGTTTCTATTTTTCCTTTGCCATCCAGGGGATGACCAAGCCCGTCAACAACCCTACCAATAAGCTCTTCGCCCACGGGAACTTTTATAGTCTCGCCTGTTAACCTTACCTCATCACCTTCTTTTATAGAGTGACTCTGGCCAAAGAGGGCCGCACCCACCAGATCTTGCTCAAGATTTAAAACCATGCCGTAGATATTATTAGGGAACAAAAGCAATTCGCTGGCCATGGCTTCATCCAGGCCGTAAATGCGGGCAATGCCATCTCCCACCTCAATTACCGTCCCTATTCTGGCGGTCTGTATTTTATTTCGGTATTTTTTTATTTTCTCTTTTATTAAATCACTTAATTGAGAAGTGTCCATTTTTTACCCAGCCTCTTACCTCTTTGTAATTTTGAAGCTTGCTCTTAAATTTACTAAATTATCTACATTTGTCATTTATCTTAAATTTCTCCCAACCCCTTTTAAAAAAGGCGGGTTCATTTTAAAGTTTTTTCTATTTGTTCGAGTTGGCTTTTAACCGAACAATCAAAGACCTGGTTTTTGGCTATTATGCGAAAGCCTCCTATCAAGTCTTTATTTTGCGAAAATTTCAGGATAATCTTGCATCCAAACTTTTCTGAAAGTACATTTTTAATCTCAACCAATGCCTTTTTATCCTGCGCATAAGCAGCCTGCACTTCAACTTTTATCTCTCTATTAATGGCCCTTAAAATAGCATTATAATTATTAAGTATGTCTTTCAGGTGCTCGATTTTCTTCTCACTTAGAAGTAATCTGATAAAATCCCGGGCAGTTTCGGAAAATTTAAGTTTTTCGGCTATTGGCTTTACAAAAGCAGTCTTCTGGGTTAATGTTATGCCCGGATGCTTTAAAAACTTAAAGACCTGCATATTGTCTTCGAGGATATTATTAAAAGCGGTGAGGTTTTCACGCACCTGTTCCAACTCTTTATTGTCTTTTGAGAGCTCGCTTAGCGCCCTGGCGTATTTGTAAAAGTTGATATTAATATTCATCTTTTCTTAAGTTTTTTAAATCTTTTATGCCTTCTTCAATTATATGGCTGTCATCTTTCTCGTTAATTTCCCTCTTTAATATCTTTGAGGCAATTGAAACGGAAACGCCGGCAATAAATATCCTCAAATTGATTTTGGCTTGTTGGATTTCTTGCAAAATATCCTTGCGGTTCTGCGTTATTAAAGAAGAGGCTTTTTTTTCGGCTTCACCTAAAATTTTTTCTCCCAATTCTTCGGATTGTCTTTTTGCGCTTTCCTGGATAGCCAGGGCTTGCCTTCGGGTCCGCTCTAACTCTTTCTGCGAAAGAGACAGTTTTCCTTCAGCTTCGATTTTCTTTTTTTCCGCCTCTTCCAGGTTGGTCTTGATTTGCCCTGAGCGCTCATCAAGAAATTTTAGAAGAGGCCGATAGGTATATTTAGCCAAAATTACTACCAAAATCAAAAAACTGATTACTTCGAATATTAAAGTAGCGTTTAATTTCATTTTTTCAGTTTAAAAAATTATTCCTATTTGACAACCTATTAAAAAGCAAATAAAAATATTAGCAGAATAGCAATAATTAAAGAATAAACACCTGTTGTTTCAGCAATGGCATCGGCCAAAATCATGGTCCTGGTTAAAGAGCCTTGCAGCTCCGGCTGTCTGGCAATTCCTTCCAGGGCCTTGCCCCCGATAAAACCTTCGGCAATAGCAGGGCCGATGGCTCCAATACCCATACAGATACCCGCGCCAAATAAAGCTGCTACCTTAATTAAGGCCGCTCCGTCGATAGGAATAGCTCGGGTAATTACTACCGCTTCTTCGGCCACTTGTTGTGCATATACCAAATCCATAATTCACCTCCATTTTTTCAGAAACAAAAGTCTGTCTTCTGCTTTCTGTCCTCTGCCTTTTGTTATTCCCTCAACACGCCTATATAAGCTGCGGCCAGCATAGAAAAAACAAAAGCCTGTATAGTGCCTGTAAATAATCCAAAGAAGGCATTTAATATGGGCATGCTCAAAATATTAATGGGCAGCCCCCACCACTTAAAAATACTCCACAGGATTGCGGGGACCATGCTAACGACGATGCCGCCGGCGAAAATATTACCAAAAAGACGAAAAGAATGAGAAAGCACTTTGCTAATTTCAGAGAAAACATTTGAAGGAAAAAGAAACCAAACCGGTTCAAAATAACTTTTTAAATACTTCAAAAATCCTTTCTTTCTTATAGCAGAAATATGAGCCACAAACAAAACCAAGAGCCCTAACCCAAGACAGGTATTAAGGTCTTTAGTCGGAGCCCCAACTGCCGGGATAATGGTGGCCCAATTACAAACCAGCACAAATAGAAAGAGGCTAACCACAAAAGGAAGGAACTTTCTGCCGTCATCCCCTATGCTCTCTGCGAGCATATTATCGAACCACTCAACTATCAATTCGAGAATAACCTGCTTTTTGGAAGGAACTTTTTTCAAAGAGCGCGTAACCCAAATACACCAGGTTGTTATTAACAAAATAACCACCCAGCTTACCATTAAAGTGTGTGGATTTGCCTCGAAACTCCAGCCCACAAATGGCATTTTAAAAGTCTGTGTTGAAAGTTGGGCTAATTCTTTCATTTTCTATGCAATAAAAAATTATTTAAAAAAATAGATGCCTGCACAAACAGAAAACCGGCAGCCGCACCCAGAAAAAGCTCAAATTCTTTTATAATACAAACCGAGAATACAACTCCCATCATAAGCAACCTGCCCAAGTAGCTGAACAAAAAATAACCATAGGGCCTTTTCTTGTTTTTGCTCATAAAAGAAATGGCGTTTTTTGCCAGTAGCCGAAAATTAATTATACCCAGTATGGTTCCTATTGCGAGTCCCCAGGCAAAAAAATATTTTCTGCAAACAACGGCTAAGATCAGGCCGCTTATTGTCAAACAAAGAACAGTTTTCTCTGTTTTAGCTAAGGTGTTTTTTATCTCCTGCATTGTTTTTTAAAATAGAGCTTTCTTTAATAAGTTTATAGGCGCCCATAAATCCGCCGATTACACCAAAGACCAAAAAAATAATAGTAAAAAGCGGCTCGGTATGCAGCTTTTTGTCTAAAAAAATCCCTACAAATAAGCCGATAAAAGTTGAAATTGAAAAGGTAAGCCCGAGTTGAATTATAAGCCCAAGATAATAAAAGAATTGCGTTTGTTTTCGCACTATAGAATAAGATTATCCTCTTTTTCGACGTTTGTCAAGAGCAAATGGTAAGGCGGTTGGGACAGGCAGAGGTTAAGACTTTAGAGGCAGGGTTTGTTGAGGAAAATTTTACCGGTTTTGATTTGAGCTTTTAAGGGTTTCTCTGCTTCTTCTTTAATAGATATTTCTTTTTTTTATCTAATAAAAATAAAAGGCAGGCAGAAAAAATCTTTTTGCTTATGGTCGCAGGATTAACCCCAAACTTTTTCCTTGACGTTGTTTTTAATTATCTCTCTGGATGGATAAATATCGACGATGACCTCATTCGGAGAAAACCACATTTTTATTTCTTGCTCTGCTTCTTTTTCGTTGGCTGAGGCATGCAGAACGTTTTCGTAAACCCCCTTAGTGGTTATACGCCCGTATTGCCCCCTTATAGAAACAGGATTTGCTTCCTCGGGGTTGGTAGCGCCTGCCAGACTTCTAACCTTGCTTATGGCATCTTCTCCCCAATAAACCATCGCCATTACTTTCCTTCGTTCGTGAATGTCGCCCATGATATAATTGATTAGTTCTCCAAAAAACGGCTCATTTTTTAAGTGAGCGTAGTGTTTTTCGGCCAGTTCTTTGGTAACTTTCAGAATTTTCGAGGCTACAATCTCTAATTTGGTTTCTGATAGCCTGGTTAGTATGTTTCCGGTCAGGGATTTTTTAAGTCCATCCGGTTTTATTAGAACCAGTGTTTGATTAATCATATTCCTATCCTTTTTAATATTCTATATTTTAAAAAAACCTCTTCAATCTGTCAACTAAAATTTTTTCTTTCGATGCTGTAAATTGTTTCCCCGCACTCA
>DAOVKU010000087.1 GCA_030631665.1 Candidatus Omnitrophota bacterium
AAAAAATTGATCTGCAATTTTTGCTTTTACCAAGAAGAACTGCCGAAATTTTGCCCCAAATGCCAGAAAACTTATCTTAAATTCAGCGGAATGGGAATAGAGAAATTAGAAAGTGAACTATCAAGAATTTTTCCGCAGGCAAGAATAAGGACATTAACGGCTGACAGAAGAGATGGCAGTCATTTTCAGAAAATAATAAAAGATTATGAAAAAGGCAAGATAGATATATTAATATCTACCCAGATTCTGGCTAAGAGATTTCATCAAGCGAAAGCTGAACTTGTGATATTAGCTCTTGCAGATATAGGTTTCAACCTACCGGATTTTCGCACAGGCGAGCATCTTTTTGCTTTAATTTCACAGATAAAAAATCTAGTTAAACCCGGCCACACCTTCATTATTCAAACTTTTACTCCCCAGACGCCAGCTATTAAATATGCCGTAAAAGATAGACCCTTTGTTTTTTATGAGGAGGAATTGGGAGCCAGGCGATGCCTCAATTTACCGCCCTACGCTCATCTTATTCAACTAAGAATAGCATCATCTGTACAGCAATCTGCCCAAAGGGCAGCTAAAACTCTGGAAAGACTTTTAAGGGAGAAAATTAATAGCAAAAAAATTAGCAGGGAAGTAAAGATTTCAGAAAGCTCCCCCTGTTTTTATTCTAAATTAAAAGGCAAGTATCGCTGGCAAATAACCATAAGCGCTAAAGATCAAAAGAAGCTTTCTGTGTTGGCAAAAGAAATAAAGGAGAGTTTTAAGGGGGGAAGTGGGCTGAGAGTGGTTTTTGATGCTCAACCTCAAGACTTACTCTGATTTTTTTTCTGGTAGGCCTCTTCAATTTTTTTAGCTACATCTTTATAATTTATATCAGATTCATAAATCTTTTTATATTCTTCGATAGCAAGTTGCTTTTTGCCCATTTCTTCATAAGTTTGAGCCAGATTGTAGATGATTTCTTTATCTGTGGTAGCTCGTTTGCCGCCTCTTGATAAAGATTCATAAGCTTTTTTAAATTGAGTCAGAGCTAAATCGAGCATGGCTTTCTGTTTAAAAGCCAAGCCCAGAAGATTTAAAGATGATGTTCTTTTGGTTGGTTCGTTGACAGCTAATTGGAGCTGACTGATAGCAGCCTCTATTTGGGAAGATGCATATAAAGTTTTGCCATATTCATAGCGCAGATTGAGATCATTGGGAAAGCGAGAAACTTCTTGTTTTAAACTTTCCAGCCGCAATTCATTCTTTTGTTTTTGTAATTCTGAAATTTCTTCTTTTTCCTTTTTTTCATCTGATGCTTCCGAGCTTTTTATTTTTCGGTCTATAAGTTTTAGTTTTAGCTTAAGAATTTTTTCTTCGATTTGGCTGCTATGAGGTTTTTTCTCTTTAAGTTTTTGGTAGGTTTTTAAAGCTTCATGGAAGAGCTCAGCTTTTATTTGGAGCTCAGCTAATTTTTTAAGGTTGGAAATATTTTCACCCAAAGATGCAATCTGCTTTTTGGTCTGTTCAATCAAAAAGTTTATATCGTCTTCTGTTTTAACAGTGCGTTTTTCTTTTTCAAGCCGTTCGGCCTGGGTTTTATCCAAAATTTTTTCTCTAAATGTTGTCTCGTTTTCCCAGCCTCCACGTTTTATAGTGCCTAAGGCTGCCAGGTTTTTTAAGCCGCGCTCGGCATCTAAATCGTGAGGCTTGAACTGCAGGATTCTTTCAAAACACTTCTGCGCTTCTAGATAATTTTCTTTTTTTAAATACAAATTGCCTAATTTTCTGAGAGCTGCGGCATTATTAGGGTTGACGTCGCGAATTTCCTCTAATGTTTCAATAGCAGCTTCTATCATATCTGAACTTATGAGACAGGAGGCTAAATTTTGCAGGGCTTTTTCGTTATTTGGGTTAACTCGCAGGGCTTTTTCGTACTGTTTGATAGTTTCTTCAGCCTTGCCTTTAGAGCCGGAAAGCTGGGTTTTGGCGGTAATTAAACTCGATGACAATTTTTGAAAAAAAGAAGCTACGGAAGAAGAAGGATTTTTTTTCAATCTGGCTCTTTCGGAAAGTCTTAAATAATGCCTGGCTTTTATATGGTCTGGTTTATAAAGTAGAACTTGCTCAAACAATTCTACTGCATAGCCAAAATTTTCTTTTTTAAATGCCTCAAGGCCTTTTTGGTAAAGTTCTTTTATATTTTTAGAAATTTCTGATTCGCTCTGATTCATAGACTTTCTCCTTGGGCTGCATAAACTTATAACTACTAAAATTTTCTAAATATAAGCTTTAGTTGCTATTTTTGCGTTTTTTCTTTTTTGCTTTTCCTAAATCCTAAATTCCGACTACTAATCAATTATAACTTAATAAAAACGTAATTGTCAAATGTAATTTGACTTCTCAAGGCAGATTATAGAAAATAGAGCTCTACCGTGCGATGGTTTTCCGCTGTGCGATGCTTCGCTGTGCGAGGTTTAACCTCGCACAGTTGCACTTGATTTAAGAGGTGCTTTGTGTTAAGATGAAGCCCATATTTACCAATTAATCATTTAATCAATAATGAAAATAGTTTTTTTTGGTTCTTCACAATTTGCAGTTCCCTGCTTAAAAGCTATAACAGAGGCGCACCATCAGATTCTGGCAGTTGTAACTGCTACGGATAAAAAGGCCGGGCGGGGGTTAAAGCTGCGCCAAACAAAGATAAAAGACTTATGCTTAGAAAAGAGCTTTTATATTCTTCAACCCCAAAATCCCAATAAGGATAAGGCATTTGTTAATACTTTAAGGGAGCTTAAAGCCGATGCTTTTGCGGTTGTTTCCTATGGTTGTATTTTAGGTGAAGATATTCTTGGAATACCTCATTTTTTTGCTATAAATCTCCACCCCTCTTTATTGCCGGAGTATAGAGGGGCGGCTCCTATTAACTGGGCCATAATTAATGGTGAGCAAAAAACAGGCATCTCGGTTATAAAAATGATAAAAAAAATGGATGCAGGCCCCATTATTTATCAGCAAGAAGAGGAAATTTTAAGAGAAGATACTATTTTTTCTCTTGGCGAGCGACTTTCTCAAAAAGGGGCACAGGCTGTGGTCAAAACGCTTTCTTTAATGGAGAGCGGTAAAATTACCTTTAAGGCTCAAGAAGAGAAAAAAGTCAGTTTTGCACCCAAGTTAAAAAAGGAAAATGCTCGCATAGATTTTAATCTTCCGGCTCTAAATTTACACAACACAATAAGAGGCATGCTTAATTGGCCGGTTGCTTTTACGTTTTTTAAAAATAAAAGAATTGAGTTGCTGATGAGTGATTACGAAGAGAAAAAAGCGAATTGTCCTGCTTCTCAAATAATAGAAATCGCCGGAGAATATATAAAAATATCAACAGGTGATGGGATTTTGATAGTAAAAAAAGTGAAGCCGGAAGGAAAAAGAGAAATGTCGGTTTGTGATTTCGCCAGGGGCAATGGCATGAAAGAAGGAGATAAGTTTGGGTGAACTAAGGTTCTGTAAGTTGTGGGCTCATTGATGAATCCCCTTGCTTAAACAAGGTAAAATTCTCTGTGATAATTTTACCTTAAGCTTCGGGATAAATTCGACCATATAATTTACGTTCCTTAACAGTCACGTAAATTATGGTCTCATTTAGGAGAGAGAGAAAAAATGGAAGATTTAAAGAAAGCGATAAGGGATATCCCTGATTTTCCGAAGAAAGGCATAATTTTTAAAGATATAACGCCGCTTCTTCAAAACCCCGTCCTTTTTAAAAAGGCGGTTGACCAACTTTGTGAGCATTTTAAGGATAAAAATATCGATGCAGTAGTGAGCATTGAATCAAGAGGTTTTATCTTGGGCTCGGTAATAGCTTATAAATTGGGGGCATCTTTTGTTCCTGTGCGAAAAAAAGGCAAGCTTCCTCATCAGACATATTCAGCGAGCTATGAGCTTGAGTATGGGCAGGATACTCTGGAAATGCACCAGGATGCCATAAACAAAGAAGCCCGAGTTTTAATTATAGATGACCTTCTTGCCACCGGAGGTACCCTGGGTGCTGTTATAGATTTGGTTAAGAAGACATGTGCCGAGATAGTAGGCATCGGTTTTTTAATAGAACTGACATTTTTAAAAGGCAGAGAGAAAAATAAAGACTTGGACATTTTTACTTTGATAAAATATTAAAAAAGGCGCCTGTCCCCTTTTAAGGAAAAATAATGCCGCAATTAAGAAAAGACCCTATTATAGGCAGATGGATAATTATTTCGACTGAAAGAGCCAAAAGGCCGAAAGATTTTGTTGTTAGCCACAAAGACGCAGGGCCTACGCCTTGTCCATTTTGTGAAGGCAATGAAAATATGACTCCTCCTGAAATCTTTGCTTTTCGTAAAGATGGAACCGGGAAAGACAAACCGGGTTGGCAGATTCGAGTTGTTCCTTCCAAGCACCTTGTTCTAAGAATAGGAAGAGATTTAGGCAGGAAGGCGGTCGGTATTTATGATGTAATGAACAGCATCGGTGCCCATGAAATTATTATAGAAAGCCCCAAACACGTTACCCATTTTAGCGATTTAGAACAAGATAATATAAATTTAGTGATTAAAGCTTATATTAATAGAATAATGGATTTAAAAAAAGATGAGAATTTTAAATATGTTATGCTTTTCAAAAACTATGGTCGGGCAGCCGGGGCGAGTTCTATTACTCATACGCACTCCCAGTTGATAGCTACCCCAGTAAATCCCAAAAGGGTCAAAGAGGAGCTAAATGGTTCAAGGTTGTATTTTGAGTATAAAGAGCGTTGCATATATTGCGATATCATCAGGCAGGAACTTGATAATCGGCAGAGGATTGTTGCTGAAGTAGATGGATTTGTAGCTTTTTGTCCTTTTGCTTCCAGATTTCCCTTTGAGACCTGGATTTTACCCTTAGCCCATAGTTGCGATTTTGAAAATTTAAAAGAAGAACAGATACCGGCTCTTTCTAAAATTCTAAAAGAGGTATTTCTGCGCCTGAGAAAAGTACTTGATGACCCGCCTTATAATTATGTTTTACATACTGCGCCATTTAGAAGAGCTAAAGCCAAAGCAGGCTACTGGAAGACCATAACCGAAGATTACCATTGGCATATTGAAATTATGCCCAGATTAACCGGAATAGCCGGTTTTGAATGGGGGACGGGTTTTTATATTAATCCCACACCGCCGGAAGAAGCCGCTAAATATTTAAGAGAGGCAAAAATCTAAAATGGGACAATTAAGAAAAGACCCCATAACCGGCCGCTGGATAATAATCGCGCCTGAGGAAGGTAGGGACCCTTGTAAATTCATCGTCAGAAAACACATAAAAAAGGGCGGAATGTGTCCATTTTGTGAAGGCCACGAAGGTATGACCCCTCCTGAAATTTTTGCCTTTCGCAATCATGGCACTCACCCTAATACACCAGGATGGCAGGTCAGAGTTGTATCTAATAAATTCCCGGCTTTGAGAATTGAAGGTAATCTTGATAAACAAGGTATAGGTATTTATGACATGATGAATGGTATCGGCGCCCATGAAGTCATAATTGAAACACCGGATCATTATAAAGAAATTTGTGATTTAGATTCTGCGCATATCGAGTTGGTGATTAAGGCCTATTATCAAAGATATGTAGACTTGCAGGGTGATAATCGTTTCAAATACATCATCATCTTTAGAAATTATGGCAGGGATGCGGGTGCATCTTTAGAGCATCCACATTCTCAATTGATAGCGTTACCCATTGTTCCAAAGAGGGTCAAAGAAGAACTTAAAGGAGCAAGGCAATATTTTGATTATCGCGGCCGTTGTGTCTTTTGTGATATTATAACTCAGGAATTAG
>DAOVKU010000115.1 GCA_030631665.1 Candidatus Omnitrophota bacterium
GTTCTGATATCGTTCTCCTTTAATTTATTCAAAACAGACAAAGGCCATGATTGTTGTTTTTTGGAAACTGGAATTATTTTGACTTGAACAGGAGAAAGCCAGATAGGAAAAGCTCCACCGAAATGCTCTATAAGGCAACCTATAAAACGTTCCAGGCTGCCTACAATTACACGATGCAGCATAACCGGTCTCTGGCGATTGCCCGAACTATCAATGTAGTATAAATTAAATTTCTCGGGCAGGGCAAAATCACATTGAATAGTTGCGCATTGCCAACGGCGCCCCAAAGCATCCTTAAGCTCTATATCAATCTTTGGGCCATAAAAAGCACCCTCTCCTTCATGTACAATAAGGGGAATTTTTTTTGTTTTGAGAACATTTTTTAAAGCATCTGTAGCTTGCTGCCAAGATTCCGGGCTGCCAATAAATTTTTCAGGCTGGGTGCTTAAACTAACTTCCATTTCTTTGAAACCAAAAGTATTCATAACTTCCATTATGAAATCTATAATATTCGAAATTTCTTCTTCCAGTTGTTCGGGCAAGCAGAAAATATGGGCATCATCCTGAGTAAAACCTCTTACACGCAAAAGTCCATGCAAGACTCCGCTCTTTTCATGTCTATAAACCGTTCCCAGTTCAAAATAACGAAGTGGTAAATTTTTATAACTACGCATTTTATTGGCATAAATCAACATATGTCCCGGACAATTCATGGGCTTTATAGCATATTCCTGATTTTCAACTTTAAAAATATACATATGCTCTTTATAAAAATCGTAATGACCTGAATGCTGCCAGATGTCGGATTTCATAATGTGGGGACTTATAACAAGCTGATAATCCCTTTTTACATGTTCTTTTTTTAAAAAATCTTCGATAATGGTCCGTAACACAGCTCCCTTTGGATGATAAAGCACCAATCCGGCACCAATTTCTTCATGAAAACTGAACAAATCAAGACTTGCGCCTAATATGCGGTGGTCTCTTTTTTTAATCTCTTCAATCAAATTTAAATAGTCATTTAGTTTTTCCCGGGAAAAATAAGCCGTTCCATAAATACGCTGAAGCATCTTATTGTCTTCATTTCCTCTCCAATAAGCCCCTGCTACACTCAATAATTTGAAAGCCGAAATTTGGCCTGCTGAATTTAAGTGAGGACCTCTGCATAAATCAACAAATTCCCCCTGACGATATATACTGACTGTTTTATCTTTTATTTCTTCTATCAATTCTATTTTGTAAGGTTCGTTGAATTTTTTAAATAAAGCGAGCGCTTCTTTTTTCGGCAATATCTGTTTCTCGAATTTTAAGTCTGCCTTTATTATTTTTTGCATCTCTTCTTCTATGCGTTTTAGGTCGCTTTCGGTTAAACTCCTCTTTAAATCAAAATCGTAATAAAACCCATTCTCTATAGCCGGGCCGATAGCAAGTTTAGCTTCCGGAAAAAGATTTTTCACAGCCTGAGCCATTACATGAGAGGTGCTATGCCTTAATACTTGTAAATCTTTATCTTTCTCCATAATCTAACCAACCTAATTTCTATCTACTAATCCCTAACTGCTATTAAATGGTGGGCGGTATAGGACTTGAACCTATGACTTCTTGCATGTCAAGCAAGCACTCTAACCAACTGAGCTAACCGCCCATATTTTTAAGTCGTTAGCCCCGAATGAAGAGATTTTAAAAGTTTTTCTTCGGGGTCCCGATGCATAACTACTTGAACTGCTACATTCGGGATAGTCAGGATATGGTAATGCTGTTTCCTTAATACCTAACTACCGCTTCCTGTTTTCTGTTTTCTGTTTTTGTTGGTGCCGGGAGAGGGACTTGAACCCTCACGAAGCTAAGCTCCAACGGATTTTAAGTCCGTCGCGTATACCAAATTCCGCCATCCCGGCAATCAATTGTTTTCAGCAAAAAAAGCTGATTTCTGAATTTGGAGGCGGCGGTCGGAATTGAACCGACGCATGAGAGTTTTGCAGACTCCCGCCTTACCACTTGGCTACGCCGCCAAAAATATCCTTTCATCAACTACAATTATCAGTTAAACCTTTAGATATTAATAACAAATAAATAATTCTTAAAAACAACAATTGCAACGCGTCTATTTCCCCAAAATAAAAAAATTATCCAGACGGATAAAAAGAATAAGCAAAAAGCACTTAGAAAATTTCTAAGTGCTTTAAAAAATTTATCTCGGCCTCTTCATCATTTACACTAAGCAATTTATTCTGTGGGAGGCGTCCAGCTGCCACCTGTGCCGGGTAGCCACTTTACATGACCGCCTATATAGAGAACATTTCCTCCCTTGCCCTTGTGATTGTCTGCTTTGTCAGTAACTATCGGATCGGTAGAATTATCGACGAGCGATTTTCCGGAAATATAATCGTAATCGGGGCTGGAAGCAGTGCCAATGGTGGATGTCGAAGGACAATCAAAAATACCTTCATCGTCAGCATAATCCGGGTATAATGCGGAAAGGTCCTCGGGAAGCTGTTCGCGATAATCCGTGGCATACATATGCAGGGCTGTGCCTATTTGCTTTAAATTATTTGCACAGGTTACTCTTCTCCCTCTTTCTCTCATGCCGGCCACAGTGGGCAAAAGCAGCCCTGCCAACATCAAAATAATTGAAATAACAACTAAAAGTTCTATTAACGTAAAACCTTTTGCTGCATTCTGTTTCGATAAAAAATTTTTCACAAATATTTCCTCATCTTCCTTGTTTACTTTGAAAAATAGTATACCACAGCCCCTCTACTCTGTCAAGCAGCTTTCGGGAAAATTCCGGTTTTGTGGCATTGGTTATTTTCTGGTATTTACCTTGTTTTTCTATGATATAAGCGCTTATTTTGGCCGAACCAAAGGGAGAGTGGAATTTGCTAATTTTAGCAGCAACAATCAAATCCAGATTTTTTTCCTTTAATTTAGCAAGACCGCCTTTAAGTACATTCTCCGTTTCAACAGCAAACCCTACTAATAATCTATTTTCCTTAAATCTACCCAGCCCTTTAAGAATATCGGGATTTTCTATAAGTTTTATGTTAAAAGCTTTCTTACTTTTTTTTATCTTTCTTTTAAAAAATTTCAAAGGCCTGTAATCACAGACAGCTGCATTCATAATAAGACAATTGTTGTCTTTAATCTCTTCGCAAATGGCTTTTTGCATTTCAAGGGCGGTTCCTACTTTCCTTATCTTAACTCCTACCGGCCCCTTGAGGCAAGTAACCCCGCTAACTAAAGTAACTTGGTGACCTCTTCTTTTTGCCTGGCGAGCTATCTCAAATCCAAACGTACCTGTAGAATAATTAGAAATAAATCTGACTGGGTCGATGGCTTCGCGGGTAGGGCCTGCACTGATAAGAATTTTAATTTTACTTTTCTTCACTTAAGGCTTCTTTTTGTAACCCTGGCAATATCCTCAACTTCTACCATGCGCCCTATGCCTATATCACCTGAGGCCAGTCTTCCTTTTACAGGACCAACAATTATTACGCCTAACTCTTTAATTTTTCTAATATTGCCCTGGACCGCCTTGTGTTTGTACATATTTTCATTCATGGCCGGACAAAGGACAATCTTGGCCCTGGTAGCAACACATATACAGCTAAGTAAGTCATCGCAAATACCATTAGCA
>DAOVKU010000013.1 GCA_030631665.1 Candidatus Omnitrophota bacterium
GATCGACCCCCGAAAGAAATTCCAAAATTGGAAGAGCGGCTTGTTTCTCGTTTTGAATGCGGGCTTATAACCGATGTTCAGCCGCCGGATTTAGAAACGCGTATCGCTATCCTGCGAAAAAAAGCAGAAAAAGAGGTGGTGGGCGTTCCCAATGATGTCACTTTCTTTATTGCTAATAAAATAAAATCGAACATTAGAGAGCTTGAAGGCGCTCTAATAAGGGTTGTGGCTTATTCACTTTTAATGGGAAAAGAGATAAGTGTTGATTTAGCGAAAGAGGTTTTAAAAGAAGCTCTCTTGCAAGAACAGGAAAAAAGAATCACTATTGATCTGATTCAAAAAGAAGTGGCCGGCTATTTTGATATACGCCTTTCTGATATGACCACCAAAAGGCGCACCAGAGCCATAGCACATCCAAGGCAAATTGCTATGTATTTGACTCGCAACTTAACAGATTTTTCGCTCCCCAAAATAGGAGAGGCTTTTGGGGGCCGGGATCACTCGACCGTCTTGCATGCTTGTGAAAAAATACAACAAGCGCTTAAAACAAACCCAAGCACACAAAGCTTGTTAAATCATTTAATTGCAAAGATTAAAAACCCCTAATTGTGGTTTATGGGTGTTCTTTGTGGATTAGGCCCTTCCTTTAAAGGAATTAGTAAGGCCTATCCTGTGGATTAGACCTTTCCCTTAAAGGGTTGGTAGGGTCTATTCCTGTGAATTAGACCCTTCCCTTAAAGGATTGGTAAGGTCTATCCCTGTGGATAACCTGTTGATATCTAAGGATATTGGGCAAAATAATTATATCTCCTACTAAGGTTTTTTGATTATGTGGATAAACACAACCACTTATCCAGCTGTTTGTTTTTACATTACTCTATGTTTCATAAAATGATACTTAATTCCTAACATATCAACAAGCATGACTTCTACTACGACTATTTTAATACTCTAATATATAAGTATTATACTAATTATTAACTTTTATATTTAAACCAATATTAAAACAATGAGGATTAAATAGATGAAAATTAAATTTTTAAAAAATGATTTATTAAGGGGAACTCAAATTGCACAAGATGTTATCAGCAGCAGAACCGCTTTACCCATTTTATCAAACTTTTTACTTGAAACAGAAAAAAACAAGGTTAAAATTATAGCCACAGATCTTGATATGGGTATATTGGTTCGAATTCCAGCAAACATTGAAGAAGAAGGCTCAATAACCATCCCGGCTAAGAAATTTACCGATATTATTAGGGAATTACCCCCCGGAGAAGTATTATTGGAAGTAAGAAAGAATAATCAGGTAATAATAGAAACCACCCCTTGTTTTTTTAAAATAATGGGTTTACCAAAAGACGAATTTCCAACTCCACCACAACTTTCAAAAAACGAGAGGTTGGTAATAAATCAGAATATATTTAAAAAAATGTTAAAACGCACTTCTTTTGCTATGAGCCATGATGAGACAAGATATGTATTAAACGGTATCTTTTTTAATATAAGAAATGAATTTTTAGAATTAGTAGCAACTGATGGCAGGCGACTCGCAATTGTCAAAACAAAAATGGATACACCAGGCACTCTAATAAAAAAAGCTATTATACCGGCTAAAACCATAAATGAACTAAATAGAATTTTGCAAGATGAGGGGGAAATAGAGATTTTGTTTGGAAAAAACCAAATATGTTTTAATTTAGAAGATATAACGATTGTCTCACGGGTAATTGAGGGGGAGTTTCCAAACTACACACAAGTTGTGCCGGGGGAAGCTAAAGAAAAAATAAAAGTCGATAGAAATAGATTACTTGAAGCTATAAAAAGAATAAACATTCTAACCACCCAAGACTCCCCATCAATAAAACTGGAATTATTTAAAGATAAAATTATTGTCTTAAAAAACACGCCGGAAATTGGACAGGGCCGGGATGTAGTTGAGTTATTAGAAAAATACCAAGGCAAAGAAATTTCGGTTGGTTTTAACCCCGCTTATTTAAGCGACGCCCTAAAAAACATTGATGAAAAAACCATAGAACTAGAACTTACTTCAAGCGAAAAACCCGGCGTGATACGCATTGGCACGGAATATATCTATGTGGTTCTACCAATGCAAATAGAATGAAAAATAAAACTTTTTATAGAAAGAAAAAACCCGTAGTTATTGGTGAAATTTTAAAAAAGGTAATCAGTGACTTAGAAGCTTCAAAAAAGACGGACATAGAATTAATAAACAACATTCTTAAAAAAGCTGCTCCAAAAAAACTTATGGGCCATATGAGGGTGCAAGGAAAAATTAAAGAAAAATTAATAATACGCGTCGATAGCCCTATTTGGTTATATGAGGCACACAAGCACAAGGAGAAATTATTAAGAATAATTCGACAAGGGCAAATAAAAAACAAAATAGAAGAACTTTTGTTTAGAGTGGGGAGTATAGAATAAAAATGGAAAAGGACAAAAAAAAAGAAACAACAAAAGAAGGGTCTTCCAAAAAAATTGGCCCACAAACATCGAGTACTAAAGACGCGCCTATCCAGGCAAAGACAGACAAATACGACGCCCGCACCATTCAGGTTTTAGAAGGAGTGGAGGCTGTTAGGCTTAGACCAGCCATGTATATTGGTGACACCTCAAAACGCGGTTTACACCACATGGTATATGAAGTGGTCGACAACTCTATCGATGAAGCAATGGCCGGTTATTGCAAAAACATAAGCGTGAGTATTCATTCCGACAACAGCGTTACCGTTGAGGATGATGGGCGTGGAATACCGGTAGATATACATAAAACACAGAAGAAACCCGCTCTTGAAGTAGTAATGACCACCCTACACGCCGGAGGCAAATTTGACCATCGTGTCTACAAGGTATCAGGTGGACTACACGGCGTAGGTGTTTCTGTGGTAAATGCCCTCGCTGACCGCCTTGAAGTAGAAACCAGAAGGGACGGCAAGGTGTATCACCAAAAGTATAAAAAAGGAAAACCTGTTTCCAAGGTTACTGCCATAGGAAAAAGCAAGAAGACCGGCACCAAGATTACCTTTAAGCCCGACAAGGAAATTTTTGAATTAGTAAGTTTTAGTTACGACACTCTCTCGAACAGGCTAAGAGAACTGGCTTTTTTAAATAAAGGCGTAGCTATCAGCATAAAAGACGAGCACACTAACAAAGAAGATAATTTTAAGTTTATTGGAGGAATAAAATCTTTTGTTGAACACATAAACCGCAATAAAAATACATTACATAAAAAAGTAATTTATTTTGAGAAAGAAAAAGAAAATATTTTTATTGAAATTGCCATTCAATATAATGATAGCTTTATTGAAAACATTTTTAGTTTTGCCAACAATATAAACACCATAGAAGGCGGTACTCACCTAAGCGGTTTTAAATCCGCCCTTACAAGGTGCGCCAATCAATATGCCAAAAACAAAAACATTCTTAAGGGCGCAGATGCCTCTATTACGGGTGAGGACATACGAGAAGGGCTAGCGGTGGTCGTTAGCGTTAAACTTCCCAACCCTCAATTTGAGGGTCAGACCAAAACCAAGCTGGGGAATAGCGAGGTTGAGGGCGTTGTAGCCTCAGTGGTAAATGATTCTTTGGGTGCTTTTTTTGAAGAGAACCCTACCGTTGCCAATAAAATCCTGGGAAAATCTCTTCAAGCTGCCAGGGCCAGAGAGGCAGCCAAAAAAGCAAGAGAGTTGGTTCGTCGTAAAGGGGCGTTGGAATCAGCCTCTTTACCAGGCAAGTTAGCCGACTGTTCAGAAAAAGACCCCTCCCTGTGCGAGCTTTATCTTGTGGAAGGCGATTCGGCCGGCGGCTCAGCCAAACAAGGCAGAGACAGGCGGTTTCAGGCTATTTTGCCCTTGAAGGGCAAAATTTTAAATGTGGAAAAAGCCAACCCACATAAGATATTAAACAACAACGAAATAAGAACAATTATTACTGCCCTGGGCACTGGCATAGGAGATACTTTTAATATGTCCAAGTTACGCTATCATAAAATAATTATCATGTGTGATGCTGATGTCGACGGAGCGCACATACGCACGCTCTTACTAACTTTGTTTTATCGCCAAATGAAAGAACTGGTTGAGAAAAATTTTGTCTATATAGCTCAACCGCCACTTTATAAAATTAAAAGGGGCAAAAGAGAAGAATACATAGAAACCGAAGATGAAATGAATAAACTTTTACTTGATCTTGGCACTGAAGGAACAATTCTATTTAAAGGCGACAAGAGCTATCCAGACAAGCAGCTTAAGGCCTTGTTGCAATTGCTTGTCGAGATAGAAAGCCTTTCTCTGGCTATTATGCGAAAGGGAGTAAACTTTATAGATTATGTCTCAAAAAGAGACCCAAAGACCAAAAAACTACCCATTTGCAAGGCAAAAGTGGAGGGAAAAGACCTATTTTTCTATAAAGACAAAGAATTGGCCAGCTTTGTTAAAAAACAGGAGAAAAAAATAGGCAAAGAGATAGAGATTAAAGACGGAGAAACTCAGAACCCGGGAAAAGAAACAGGCTTGGAGTTAACCGAATTTTTTGAAGCCGAGGAAATACAAGAAATTATAGAAAAAATAGAAAAACTGGGATTTAGTATAGAACACTACGACCACGCTGCCAAAAAACCCAGACACGAAAGAAGTCAACCGACAAAAAAGAAACAAGGCAAAAAAGAACCAATTTCTCAAAAACCACTACTTAGAATTAAGGACGAACAAGGTAATTTTGTAGACATATTTAGTCTGCGCCAACTTCTTGTGTACACAAGAGAACAGGGCAGAAGAGGAATGACCATCCAGCGGTATAAGGGCCTGGGAGAAATGAACCCAGAGCAGCTTTGGGAAACAACCATGGATCCTGACAGGCGCACCCTCTTGAGTGTTGCGCTTGAAGATATGGTTAAGGCCGATGAGGTATTTACTATTTTAATGGGCGATGCCGTTGGGCCGAGACGCGAGTTTATAGAAAGCCACGCCAAAGAGGTTAGAAACCTTGATATCTAATCCATGGTCGACAGTCCACGAATTAGTCCACAGTCGACAGATAAAAAAATCTATGGACTATGGTCTATGGACTAAATGCGGAGCATTTTATGTATACCAGAAATGAAAAGATAATACCCATTTATATTGAAGACGAAATGAAGAATTCTTATATTGATTACGCCATGAGTGTAATTGTGGGACGGGCATTGCCTGATATCAGAGACGGCCTTAAGCCTGTCCACAGAAGAATTCTTTATGCCATGAAAGAACTAAACCTCGATCACAGCAAGTCCTACAAGAAATGTGCTCGCATAGTTGGCGAAACCCTTGGCAAATATCATCCTCACGGTGACGTGGCCATCTATGATGCCATGGCGAGAATGGTTCAGGAATTTTCTTTGCGCTATCCCCTGGTGGATGGGCAGGGAAATTTTGGCTCGGTTGACGGAGATGCTCCGGCTGCCATGAGATACACCGAGGCCAGACACGCCGCTATTACCGATTACATGCTTAAAGATATAGAAAAAGATACCGTCCAATTTATTCCCAACTTTGATGCCACTCTCACAGAGCCCACAATTTTACCCGCCACCTTGCCAAACCTTTTAATTAACGGCTCAAGCGGAATTGCGGTTGGTATGACAACTAATATCCCCCCACATAATATTAGCGAGACGCTTGAAGCTATTATCTGTTTAATAGACCAGCCGCAGGCCACCATAAAAGATTTAATGAGATACATAAAAGGACCTGATTTTCCGACCGGCAGCACTATCTGCGGCCGCGAAGGAATTAAGGCGGCTTATGAAACAGGCAAAGGCCTGCTTAAGCTGCGAGCAAGGGCCGGCATTCAACCGCAAAAAAGCGGCAAAGAAAGCATAATTATAAATGATATTCCTTATCAAGCAAACAAAGCCAGCATCATGGAGCAAATTGCTAACCTGGTTACAACAAAAAGAATAGAAGGCATATCAGACCTGCGTGATGAATCCGACAAAGACGGTATTAGAATTGTTGTTGACCTGAAAAAGGGCACGGAACCGCAAGTTGTTTTAAATAAACTTTATAAGCACACTCAACTTGAGGGCACCTTTGGGGTAATTATGCTGGCTTTGGTTGATGGGAGGCCGCAGCTATTAAATTTAAAGCAGACATTGGAGCATTATATCGAA
The DNA here is from genome assembly GCA_030631665.1 of Candidatus Omnitrophota bacterium. Taxonomy (GTDB): domain Bacteria; phylum Omnitrophota; class Gorgyraeia; order DAOVKU01; family DAOVKU01; genus DAOVKU01. The sequence continues at coordinate 6,170 of DAOVKU010000013.1, forward strand.
CATCGCCGTCTTATAATTACGCGTCGCCTTAAATTTGAGCTGAAGAAAGCCCGGGAAAGAGCTCATATTTTAGAAGGATTGAAAATTGCCTTGAGCAACCTCGACGCAGTGGTAAACACTATAAAGCGTTCAAAAACACCCAAGCTTGCCAGAGAAGCCCTGGTGAAAAAATTCAAATTAAGTGAAATTCAAGCACAGGCCATTCTCGAGATGCAGCTTCAACGCCTGACCTCGCTTGAACGGGAAAAAATTGACAAAGAATACCTGGAGTTGATTAAAAAGATAGAACTTTATCAATCAATTCTTAAAGATCCTAAAAAAATACTCGCTATTATAAAAGAAGAAGCATTGGAGATGAAAAAGAAATTTGGCGATGACAGAAAAACAGAAATTATTGGCGAAATTACCGATTTTGAAATCGAAGACTTAATAACCCAGGAAGATGTGGTAATAACTATCAGTCATTCCGGATATGTCAAGCGATTGCCCGTCAGTTCTTACAAAAGACAGCATCGCGGAGGCAAGGGTGTAATAGCTGCTACTGTAAGAGAAGAAGATTTTATTGAAGATTTATTTATTGCCAGCACCCACGACTACATGCTTTTCTTTACCGACAAAGGGAAGGTTTATTGGCTTAAAGTGCACGAGATTCCCCAGGTGGGGCGGACAGCCAGAGGAAAAGCCGTTGTAAACCTGATAAACATATCCAGCGATGAAGCCATAACCTCATTTATTCCGGTTAAAGAATTCAATGAAAGCTATTTTTTAGTTATGGCCACCAAAAAAGGGGTAATTAAAAAGACAAGGCTGGATAATTACAGCCATCCGAGAAAGGGAGGCATTGTGGCCATTAAGCTTCGCCCGGATGACGGACTCATAGGTTGTGCGCTAACCGATGGCAATCAAGAAATACTATTGGCTACCAAAGAAGGCAAGGCTATTAGATTCAAAGATTCGCAGGTCCGCAGCATGGGCAGGGGCGCTGCAGGAGTCAAGGGGATAAACCTGGGCAAAAAAGACGAAGTTATAGGCATGGAAATAGTTAAACCTAAATGCACGCTTCTCTCGGTCACTGAAAAAGGATTTGGCAAGCGCACCGCTTTTGAAGAATATCGCATCCAATCAAGGGGAGGCAGGGGTGTTATAAACATAAAAACCACAGATAGAAACGGGCGGGTAGTAGGAGTAAAAAGTGTTGCCGATAAAGATGAAACTATAATTATAACCCAGGCCGGCATGGTGGTTCGCTGCCCGGTAAAAGACGTAAGAACCATAGGAAGAAATACTCAAGGAGTTAGGTTTATATCTCTTAAAAGCAAGGATAGAGTAGTTTCTATAGCAAAGGTAGCGGAAAAAACAGACGAAGAAGAGACCGACGAAAACCACAAAACACAAACATCATAATCTATCTATTAAGATTGGGGCAAAAGAATGAGACATGAAAAATTTGAACCAATAGAGCATACAGCCGATACCGGCATTAAAGCTTACGGAAAGACAAAAGAAGAAATGTTTAAAAATGCAGCCCTGGGCATGTTTGATATAATGGTCAGTCTCAAAAACATAAAGCTTCGGGACTCCATCGATATGGAAGTCGAAGCCAAAAACATAGAAGAGCTATTGGTGGCGTGGCTAAGAGAATTGCTTTATCAGGCAGAAACAAAAAAAATTCTTTTAAAAGAATTTTTTTTTCAGCATTTTAACGAGACAAGGTTAATGGCCACCTGTTACGGAGAAAAAATAAACCCTAAAAAGCACCGCCTTAAGACAGAAATCAAAGCAGTTACTTATCATCAACTCAAAGTAGAACAAGAGAATTCTTTGTGGGTTGGCAGGATTATTTTCGACATTTAATGTTGACAGGGGTATAGTATGGACATTGTACGCATTTCTCAATATTTAATTGGAAGCGGGGTATTCATTTTTGTCCTGGCGCTTATCCTGGCGATAATTAGAGGAAAAGCGAATGACGGGGAACAATAAAGAAGCCGGAAAATCTTTGGAGATAAAACATGAAGGAAGAGTGGAAGGGCCCGCTTGAGAAAGTAGATGATAATCGCTGGCGTTTGCCCAAAGAATATAAACGTGGCATGCGGGTAGACGGGTTAATTTATGCCGATGAAAAACTTCTTGCAGACATCAAGCGCGATAGAGCGCTTGAGCAGGTGGCTGATGTTGCTAACTTGCCGGGCATTGTTAAGTATTCCATGGCTATGCCGGATATACACTGGGGATACGGCTTTTGCATAGGCGCTGTAGCTGCAACAGATGTAGAAAAAGGCGGAGTTATTTCGCCCGGTGGAGTTGGGTATGACATTAATTGCGGCGTCCGTCTCATGCGGACAAATCTAACCGAGAAAGATGTCAAAGCAAAGATGCGTGATTTAGTTTATGCGCTCTTTAATAATATTCCCGCCGGTGTCGGTTCTAAGGGAAAAATTCGCGTTAGCGGCCAGGAAGAAAAAAGACTTCTTGTTAGTGGCGCTAAGTGGGCAGTAGAGCATGAGTACGGAAGAAATGAAGACTTAGAATATACCGAAGAGCACGGTGCGATTGATGGAGCAGATCCGGAAAAGGTATCTGCCCGCGCTTATGAGCGGGGCGAGCGGCAGCCAGGCACATTAGGTTCAGGCAATCATTTCGTAGAAGTGCAGGTTATCGACCAGATATACGACGAAAAGGCGGCAACGGTTTTTAATTTATACCCGGGGCAGATTACAATAATGATTCATACCGGCTCCCGGGGTTTTGGCTATCAGATATGTGACGATTATGCCAAGGGGATGATCTGTTGCCTGGACAAATACGGCATTAGTGTGCCGGACAGACAACTTGCTTGTGCGCCGGTAAATTCTTCTGAAGGACAGGCCTATCTCGGAGCTATGCGCTGTGCGGCTAATTATGCTTGGTGTAACCGGCAGATATTAATGGAGCTTACCAGGCGGGTTTTTCAGAAGTTTTTTAATCTAGGCCCCAGAGACTTAGGCATGGATTTGGTTTATGATGTTGCTCACAATATTGCCAAGCTCGAAAAACATATAGTTGACGGCAAAGAGAAAACCCTGTGTGTCCATCGCAAAGGAGCAACACGCGCCTTTCCCCCCGGACATAAAGAACTTCCTGAAAAATATAGGTCAGTGGGGCAGCCGGTGATTATCCCTGGCGATATGGGCAGAAATTCTTATCTTTTAGTGGGCACCAAGAAAGCAGCAGAGACTTTTTATTCAACCTGCCATGGCGCAGGACGCGTGATGTCGCGTTCAGCAGCAGTCAGGAGTCTTAAAGGCCGCTCTATTGCCAAAGAATTAGAGCAAAAGGGAATTTTTGTGTGCTCTAGAGGAAGAGAGACTTTAGCAGAAGAAGCCCCCCAGGCTTATAAAAATGTCAATGAAGTTGTCCATGTAGTCCACAATGCCGGGATATCTAAAAAAGTTTGCCGGATGAGGCCGTTAGGAGTCCTGAAGGGATAAATTAGTCCACAGTCAACAGTCAATAGTCCATAGAAAAGCCAAGCTGTGGGCTATGGACTTAACCGAATAATAGCGAGGCTTAGATGTTGGATCTGAAATTTATTAGAGAAAATGTAGGTTTAGTAGAAAAGGCGCTCAAGAACAGAAAAACAGATTTGAATCTTGATATTTTTCTGGAGTTAGACAAAGAACGCAGGGCACTTTTGCAGGAAGCTGAGGGATTAAAACATAAAAAGAACAAAATCACCGAAGAAATAGCTGCTCTCAAAAAAGTCTCAAAGCCAGCAGATGACAAGATAAACTCTGTAAAGGAGCTATCCCAAAAAATCAAGGAATTTGAGGTAAAAGTGGGGGAAAGTAATAAAAAATTGGCAAAAATGCTCCTTGAAATCCCAAATATACCCCATTCATCTGTTCCCATAGGACTTGGTCCAAAGGCAAACAAGCTAATAAGAGAATGGGGCAAGGAAAGAAAATTTGATTTTAAACCCCGTACCCACATTGAACTAGGCGAGATGCTGGATATAATAGATTTTCCTCGAGCCAGCAAAATAGTTGGCTCCAATTTCCCACTCTTTAAGGGCGATGGGGCGAAGCTCGTGAGGGCTTTAATTAATTTTATGCTTGAGCTGCACACCAAAAAGCATGGATATATGGAAATCTGGCCGCCGGCCTTGGCCAACAGGGCTTCTATGACTGCCACCGGCCAGTTGCCGAAGCTCGAAGAAGATATGTATCGGTTGAAGGACGACGATTATTTTTTAATTCCTACCGCCGAAGTGCCTATAACCAATATTTATAGAAATGAAGTTATAAAAGAAGATAAACTTCCTATATATTATACCGCCTATACGCCTTGTTTTAGAAGAGAAGCCGGTTCTTATGGCAAAGAAACAAAAGGACTTCTCAGGGTTCATCAGTTTAATAAGATAGAGTTGGTAAAATTTGTAAAACCTCAGGACTCCTATCAAGAACTCGAAAAGTTATTGGAGGAAGCCGAGGAAGTTTTGCAGCTGCTTAAGCTATCTTATAGAATAAGTTTGTTATCAACCGGGGACTTAAGCTTCTCCGCCGCTAAATGTTATGACATAGAAGTCTATTCTGCCGGAGTCGAACAGTATTTGGAAGTGTCAAGTTGTTCTAATTTTGAGAGTTTTCAGGCCAGGCGAGGCAATATACGCTATCGCAAGAAGGACATAGGAAAACTAGAATACGTTCATACTTTAAACGGTTCCGGCGTTGCCCTGGCCAGAACTATAGCCGCTATACTAGAAAACTATCAGCAGGAAGATGCAAGCATCAAGGTTCCCGAAGCGCTCATTCCCTTTATGGGCGGCCAAAAAGTTATAAAAAGTGTTTAAGCGCGTCTTAAAATCTTTAATCGGCATTTTGTTAATTCCTGCCATTATCGGTTTTTCAATTTCGCTTTATCAAGATTTATCATCTTTTACAACAAGTTCCTTTTCTCATGCCCAGCTGGTTTTTTTATACGGCATATTTTTTTACTGCGGACTTCACCTGTTTCTCTTTAAACCAAATTATTTATATGTATTCGGACATGAATTGATACACGCTCTTGCCACGTGGCTTTGTGGGGGCAAAGTGCATTCCTTTAAAGTTTCGAAGGCAGGCGGCAGCGTTAAAACGAACAAATCCAACTTCTTTATTGTTTTGGCCCCTTATTTTATTCCTGCTTACGTGCTCATTTTTTCTGTCATCTATTTTTTTCTGGCTTTGTTTTTTAGTCCGCGGATCCTGTGTTCATATTTTATTTTTACAATTGGGGCTTCACTTGCTTTTCATTTGATTATGACCTCTGATGCCTTAAAGAAGAAACAGCCCGATATTTTTAAAAGCGGCTATATTTTTTCATTTGCCTTGATTTTTTTAGTCAACATTATAGTGGTGGGTATGATTTTTTGTTGGCTGTTTGAGGATATCGCCATCAGCGATTTTTTTAGAGGGGCCTTCTTTTTCTCGAAGGAAATTTATATCAGGATTTTTAGCCAGCTTTTTTTGTTCTCTTAATCAAATTGACACACCTAGCCTTCCTTAGTATAATCTTATAATAGAAGACAAATTTTTTTTGATTTCTGTTTTCTAAGCGCAGGAGGAGTGGCTGAGCGGTTGAAAGCGGTGGTCTTGAAAACCATTAGGGTCGTAAGGCCCTCAGGGGTTCGAATCCTCTCTCCTCCGCCAGTGATACCAATTCGTACTTTGGTGCCTTTTATCTAATACTGCTGAAGTATGGATTTTTTTGGGAGAGATGGCTGAGCGGTTGAAAGCGGCGGTCTCGAAAACCGTTGTTCACCTTTGGTGGACCGGAGGTTCGAATCCTCCTCTCTCCGCCAAATTGTACTTTTTGTGGCGAGAAATAGCATGAAGCAAGAAATAGAATGAGAAGGCAATAGTTTAATGAAGAAAAAATACCCTTCAGAATCTTAGAGAAATTCAGTGAGCTTAAGGAGCGCAAATTTAATCAAAAAAGGAGACTTGTTATGAAAAAATATATGAAAAAATACGTTTTTACCGCGGTTCTTCTCCTCGTTTTCTCCTTTCCACTTTTTGCACAGGATGGAACAAAAACAGAGATACTCCGGGAAACAGAATCTTTATCACCTGTTATTAACGATTTTAAATTGCTGATCGAAGAAAATTCCGAACTGTACATGCTATTCAATGAGATGTTTGAACAGGCGAATCAAGCAGCGGCCAAGCCCGGTTACCCTGCAACGGCAAATCAGATCAAGGATTATCATCAGATGCTTTTCTTTTTAAATCGGGAATTGACCGAGGCGCCGGAGTTTAACCTGACAGAAATGGTTGGTACTCCTATCAATGATGCGCTGATCGGAGTCATGGGAACCCCTGCAGGAGCCGTTGCTTTCCTGAATCCCAAAGTTAATCAACAGCTGAAAAAAATCTTGTGTGAATGGGCTGTTTTTTTAAGTTCCTCTGATTCCAGATATGTGTTGACTGATGATCCGATGACCGGATGGTTTGGTGTTAATGCGCTGAAGGCTATGCCTGGTTTCGAGGAAGATTTTCAATGCGACCCCAAGGCCCCACATTATGGGTTTAAGTCCTGGGACGACTTCTTTACTAGGCAATTACGTAAAGGGGCGCGGCCTGTCGCAGATCCGGAAGATGACGCAGTGATTGCCAATGCATGCGAATCGGCGCCATATAATCTTGTAACTAATGTTCAACTCAAAGACAGGTTCTGGATCAAAGAACAACCCTACTCTCTTGTCCACATGCTGGACAAAGATCCTTGCGTGAAACAGTTTGTTGGCGGAACCGTTTACCAGGCTTTTCTTAGCGCGCTTAGTTACCACCGTTGGCATGCTCCTGTCAGCGGCAAGATTGTTAAAACGAAAATTATTGATGGGTCTTACTATGCGGCAAACCCAACGTTAGGTTTTGATCCTGTCGGGCCGAATGGATCGCAGGGTTACTTGACAGCAGTGGCAGCCAGGGCCTTGGTTTTAATTGAGGCGGACAACTCCGATATCGGGCTGATTGGTTTATTGTTTGTCGGCATGGCAGAAGTATCATCAAACGAGATAACGGTTTACGAAGGGCAACGTGTAACAAAAGGAGATCAGCTTGGCATGTTTCACTTTGGAGGTTCTACTTATTGTATGATCTTTCGGCCAGGGGTCAAACTTGACTTTGACCTGAGGGGACAAACACCCGGGCTGGAGTCGACAAATATTCCTGTTAGGTCGAAGCTCGCAACGGTTATTAACCAGTGAACCGTTACTAAGAAGCACTAAAAAAATCACACCTATTATATTCCGCGGCCTGCCTGCCGACACAAAAGCGACTTTGCCTGTGCTAAGAAAGGCGATTCGATTACCATCAAGCAAAGCTTGGTGCTCAGAGGAGAAAAACAACAAAAGTAGTAGTTGGCAGCTAATAAATTGCAGAAAAATAAAATTTCAGCACCGGATTAACTATGGCAAACCTAATTACATTAATTATAAGCGTTCTTGTCCTTTCAGGCCTATGCTCTATGACGGAGGCAGCTATTTTAAGCTTGCCGCTTATAAAAGCAAGAATTCTATTTGAACAAAAGCAAAAAGGAGCTAAAGCCCTCCTTTTTATTAAAGAAAATATCCACCTGGTCGTTGGTACTATTGTTATATTAAATAATGTCATTAATATTATGGGGTCTATATTCATAGGCCAGATGGTAACGCATATATTTGGCAGTCGTTGGCTGGGGGTCGCCTCGGCGCTTATGGCCTTTGCCATCATCATTATCTCTGAAGCAATACCCAAGACAATAGGCGAGCACTATAAAGTCCAAATTTCTTTAGCAAGCGCTAAACCATTACATGTCTTGATGTGGCTGCTGAGGCCGCTTGTTGGAATTTTAGCTTTAGCCACAAACCCGTTTAGAAATAAATCTATATTGCCAAAAGTCACCGAAGAAGAAATAAAGATTATGCTAAAATTAGGCAGGAAAGCAGGAACCGTAGAAACCGACGAAGAGACCTTGTGTAACAGGGTTTTTAAACTTAATGACTTAAGAGCGTCTCAAATGATGAAGCCCATAGAGAATATATATGCGCTTGAAGCCAATAAGTCGCTTTCGGAAATCAAAGAAATGATAATTAATTCACCATACAGCAGAATCGCTGTCTACGAAAAAAATATTTCCAATATAATAGGAATATGCCAGCATCGGCGCCTGTTAGCAGAAATCGCCAAAGATAATTATAATGTGAAAGTAAAAAATTTTATATCAAGACCTATATTTGTAGATGAAAACGAAAGAGCAGACAATCTCTTAGAGAAATTCAGGGCTTACCACCAACACCTTTTTATTGTTCAAAATGGCAAAAAGCAAAATATAGGAATTTTAACCATGGAAGATGTATTAGAAGAGCTAGTTGGTGAGATTTATAACGAAAAAGAATCTGCTTTTAAAAATCAATCCAGGGGTTTTTAATATTCATATAAATTATGTATCGGGAGGCGTGCATGGGAGCGGAAAATATTTATTTGACTCGCGAAGGATATGATAAATTAATAAAGAAATTAAAACGACTAAAAACCATAAAGCGCCGAGAGCTTTCTAAAGAAATAGGAATAGCAAGAGCATTTGGAGATATTTCTGAAAATGCAGAATATACAGCTGCAAAAGAAGCACAGGGTTTAAATGAGAAAAGAATTGCAGAATTGGAAACAAAGCTGGCAGGTGCGCGTATTCTTGACACTGAAAATATCCCCAAGGATAAAGCATTTATAGGGGCAACGGTTAAATTGAAAGACCTGGATTCGGGAGAGGAATTTGAATATACTTTGGTTGCGGAAGTAGAAGCGGATTTTGAACAGGGCAAAATTTCTGTTTCTTCCCCGGTTGGTAAGGGGCTTTTAGGGCACAAAGAAAACGAAACAGTCAAAATTAAAATCCCAGCAGGTGTTTTAAAATATAAAATATTAAAAATATCAAGATAATATGTTTAAAGTCAAAGAGAAAAGCATTTGGTTGTTATAAGACATTATGATTGAACGGGAAAAAGATTTAATCTGTACCTACAAGCCGGAGAATGAATTTCTGGCTTTATCTTTAAAAGCGTTGCTTGAGAAAGAAAATATTTTTGTTCTTCTTCGCTCTGAACAAATTCCGTGGTATGATGGCATAATGACTACAGCTAAAGGCTATTGGGGAAAAATATTTGTTTATGAAAAAGATGCCTCAAAAGCGGGAGAGTTGATTAAAGGATTTTTAACAGATAAAGACAATAAATAAGAACGCGGAGAGGTGCCTGAGTGGCTGAAAGGAGCCGCCTGCTAAGCGGTTATCCTGCGAAAGCGGGATCCAGGGTTCAAATCCCTGCCTCTCCGCCAGTTGTTTTTCGGCATACTACAAAATTCCTTCACAAACTCACCAAAATCACCATAACCCCTATATTTATCAAGCACATATAACATCATTTAAGGACAGGCAGCATCAGTTATCAACATAGCTGAATTGCCTGTTTTTTATTTTTATGTGGTGGAAATGTGGTGGAATTTAACCCAGATTTTGCAAGCAAAATCTGCCTGAAAGGTCGACTGATTAAATCTTGAAGAGATTTAATCAAGCTCGTCGAGGTAATCCGAAACTTGCAGACCACTTTTTGCTGCTAATTTATGGAGAAAGTGCTTTTTGATGCAAATTTGGATAAAATATTTAATTAATTTCCCTTTTGGATTTTTTGACTATGTATGGGTAGATGTTGTCATTGCCAGAGAGACGCCCAAGGCTATTTTAGTTATTTTTGATAATAAAAAAGTATGGCTCCCAAAAGCCTGGATTATAAAAATTAAGCGCGACAAGGGTAGCAATAAGACAAGAATTAAGCTATCCGAATACCATTGGACCAAGAAGTTCGGGTAACCCAAATGAGCCAAAAAGCCATTGATTTTTCTCTGAGACTATGCTATTCTGAGCAAAAATAGAGAAAAAGCAACAGCAATGGGAAGTTTGTTTGTTGTGGGAGAAAACTATATAAAAACATGAAGCTTGCGCCACACGAAATAACAATGAACAATCTTAATCAGATACAAGAATTATGTCCCTTAAATACTTACAAAGCTTGCAACCCCGATGAGTTTTTATCAATATTACCAAAAGGGATAGTTGATAAATCTATCAAAATGGTAGTTGTTGGTTCTGGTAGTGGTCTTAATATGGTTTATATGATAAATTGTTTAAGGCTTGATCAAAAGGATTGTGCGATTGATCAACAGCCCTTTATTATTGCATGCAGCGGTGAAGATTTAACGGCGGGATTTATTCAACATGGTGATTGGCCTGGGCGGACGATACATCCGCCGCCTAGTTTTTTTACTGCAATTACAAGTAGCGGAATAATGGAACACTACCCTTATATTGGAATTCCCGACAATAGCCAGGGCAACTTTGATGAATTAATGCCCGCTTCTCACAGAGAAGCTTTTTGGACTGGGATTAAAATGATAAAATAAAACCCGTAACAACTCAATGCAGCTGACCCTGCCCCGCGGTCAGCTGATTTTAAACGTTAGAGTGAAATAAAAAATGGATGAAAAACTTAAAGAATTTATTGAGAAACAAAAAGAGGTTGTAATTTCCAGCTACGAACAGGCAAAGAGCTACTCTAATATTATTATGATGGGTGGCTATGTCGGCTTATTTGCCATATGGAATTTTACAAAAGATAATCTTAATAAGTGGCAATCCATGTCAGTTGGTCTCTTGGCCACAGTGTCTGTATTTACATTTGTGTTATTTGAGGTTTATGGGTTATGGTTCCGCTCAAGACAAACATTTAGCCTTATGAGCGAGCTTGACAAAGCCGAACGACTAAATGAATTTCCAGCCGATTATGGCAAACAAGAAATAAAGTGTTCTAAAAGAATGATGAAGGCGTGGCCCTTTTTCTTTTTCATTACTCTGTGTTCAGGCGTATCTGCTGGGGTGATTTTAGTTTGGTCATTTGTAACCAAATTAATCTGTGGGTAATAAGTAATTAAGGGGACAGTAGCGCTCTTTAGAAGAAAAAACCTTGACTTTCATCTAATTCTAAGGTATAAATAGACTATAAAGTAAAAGTGTCCTGAGTTTCAAGGGGGAACCTGGACGTTAAAAAAGTAAAACCTTCGCCAAAAGGCGGGGGTTTTTTGTTTTTAGAGAGTAGAGTTTTATATTGAGACTTTAAAGGAAAGGTGGTAAAATTATGCTAAATGGACTAGTAACTATCCAACCGAAAACCAACATGCCTACTATTCAAAAAGGGAAAACAGTTTATCGTAAAGATGTTTTTAGATTAACTAAAAACATTCCCCCCAAACCTTATTTTGAGGACAGGAAGCATAAAATTATTTTATTTAATGAAAACTGTCTGAAAGCTCTTCCTTTAATTCCTGAAAATTCAGTTGATATGATTTTTGCCGATCCCCCATATTTTTTGTCTAATGGCGGTTTTACTTGCCATGCTGGGAAGAAAGTTTCTGTAAACAAGGGGAAATGGGATGCATCTAAAGGCAAAGAGGAAAATTATCGCTTTGTTTTAGATTGGCTTAGAGAGTGTCAAAGAGTTTTAACGCCAAATGGTACAATTTGGGTTTCGGGAACTTCTCATATTATTTATGCCATAGGCTATGCCATGCAGCAGCTGGAGTATAAAATATTAAACGATATCGCATGGTTTAAAGTTAATCCTCCACCGAATCTAAGCTGTAGATATTTTACGCATTCAACCGAAATAGTTTTGTGGGCGGCAAAGAACAAACACAGTAAGCACTATTTTAACTACCCACTTATGAAAAAACTCAATAATAATAAACAAATGTTAAGCCTTTGGTCTATTAGGGCTCCCGGGAGAGAAGAAAAAAAATATGGGAAGCACCCCACGCAGAAGCCATTAGCATTATTACAAAGAATAATATTAGCATCTACCAAAAAAGGAGATGTTGTTTTAGACCCATTTAGTGGCAGCGGCACAACCGGAATTGCTACTTGCAGAGAGGGCAGGCAATATATAGGGCTTGAATTAGAAAAAAGTTATTTAAATGTATCTATAAAAAGGCTGAAAGATTCATTTGAGGATAAGGAATAATTTGATGAAAAAAGGTGGCAAGGGGGGCGGCAGGACAATAACAGGCTTAAGATTTGAATCAAGAGTTACGCTTGAAAAAGTAATAAGCGTTCTCCCTAATTATAAAATTTCAGACGACAAAATTTATTTTAAGGGCCAAAAAGTCGCAGAACTTTACCAAAAGCACAAATTATACAAAAACTTATTAAAGCCCAAAGGAATTGATTACTTAAAAATTATTTCTAAGAAATTATTGCCGGATGAAGCAATTCTAATTTTGGCCGGCAAAACCCTTTATATTATTGAGATTAAATTCCAAGAAGTGCCGGGTTCTGTAGATGAGAAATTGCAGACCTGTGATTTCAAAAACAAGCAATACAAAAAATTACTTGCACCCCTAGGCATATCAGTTAAGTACGCGTATATTCTAAATAACTGGTTTGCCAAGAAAGAGTATAAAGATGTTTTGGAGTATGTAAAATCAGTTGGCTGTTACTATTTCTTCAATGAACTGCCGTTAGACTTTTTAGGACTTCCTGTGCCGACTTAAGAAATAGGCAATTTTAGGAGGAGGTGCTTTCAAGCTAGAGTTAAAGAAATTTATACTCAAATCCACAAACAGTGTAAAATCTATGAGATATATTTTAAAGCAGTTGTCCGAACCATTAGCGTCGATCAAGCAGCGTCCTTATCATTTTGCTGTGTGGTGGCTTGTTGCCAATATGCTAGGATTGGCTGGGTTTTGGTTGCCAATTTTATTGGTTTATATAAGCGGCAGAGAAATTAGCAATGTGTTTATAAATTTGATGAAAGCAGGAAGCTTGGCATCATTTAGTGTTATAATTTTAGCAGATGGAATAGCAGCTTTATTTGCTACAGTAGGTACAGGAACTAATATAAAAGCAGCTGGCATAAAAGGTTTGTTTGGAATTGTAGCGTTACTTTTGGTTTTGATTAGCGTAGGCATTTTAGTGATAATCCACATTGAAGGTCCAAACGATATATCACTCGGATTTCAGATATTTTTAACAATATTAGCAATTCTGATCGCATCGTATTTATATTGTTTTAGATTTCCAGATTGGGAAAAGAGCGTTGATGATGCAAAGAAAAAAGAAGATAAAGAAGTAGATGCCCTTGGCAAGAAGGCACAAGTGCAACTTGCGGATGATCATGGAGTTAAGTTATGAAATTTCCAGTTATTTCATTTGAACAACCCATAGGTACTTTGCTATTAACTATAATGTCGGTGCCTCAGCTGATTAAGATTTCCAAGGCAGATCCTCGAAAATATGATGCTATAAGCATGGAAACAATAGGTGGAATTCAAAGAGAACCATCCAGCAAAAGAATAATAGAAATTGCTCGTTATGCAGAAACCGTTGACGCAACTTTTCCGACTCCAATCTTACTAGCTTTGGAAGAGGGCACATATGAGCTAGATGGAGATTTCCTTATTATTAAAGAAGAAAAGGTTGCAGATATTGTTGATGGGCAGCATAGAGTGTTGGGATTGGGAAAATCCGGAGTTGATGAAAACTTTATTATTCCAGTAGTCTTTTTGCTTAATGTTACCGAAGAACAAAAAGCTCTTATTTTTGCCACTATTAATGGGAAACAAACGAAGGTACCAGCATCTCTAATATATGATTTATTTGGTGTTACCAAAACTCGTAGTCCTCAAAAGACAGCGCATGAAATTGCACGTGCTCTAAATAGTACATCAAGTTCTCCTTGGCACAGGCGCCTAAAGATGCTTGGTAAAAAAACGCCAGGGTCTACAGAAAGTTTGTCTCAGGGTACTTTTGTAAAATTTCTCTTGCCACATATTAGTTCCGATCCTGTTAACGATATGGATGTGTTAAAAAGAGGGAAAACCCCGCGGCCTAGAAACCAATGTATTTTCAATGAGTATTTTCTTAATGAACAAGACTCCGTTATTTTAAAAATATTAATGAATGTATTTAAAGCGGTACAGCAAACGTGGCCGGACGAGTGGGAAAACCCAAATATTTCTATTCTTACTAAAACAACAGGTTTTGCTGGAATAATGAAAGCTTTGCCTGTCTTAGTTGGAAAAGGAAAATCCGAACGCAATTTATCATTAGAATACTTTGCGAAGATTTTTTATACAGTTAGAGAAGAACTCGAGCGCAAGAATATTAGGCTTACAAGTGATGATTTTCCACCCTCAGCTTCAAGTGAACATGAACTGCAGAAAATTATTGAGAATATAGCCGGAAAAATATAGTGTAAATTCCAAGGACATTATGTTTAATTATTAAATAAGTATTGTGTCCCCATAATTTCCTAATAAAAAAGGAAAAATGAGAACAAAAGAGTTTTTAATTAGAATTGCAAATTTATTTTTACAATCTGAGAAAGCTTCTGCAGATTGGGTAAATGTGCCAATTCTCAGAAGATGTTGGTATGTGCTCTGCGTGGTACTATTGGGGGTTTTTTCTATAAACCTCATTATTTTGAATTCCGCGCTATATGATATTCTTGCAAAATCAGTTGGAGCTACGATGTTTTATAGGACAGCGATGGCGATTATTTATTTGTTGTTATCTTTTTTTATGATTACATATTCTTTTTTCTATTATAGATATGTTGTATCAACACAAAAAAAATTGTATTTGCAAAACATTATTTTTTTCTACATTTCTTCAATTTTTATTTTTGGACTTTCTTATGGGTGGTTATATTATATAAATCAAAAATTATTTATATATCAAAATCCACCAGTGGTAATTTCTCCACTCTTTATGCGTTACCCGTGGTCATTAAAAATAGATTTTATTTTGTTTAGTGCTTTTAATAGCTTAAGTGGGAATTTTTTTAAAATTCAATGTGGAACAACATTTGTTAGCTTGTTGTCTTATATTCAATCATTATACACATATATTTTAATAGCTCTTTTCGTTGCGTCGCATGTTAGCCAAAGGAAAAATAATACTTGACAAATAGGTTAAGTTGTGATATAGTTACACTAACAGAAGGAAAAGAGTTCTTTTAAATGACTATTGATATCGGAAGCAAGTTAAAGGCAAGAAGAGAGCAGATGGACTTGACGCAACTTGAGCTTGCAAAAAAGATTAAAGTTAGCGAAAGTTACATTTGCCAGATAGAGAATGGGAAGATGGTATCAATTAAAAAGCTTGAGCAGTTAGCTATGGTGTTAGGATGCAAGGCAAAAGATCTTCTCTAAGATATTTTTTTAATTCAAAACTTAACAAATAAGTTAAGTATGATATTTTTTTGTTTTATAACTTTACAAATAGGTTAAGAAAGGAGGAAAAGCAAAATGACAGAAGCGGATATTTTATTTGTAGATGATATTTCCAGGCTGTTTAGCATTTCACAGAATACCATTCAAAGAAGAAAATGGCGGGAGCAAACAGGAATGCCTTTGCATAAGATAGGCAAGAAATTGTGTGGTTTTAAGCGCGAAATTGAGGAGTGGGCTAAATCTAAATGAGAAGAAAGCTCCCGGGTATTAGAGAAATAGTTAAAGGTGAAAAATACGAGGTCAACTATGTGATTTTTGATAGAAGATACCAATATCGTATTAATGCCATATCTGTCACCGAGGCATACAATAAGAAATTAGAAGATATGGCAGAGAAGCGCAAACAGCTAAGTGTGCCACAAGAAGACAAGAAACGCCTTAATGCTGATTTTTCTCAGGCTTGGGAGAAGCTGCATTCCGACTTACTTGCCGATAGCCTTCCGCATAAGACTATACAGCGCTATGGAAAGGTATATTGGAGAATATTTGGCGAGTTTCGTAATTTAAAATTTCCATACGTTGAAAATGGCAATCAACTTACTTTGCCATATTTTAAGGAATACAAAAGTTTTTATGTAAATGAGCTAAAAAGGCCCAATGGATGGAGGGGAGAGCTTATATATGTTAAAGCTATAATGCACAGGCTTTATGGCCTTGGTTTTTGCGATAAAGAAGTAATAGAGAAATTAAGAGAGATAAAAAAGTCGCGGCCAAATAAAAAACAATACCCCAATATCCCAAACAGCCGCATTAAAGAATTATTAAGTTTTATTAAAAAAAACAGACTGGATTATTATTTTCCTATTTATTTTATGTGCAGGACAGGCAGAAGAATAAACGAGACAACGCTTATTGAAAGAAAGGACATAGAATGGTTAGGCATAACACCGGTAAAAATAAATATAAGGGCAGAAACCACAAAGACAAAACAATGTGCACCACTCGCAAAACTGGACTCTCATTTAGCGCAGGTAGTAAAAGAGGCAAATAAAATTAGCTTAAGGCATAAAACAGCTTATTTGTTTCCTAACAGGTATGGCAGAAAGTGCACACCAGGCAAAATAAGGGAATATCTTAAAAGAGCAAGCAGAGAGATTGCTGGAATAGAGATTACGCCGCATTATTTCAGGCATAGATTTTTAACGGAATGCGGCAAGATAGATGTGTCTATAGTAGATGTTATGGCTATAGCAGGTATTAAAGATATTGATGTTGTAGTAAAGTATTATAGCCATAGTACAGATGAAGGATTAAGAAAAGTGCTTGATGTAAGTAGGGTGTAATGGTATGATTAAAATAATAATAAATTTATGTGGTGGAAGATGTGGTGAAAAGGGTATTTTAAGCACAAAAATGGTAGTATCCCTGCCTCTCCGCCAGTTGTTTTTTAACCGAATGAGGACATAGGTAAAAGCTAAAATCTAGGAACACGGGACCAATTTAATTAGTATTGTGTCCCCATAATTTTATAGGATGGGATCAAAATTATATATGAAAATAGGTATAATAGGATTGCCTCAGACAGGGAAAAAGACACTTTTCGAGATTCTTGCGAACCACAAGCCCACGGAGAATGAAATTGTTTCGAAGAAGCTGATAAAAGGCGTTGTCGAGATAAAAGACCCAAGGTTTGACATGTTGGCCAAGACTTACAAGCCAAAGAAAGAAGTAAGAGCCAGAATAGAAATCGAGATACTTCCAAAGCTAGAAAAAGACATTATTGCAAAAGGTGATATCTTCACCGATATAAACAAACTTGATGCAATATGCCATGTAGTAAGAGCCTTTAAAGACGAATCCATTTATCATGTAGAAGGTTCCGTCGATCCGAAGCGGGACATAGATTCGGTAAATTCGGAACTAATCCTTCACGACCTTGTTTTTATCGAAAAGAGGATGGAGAATATTGAGAAAAAGGTAAAGTGGCTGAAAGAAGAATCGGTTGTAAAAGATAAGGCACTGCTTGTGAAATTGAAAGCGCATCTCGAAAAAGAATTACCGTTGCGGCTTATTGACCTGACTGCTGACGAAATTAAAATGATATCAATTTATCCTTTTGTTACGCGCAAAACTGTAATAGTAGCCCTTAACATCTCAGAGGAGGATCTGAATGATACCGTCCTCATTGAACAATTGAAGCGCGATTACCAAATGGCGGCAATCGACATCATGCAAATTTCGGCAAAAGTTGAATCTGAGATAATTAAGCTAGAATCCAAGGAAGAGAGAGATCAATTCTTAAAAGAACTTGGCATAAAAGAGCCCGCTGTAGACGTGCTGTCGCGTTTATGCATAAAGGCGTTGAATCTAATATCTTTTTTTACCGTTGGGTCAGATGAAGTGAGGCAGTGGACTGCCAGGTCTGGATCTACGGCACCAGAGGCTGCCGGCGTGATACATGCGGACTTCCAGAAAGGATTCATAAGGGCAGAAGTAATAAAATATAGCGACTTTGCAATTTATGCCAGCGAAGCAAAGGTTAAAGAAGCCGGGAATTTATATGTCAAGGGGAAAGACTACATTGTCGAAGACGGAGATATGTTGGACATAAGATTTAATGTTTAGGTCAAGCCCAAACAAGTTAAACTCATTTATACGAAAAGGAATAAAATATGGCGAATTTTTCTTTTGATATTGTTTCTGAAGTAGACTTGCAGGAGATGGACAATGCGGTAACTCAGGCTAAGAAGGAGATGGCTCAGCGCTATGATTTTAAAAATAGCAAGTCATCCATTACCTATGATCGCAAAGAGAAGAAAATTACCCTGATTGCAGATGACGATTTTAAGCTGCGAGCTGTTATCGATATTTTGGCTACCCGAATGGCTAAAAGAGGCATTGCTTATAAAGCGCTTAAGTTTAAAGATCCTGAGAAGGCTTTTGAAGGGTATTTGCGTCAAGTAGCAGAAATATCTACTGGTATTGATAAGGAAAAAGCCAAAGAGCTTATCGCTGGTATAAAAAAGCTTGGTCTTAAGGTACAAGCCCAAATTGAAGGCGATAAAATCAAGGTTCGCTCAGCCAAAAAAGATGATTTACAAACAGTTATCGCGCATTTAAAAGGCTTGAAATTTTCCATCCCGCTTAATTTTTGTAATTACCGGTAGCATAAAGAACGGGGCCCCACAGGAACAGTCTGTACTCATCATAAGAAAATAACAGCTGTATACAACACC
>DAOVKU010000125.1 GCA_030631665.1 Candidatus Omnitrophota bacterium
AAAAACCCGCCTCCGGGGTTCCGGCTTACGGCTCGGAGAGAAGCGGGGTTTTGTTTTAAGGTTTACCCCGTTAGAAGCCCTGATTATTTTACTAAAATTCTTTTTGCCTTCCGCAATGGAAAATTTCAGGGTATCAATAATTTACCTCGGACCATTTAAAATAGTCTATAATATGTCTACTATCTTTGAACACATTAACCGGCCAATTAGGCCACGTCAATAACTAAATTCAACTGAAGAATGTTCTTGACACGGAAAAAGAATATGGCTATTATAGCTATAATATTTTATTTATCCATATTGGAGTAAGCCATGAATGAACATATCAATGTAAGTATTGTCGAGGCAAAAAATAAACTCTCCAAAATTATTAACAAAGTTGTTTTTGCAAAAAAACGGATTATTCTTAATTCCCATGGTCAGCCTAAAGCGGCTATGATAAGCTTAGATGAGCTGAAAAGATTTGAAGAAATGGAAAAGACGTTTTTTCCATCGCAAAATGTAAGATTAAAAGCCTTAGATAAGGCAGCCCGGTTGAGAAAACAAATTTACAATAGAAAAAAGGCAAATATACATGATTCTTCAAAAGATTTATATCAGATTAGAAAAGAGCGAGTAAATGAACTCTAAAGTTTGTATAGACGCAAGTTTTCTTTTAAAATTAGTATTACCCGAAGACTACAGCGAAAAAGTCCATTTAATCTGGACAAAATGGATAAATAAAACAAAAATTGTCTGCGCACCGTATCTTTTGATTTATGAAACTCATTCAGTCATTAGAAACAAAGTGTATCGGAAGGAATTGACATTGGATGAAGGGATAGCCGCCTCGGATGTTTTAGTGGATCAGGAAATCATTTTCTATCATTCTCCGATGACCGCAAAAGTAGCCTGGGATTTTGCTAAAAAATATAATAGACCAACACTATATGATTCCTTTTATCTGGCAGTGGCAAAAGAACTTAAATCAGAATTTTGGACGGCTGACAAAAAATTAGTCAAAAACCTTAATAATGAAATCCCATGGGTGAAATCTGTTTTCGATTAACACGTTATCTAAATGTCGCTTCATCAAACTCTTGACACGACAAATAAATCATCAAAACAGTCATCCAGAAATTCAGGGTTCGTTTGAACCACAACCTCCTTATTTGTTTTTTGATAATCCGTTTTAAATCATCTTCCCAATAATTTTAATACACCACGTAACACCTCGCCAATTCCCATAATTCGCGAGATTGGTTCAAAAAAAGAGGTCTTTTTTATAAAAATTGGGTATAATATCCTGTTGCAGTATCTATAAAAAAAACCCCGCTCCTGAAAAGAAACGGGGTTTTAGTTTAAAGTTTACCCGGTTAGAGGCCCTGACAATCAGGTATCTAATGGGGTTTGATTGTCAGAATTGCAAAACTCATATTTCATAGTCATTCTTCTTTCCTCTTGTGCAGATTTTAGGTGAAAAGCTTCAATCGGAGCTTCTCCTCATAAACCTTTTCCGAAACAAGTTCCCGAAGCAGGCTTTGGTATGAAGTCATTCCTCTTATACGGGCTAACCGACGCAAATCATCTATAATAGACTGCGGCAAAGAAACCGAGGTTTTTAACAACTTCAGTTTGCCTCCATATTTAGGAACAACCTTCATAGATTCTTTTATAACTTCAGGTTTGCTAAGATCAAAGAAGTTTTTGTAATTGTTCGGTTCTAAGCAACGAAGCTGCGCTTTATAAAATCTTTTTACGCTTTTATCTGACCAACCCACTTAACCCATTTCAGTTTTCCCTTAACGGCGTTATACAGTCTCTTATCGCCTGTAAGAAAATCGACATTCATTTTTTTTGCCAGACCCAGATAGGACGCATCATAAACCGACCTATGGAATGAGCGAGCCAGGGATATAATACCCGGGTAATCTGAGAAAGGATTCAGAAAGTTGATTTCCAGGTCCAGAAAGGCATTAAAGGCGTTTTTGGTTATCTCCTCGTTAACCCGGCCCATCCTCTCTGCCACCAAAAGGGCGTTTAAAATCTCATAAGACAGAATGGTCGGTGCAAAAAGAGCTGTCTCTCCGCTCACATGCCTGTGCAAAAGATTCAGGGCTTTTTGCGCAAACTCTTCGTCCGGCAGATACCACTTTAATACCACGCTCGCATCGATTACCAGTTCTTTCATGCCTTTTCTTCCAGTATCCTTCTTGAAGTTTCATAGATCTCTTTTGCGGTAATTGCGGACTGATGATAGATGGCCCTGGTCTCTTGAATCACTCTCAAGGCCTCTCTCTTTCTGTTTTTTTTATATTCCTGATAGGGAATAATAATTACCACAGGATTCCCCCGGCGGGTGATAATAATTCCCTGTTTTTTTTCTTCGGAGGCCTTGATTATTTTGCTAAAGTTCTTTTTGCCTTCCGCAATGGAATAATTTAAGGTATTCATAATTCACCTCGGACCATTTAAGTTGGGCTTGTAATATATCTACTATTCTTATACATATTAACTAACCAATTATGCCACGTCAACAATTAAAGGCAAAAATCCTGTTAATCCTGTCCAAAAAAGAAGAAAACCCCGCCTCCTGGTTTCCGGCCTCCGGCTCGTAGAGTCTAGGCCTCGGAGAGAAGCGGGGTTTTGGTTTGAGGTTTACCCCGTTAGAGGCGTTGAAATTTGTCCTCTAACGGGGTTATTATTTACTTTCAGCCTTCAGCTTTGAGCTTTCAGCCTTCTCAATTACTGAAGCAAGCTGAGCACTGCCTGCGGCAGCATATTGGCCTGGGCCAGCATGGCAATACCTGCCTGCTGCATTACCTGGGCTTTGGTCAAATTAGCCGTTTCGGCCGCAAAGTCCGCATCCATGATACGGGCACGAGCGGCGG
>DAOVKU010000053.1 GCA_030631665.1 Candidatus Omnitrophota bacterium
AGTTGCAAAAGGGAAGCTTATCATCTCAAAAATAAGCCTAAGAAAAGTAAATTTAAGAAAATAATATTTGACCGGCATTTAAGAAGAGCATTTCAGGATCATGTCTTGGAAAAACAGACCACTTTAAAGAAATTCAAAGAAGCCAAGTTTGGAAAATGTGCGAATTTCATAGATAAACCCTATTCCTTGATTAAGAAAGATGACAGAGAAGTTATTTTTGAAAGAAAGGGAGATATCCGGTTGAGGGATAAGGCTTTTTCGCTGGACATCAAAAAGCAAATATCTTTTGTTAAAGATAATGCAATTAAAGCAACGTATTCTCTTTTAAATAAAAGCGAAGAAGATTTAAATTTTATTTTCGGCGTAGAGTTTAATTTTTCTCTTTATTCTTCTCGTAACCCGAAGTGCTATTTTAAATGCGGCTCGCAGGTAAAATCACTTAATAAATCCGCTAATCTCAAAGCTGTAAGAAAAGTTTGCTTGGTAGATAAGGTCAGGAAATTTGAAATTGAATTCGTCTTGGGCGAACCGGCTTCTATGTGGTATTTTCCGGTTTTTACCATATCTCAATCAGAGGCCTGTTTTGAAAAAATATTTCAATGTGGTTGTTTTTTAACACACTGGAAACTTGCCTTAAGCCCAAATAGAGTGTGGCAAACAGAGTTTAATATAATTTTTAAATAGGAAAAGAGACTAATAATGATACAGGAATTGCTCATTTTAGGCCTTTTAAAAGAAAGGCCTAAGCACGGATACGAAATCAAAAAAGAAATTAAAAAGGTTCTGGGTCCCTTTGCGGGATTGGAAACCAAGTCTATTTATTATCCTTTAAGGACTCTTCAAAAAAATAAATTTCTCAAACGCAAAATCGGTAAGGTGGGCAGGCGCCCGGAAAAGTATATCTATAGCTTGACACTTGCCGGCCGCAGGCGTTTTGAAGAGCTTTTAAATAAAAATTTTCTCATAATCCAGAGGCCATTTTTAAACGTTGACCTTTCACTATTTTTTCTGCCCCATGCTGATAAGTCTGTCATCCTTCGCCGCCTAAAGAGCCGCCTGAGAGGGTTAGAGCGCATAGAGAGATGGGAAGAGAAGATGTTTAAAAAATTAAAAGATGATGAAGATAAGTACCATCTTTTTGCTATTATTGACCATAATTTAAAATTAATTAAAGCAGAAATTGCTTTTATTAGCGAGTTTATTAAGTATCTGGAAAAGAAAATCTCTTCCTGAAAAACCCCTGCCCTAAAAAACCTAAAAAAATTCTTGACAGTCAGCTCCTTTTTAGTATAATAAGCAAATAGTAAAATTTTACTATATTTTATAATTTGTATATCAGAGAGGCTTTTTAGAGATGGAATGGAATATTGAGACTCAAAAAAAGTTTAATTTGGTAATTTCCAAAATACCGCTTTTTCATCGCGATATTGCCAAATATGCCGTAATCAAAAAGGCCGAAGAAAATAGCAAGTTAAGAAATTCACAGATAGTCGAAGAAGAGGATGTCATTAGCGCCTTTTTCTCCGATGTACCCACGTCTTTTTATAGTGTTATGGTCAGGCTATTGGAGCACTCAGGTTTTGATTACAGGAAATATGGTTTCCCCGAGGACACTGCCAAGCCGCACTCTGATTAGAAATATAAAAAGAAGTACAAAAGCAGTTTGTTATGAGTAAGTTAGAGAAGAATAATAGGATAAAAATAGCAGTGATTGGCGCAGGTGCCATAGGAAGTTTGGTGGCAGGATATTTAAAACTTAAAGAAGAAGACGTATCTTTAATTGGTCATCTTAGCTCTATCCAGGCTATAAAAAAGAAGGGCTTAACTATTGTAGGAGCGAGAGGAAATTTTAATGTTAATATTGATGTTTTTGAAAAACTCAACCAAACACCGAATTTAGTAATTTTGGCGGTAAAGACTCAGGATATAGAAGAGGCCTTGGAAAATAATTTAAACTTTTTAAAAGACAGCTGCATCCTAACCATTCAAAACGGCATTCAGGCAGAAAACATTGTTTCTAAATACATAGCAAAAGAAAATATTATCTCAAGCATTATAATGTTTGGCTCAACATATCTAGAGCCAGCCAAAGTTGTGCATAATTTTGAAGGTGAGTGGATTGTGGATAAGACCCCTCCTTCAAAGGAATTAGGCGGGTCTATCCCTGTGGATAAGACCCCTCCTTCAAAGGAATTAGGCGGGTCTATCCCTATGGACAAAACGGTGTGTTCCGGCAATAATTCCATGAATAAAATCCACAGACTTTTAAGCAAGATTTTCCCTATTGTTCTTAGCAATGATATTAAAGGTATGAAATATTTGAAAATCTTTGTCAATGCCAATAATTGCATTACGGCTGTACTGGGTTTAAGCATGCAGGAGGCATTTAGTGATTTAGAGATAAGCCGCATAAGTATTGCTATCTGGAGGGAAGGATTGGATATTATTAAAAAAAACGGCATAACTTTGGTATCCCTGCCTAATTTTTCCTTAGAGCGTTTAACAGGATTACTAGCGTTACCTGCTGCTGAAGCAGCTGAAAAATTTAGCGCTATTATGATTAACTTAAGTGAAAAGCCGCTTTACGGATCGATATTGCAAAGCATAAAAAGAAACCGCTCCTCAGAGATAGATTATATAAATGGAGAATTTGTTAATCTGGCGGAAAAAAATAATTTAAAAGCGCCTTTAAATAAAAAACTTGTTGAGATGGTACATAGCGTAGAAAAAAGCAATAAATTTTTCAGCAAGGAAGAGCTGGTAATGCAAACAGAAAAGTTTGTTAATTAATAAAAAGTATTTATGGTAAAGACGCCTTTTCCTAAACTAAAACTGACTGTTGTCAAAGTAGAGGGCCATTGCTATCATGGGTATAAAATAGGCGATGAGATTATCTTGGAAGATTTCACCCATCCCCCGAAGCACTTTTGTCTTGGCCTTGCCCATGCCCTTTTTCCCGTTATATATACCTTAAGTTTTGCCGGACATTTCCCTTTTATGGATAATCAGCGTTCTCTTTTAATTACCTGTCCCGATGGAGGAAAGTTAGAATTTAAAGCAGAGGTATTAGATATAGAAGGCAAGGTTGCGGTATTAGATAAAGATATTACCTATAAAGGGCCCCGGCCGAAAAAGATGCTTGTTGAAGTAGTTAAAACAAAAGGTAAATGCGCCTATGGCTATAAATTAGGCGATAAGTTTGAGTTTGAAGGATTAAAATGCATCTCCGGTTTTTGCGGGGCAGCCTATCATTTGATGTTTCCTGCGCTTTTTGCCCTCAACTTCGGGGCAAAGTTTTTCTTTATGGACAATCCGGATTCCATCGATACAGTTACCTGCCCCGATGGGGGAAATGTTGTTTTTAAAATAACCCGAATTTCTGAAGGTGAAGAATGAAAAAGAGAGTAGTTGTTACGGGCATAGGGGTGATTTCACCCAATGGCATCGGGAAAGAAGAAGTTTACACAGCCATGATTTCTGGCAAATCCGCGGTTAAGAGAGTTGATGATTTTGATGTTTCGATGTTTAATACCAAAATTGCCGCTGAGGTGAGAAATTTCAACCCTTTTAAATTCAATCTTAGCCACGAAGATGCCATGCGCATGGATAGATACGTGCAGTTTGCGGTAGTGGCGGCAGATATGGCTTTAAAAGACAGCTCAATAGATTTATCCAAGATAGACCTTCAGCGAACAGGTGTGTGCCTGGCCAATGCTATTTGCGGCACAAAATATATGGAAGAAGAATTTTCTTTAGTTACCGATAACGGCAAGAATCCCATTGATCCGGATAAGGTGCGTCCTGATTTATACGATGCGGCTATGTTTAATACACCCTCCATTGAGGTTTCAGCCAGACATGGCTTAAAGGGTATTTGCAATACCCTATCCACCGGATGCACTGCAGGCACAGACTCGGTAGGTTTTGCCTTTGAATCTATCCAGGACGGCGAACATGACATAATGATTAGCGGAGCAGCCGAGGCTCCTATTACACCTATCACTTTCGGGGCATTTGATGTTATCAATGTACTTTCTGTCCAAAATGATAATCCCGAAGCTGCCAGCCGTCCCTTTGATAAGAAGCGCGATGGTTTTATTTTATCAGAAGGAGCAGGAATTTTGATTTTGGAAGAGCTAAATCATGCTTTAAAGCGAGGCGCTAAGATTTATTGTGAGGTAACAGGCTTTGGAACAAGTTGCAATGCTTTTCACATGACCGATTTGCCTTCCGACGGAAAGGCTATGGCTGATTGCATAAAGTTGGCTTTAAAAGATGCTTCTCTTAAACCAGGAGAAATAGATTATATCAATGCGCATGGTTCTTCTACGCGAATGAATGATATATTTGAGACCAGCGCTTATAAAATGGTTTTTGGAGATTATGCCTATAAAATTCCTATAAGTTCACTAAAGTCTATGATAGGCCATCCTCTGGCAGCTGCGAATGCCATAGAGATGGTAGTGGGTGCCATGATTTTTGAAAGGGACATTCTCCCACCCACTACAAATCAAGAAGAGAAAGATCCATTATGTGATTTAGATTATATTCCCAATGTTAGTCGCAGAAAAAAAATAAATACTATGTTAAAAACAAGCAGTGGTTTTTCGGGTATACATTCTTCTTTAATATTAGAGAGGATTAAGGTCTGATGGGCAAGAAAGTAGCTATTACGGGTCTTGGCATAGTTACCCCTTCAGGTATTGGCAAGCGTCAATTTTGGGCTAATATCAAAGCGGGACGCTCTTTTATAAAAGATATCAAACGTTTTGATGCCTCGAGATATCCTTCGCACATAGCCGGGCAAATTGATGATCTGGAAGAATACAGTCACGTATCTCCGCGCCTTTTAAGAAAGATAGATATTTTTTCTCATATGGCTATGATTGCTTCAGAATTGGCATTAAAAGAGGCTGAGATTGATATTCAAAAAGAAGACCCTGATTTGCTTGGCATTTTTTTAGGTAATGCCCTGGGTGGATGGTTATATGCTGAGACGGAACTACGAGATTTATATATCGAAGGCCGTAAAGGAGTATCGCCCTATATGGCTTCTGCCTGGTTTCCTGCTGCGCCTCAGGGTCAGGTTTCAATTTATTATGGCATAAAAGGTTTTAGCAAAACAGTTATAGCAGATAGGGCCGGTTCCTTAATGGCCATTGGCTATGCCCGCAAGATTTTAAATAAAGGCAAGCTCAATATGATTCTGGCTGGAGGTATGGAGGCCCCGGTTACCCCATACGCTCTTTTGTGCTGTAATACTTATGGCGCTTTGTCTAAAAATAATGCCAATCCACAAAGTGCTTACCGGCCATTCGATAAAAAACGCGATGGGTTTGTAATTGGCGAAGGTGCGGGCATTGTTATTATGGAAGGTGTAGAGCGGGCGCTCCGCCGGGGAGCAAAGATAGCGGCATTTGTTTCGGGTTATGGCACAACCTGTGATGGAGAAGACAGAATTGAACCTTCCTCAAACGGCGAAGAATTATCCAGAGCCATTAATATGGCGCTTTTAGATGCCGGCATAACACCCGCTGATATTGACTATATAAGTCTGGACGGTTTAGCGCAGGATATATGGGACAGAAGTGAAGTTAAGGCCATAAAAGCCGTTTTTGGCAATAGGGCTAAAGATATACCGGTTAGTTGCCCTAAATCGATGTTTGGAAATTTACTAGGGGCCTCGGGAGCGATAGATTTAATTATTACTATTTTGGCCATGGAATATAATTTGATTCCCCCCACTTTAAATTTAGATGAGCCTGACCCGGCGGGACTAAATTATGTTAGAGGTAAGGCGAAAGAACATAAGATAAATAGAGCCCTGATTATTTCGCGGGGCCGAGGAGGGATAAATTCGATTTTGGTGGTTGAAAAAGGAAGGGAGCAATAAATGCAAATAAAAGATAAGATAAAAGATATTTTGGTAGGTATTTTAAAAATTAAGCCTGAGGAACTGAAGGAAGACGGAAAGCTTTACGATGATATAGGGGTGGATTCTACAGAAGCTGTTGAGATAATAGCGTCTTTAGAAAAGGCCTTTAATGTCGAATTAGGTAACAAAGAGATAACCAAGTTTTCGAGTATCAATGATATCGAGAAAATCATACGGGCTAAATTAGGTCTATGAAAATAATCGATTTAAGTTTACCTATAGATGATACGAACCCCGAAGCACACCCCATTAAGATAGATAGACTTGCTCATAGAAATGGAATTGCACATCTAAACTGGATTATGATGCGCAAAACACTCAAAGGAATTATTTCTTATTTTTTAGGTAAAAGAATAATCAAGCCTGGTGATTTACCTGATGGAGAATTTCTTTCTCTGGAAATGGTTTTGTGCAGTGTGCATACCGGAACGCACATTGACGCTCCTTATCATTTTGGAACCAAGTGTGAAGGGGAAAAAGCCAAGAAAATAGATGATTTGCCGCTGGATTGGTTTTATGGAGACGGGGTGGTTCTTGATTTGACTCATAAGGGTCCGGGCGAGGCGATTTCAAAGAAAGATTTGGAAGTTGCGCTTGCTAAAATTAATTATAAATTAAAATCAAAAGATATTGTTTTTCTTCATACCGGAGCCGATAAGTATTTTGGCACCAAAGATTATATGACTAAATTTTGCGGTGTTGCTCCACAGGCCATTGAATGGCTTCTAAATCAGGGAATAAAAGTAGTTGGCATAGATACTCTGGGTTTTGACCGTCCCTATCCGGTTATGCTTAAAGATTTTTTATCCACTAAAGACAAATCTGTTTTGTGGCCGGCGCATTTTTATGGCCGTAAACGAGAATACGCCCATATTGAACGTTTGGCTAACTTAGATAAACTGCCAAAGCCATTTGGTTTTAAAGTTGCCTGTTTTCCGGTAAAAATCAAAGATGTCGGAGCAAGCTTTGTTCGTGTAGTAGCTATGGTGGACAGTAATCAGTAATTAGTTATCAGTAATCAATTGTCAAAAAAGAAAAAGAGGGGGATGTATGGGACATACGTGTAATTCTATTTTAATTGATGCGTCATATGATAAAGTTTTTGATATTTCCAATGATATTGAACGCTGGACAGAATTATTTGGGAGCGAATACAAAGAAGCCAAGATTTTAAAAAGAGAAGGCAATAAGCTTACTTTTCGCCTAACTGACGATGAAGGTCATTCCTGGCAGTCTTTCAGATTGCTTTTTAAAGATTATCATTTTGCATACGCACAAAAATTACCGCCTGAATTTCCTTTTAAATATATGAAGATTATCTGGCTTTATACCCCTACAGTCGAAGGTATTTTAATGACCTGGGTTCAACATTTTCAGATGGACGAAAAAGCCAAATTTAATGACAAGCAGGTGGAAGGGATGATTAACAAACATTCACAGGAAAACTTAGAAATTTTTAAGCGTATTATTGAAAAGGAGTCAAAGGTATAAAAAAATCGACGTTTTTTATTATAATTTCAGCAGGTTTTGTTCTTTCTTTTAATGTGGCCGCGGTTTCAGCTATTGTTCCTTCTATTGCTGGTACATTCGCGGTAAGTGACTTTCTGGCCGGCAAGGCTATCTGGCTTTATATGCTTCCTTATGGACTGGCGGCTTTGATTTATGGGCCTCTATCCAGAAGTGTTAAAAAAAAGAAAATACTTTTTTTATGTATAGCTATTTTTTCGCTGGCTAACTTTTTAGCAGGCCTGTCTGTAAATATACGCGTTCTTTTTATGGGGCGAGTTCTGGCCGGCGTAGCTGGTGCAGCCATTATTCCATTAAGCTTAATTTTAATTGCTAAAGGATTTCCATCTTCGGAAAGAGGAAGGAGAGTAGGTGCATTTTTTAGTTTTGGTTTCGTCTCTTCGCTCCTGGGATTGTTTTTAAGCGGTGTGATTTCTTGGCGTTGGATATTTTTACTACCGGCTATTATAGCCGTGCTTGTATGTGCGGCGATATATTTTTATTTTCCGGATTTTACGACAGAGAAGTATAAATTAAAATTTAATTATAGACAAACGCTTCTTGATAAACAGGTATTTCGTTTATTTGTTTATATATTTTTGGTTAGTTTTTTCTATCACGGCATAAGGCAATGGCTGGGCGTCTATTTTTCTTTAAACTGCGGCCTTGAGCAGTTTTTAATCAGCATGCTTTTGACAACCATAAGTTTAAGCGGCATTATGGGAGAGTTATTGGGAGGAATATTTGCTGATAAGTTTGGCAGGATAAAGATTATCAATATTGGTGTAGGAATTATGCTGATAGCCATTATTGGTCTTTTATTTAGGAATGTTTTGATTGTGCTTTTTGTTATTATGTTTGTATGGGGCTTGGGCTGGACTTTTAATCATGCAGGAGTTTCTACATTTTTGACCGACCTCCCCCACAAGCATCTTTATGAATCGGCCAGTTTAAATAGTTCTGTTAGGTTTTTGTCGGGAGGGCTGGGTGCAGCTCTGGGTGGGATTATAGCCCGGAAGAGTTTTAATCTGGTATTTATAATTTTTGGCTTAGGTTTCCTTTCTTTAATTATTTTAAGTAGGAAATTAATTCAAATGAAGCCCGTAGTCATTAAGGGGGTTTAAATGAAAAATTTAAAAGGTAAAAATGCTATTATCACCGGAGCCAGTAAAGGCATCGGTAAAGCTATTGCCGTAAGATTGGCCCAAAACGGCATAAATTTAGTTTTAGCTGCGCGCACGCAATCCACATTAGATGAAACAGTTAAGGAGATAGAAAGAAAAAGCAAAGTAAAAGTTTTTGGTATTTCATGTGATGTTTCGCGAATGAGCGATTTAGAGAATCTGGTTAAGGTTTCCCTGGAAAAACTGGGAAAAATTGATATTTTAATTAATAATGCCGGGGTTTCAAGCCAATATCCGTTTGATAAGCAACCCTTAGAAGACATAGAACGCCTGGCACATACCAATTATTTAGGATATGTAAGGTTAACCCGGCTTGTAATCGGTCATATGATAAAAAATGAAGCAGGGGCAATTATTAATATGGTGTCTGGTTCTGTGCTGGTTGAGCCTGTGCCGCGCAATTTTTTAGTTTATAGTTCGTTAAAGGTTGGCTTGCGCGCTTTTTCAAAAGGGCTTTTTTGGGAGATGCGCGACCATGGAATTAAAGTTACGGCTATTATGCCGGGAGTTGCCGATACTGATTTAACCGGAAAACTTAAAGAGATAACCAGTGAACAAAAAAAACGCTTGATTTCATCGCAGACTATAGAAGATGCGGTTATATTTGCCTTAACTGTGCCTCAGAATGTTTGTCCCTTGGAGCTGGCGGTTATAAACCAACAGACACCATGGGCAAAACCGGTTATTCCTTTCAAACAAGAACATCCTGAGTAATTATGGAAAAGAAAGATGCGAGAAATCTGAAATTTCGTTATTTACTATGGTTTTATAAAACTACCAAAGAGGAAGTTGACCGTATTGAGCGTAAATTTACTCAGCTGGATATAGATATAGCAATTCTTAAGAGTATCAAGCAAAAAATTGACCCAAAAGCGCAAAGTAAAGTAAAGGGATATATAGACGAATTCAAGAAATACATTGATAAAAAAGAAAAAGACGGTAAATCTTTAAAATATGACGGCCTGGGATTAAAAGCCGATTATTATTTTTCAACATTGAAGCTAGAAGCCATAGAAAACGTTATAGCGGAAGAGTTAGGAGGAGATGCAAAAAAACAAATAAAGTCACTCTATGAAGAAGAAATGAGAAAAAGGATTTTAGAAAGCAAAGAACATAAATGAATTAATTAAAAAATATACTTCCTCTCGAAGAATTTCCCGAAATTTTCCCCTGAGGAGTCCGAAGAATTCCCGGCCCCTAGAGATTTGGAGAATCTCAGGGATTAAGTCCCTGGAATTGTTGTACAATTCCCAGGGAGACTAAGTCCTCGGAATTTCGAAGAAATTCCAGGGGGTTCGATAATTTCTGGAATCTCGAGGAAGTTAATTTGCGCATATCATTTACGCCGGCTTCGCTTTCGTAAATGATGCGCTCATTTAGGAGGGAAAGGATTGTGAAAGTTTTATTTGTTCAACCCAATCTGGGTTCTTGGGCAACGCATGGCCATCATGTGGCTGCCAATCAAATGCATGCTCATTGGGCAGCCTATACAAGGGAAAAAGGAACAGTTGAACCCGAAGTTTTAGATTGCAAAGCGCTTGAAATTCCCATGGACAAGATGATAGAAATGGTTAAAGAAAAAAATCCGGATGTGGTTGTTTTGGGTGATATGCTTCATTCTTACGGCGGATTTGCGGTTCAGCACTATTTCGACGAAGCAGCTCGAAAAATAAAAAAAGTTTGCCCTAATATAAAAATTGTGACTGGAGGCTTGTGGTATTCTTATTTAAGCAAAGAGACATTGGAAAAAAATCCGGCTATAGATTTTGTGGTTATGGGTGAAGGCGAGATAACCTTTAATGAGTTGATGGATGTCTTAAATAAGGGAAAAACCAACTTTAAGGATATTCCGGGGCTTGCCTTGAGAGAAAATGGTAAGGTAATATTTGGTCCGGTACGTGAACTTATCCCCGATTTGGATGTGTTACCGCTTCCGGCATATGATTTGTTTCCAATGGATAAATATGTTGGCCA
>DAOVKU010000048.1 GCA_030631665.1 Candidatus Omnitrophota bacterium
ATTTCGGTTGGAGAAGAAACAGGCAATTTAGATGGTATGCTCAATAAAATTTCTGGTTTCTACGATAAGTCTTTAGGATATACCATAAAAAAACTGACCGCCGCTATAGAGCCTATATTTTTAATTGTTATGGGTTGCATGGTAGGGTTCATTATGGCCTCCGTGTTTTTGCCCATGTTTGATATGGTAAAGATATTAAGGCGCTAATAAACGTGAATTTTAAAGTATGAAAAAAGCAAAACAAGAAAATATTTTCAAGAATAGAGAAGGAGGATAAGAATGCTGAATAAAAAGAAAGGTTTTACACTAATAGAACTCTTAATAGTCATAGCGGTGATTTCTATTCTAATCAGCATAGCGCTTCCGCGTTTTAGGGGCATGCAGGTAGAAGGAAATATTGCTAAGGCAAAAGGCGAATTAAGGACTTTACAGACCGCAGTTGAAAGTTATTATATTCACAATAATAACACTTATCCGGATACCGGTTCTGCTGCTCTTGAAACAGCCCTGGAAGATGCTGTGCCTAATATTATAGACTATGTGCCCAACGATCCATTTGCCGACGATGATTATGTATATGTACTTGGCGGGACTAATGACAAGTTTTATATTATTTATTCTGTAGGCCCTGGCGGCGATGGCTCTGCGGTAATAACCGATGATGAGGTCGTGGAAACAAACGGCGATAGCTGCATTTATGTATCTAATATGGGCCAGGATACGCAACCGTAATGAAAGGCTTTACTTTATTAGAAATTCTTCTGGCCCTTGTTCTTTTTACCATCGGCGTTATTTCTGTGCTGTGGTTATTTAGCAGTGTTTTAGTTGGTAGTTCCGATGCCGAAAATACAACAATTGCTATAAACTTAGCCCAGAGAAGAATGGAAGAAATCAGAAACCTGGCTTTTTCGGATATCGTTGCCGAAGCCAAAACAACTGTAACCGGTTTTCCCAATTTCCAACGGGAAGTAGAAATAGATGACCCTGCAGGCACGCCGAGCATAGCTGACCTTAAGGAAGTAACAGTAACTGTATACTGGACCTCCAAGGGCGGGGAAGTGAGTGAATCATTAGTGACTTATATATCCAGAGATTAAAATGCCTGAGCCGAAAAAAGGAATTACACTAATAGAACTCATAATTGTTATAATACTTTTTATTCTCCTGTCCGGATTTTTTTTGTGGACATTTAGTGTGGGTTTAAAAATGTGGGATTCCGGCAGAAGAAGGGCTGAGATTAGACAGAGTGGCGCCCTGGCTATAGAAAGGATGGTACGGGAACTCAGTCAGGCGAGCAGCTTCACCATTGCACAGGCAGAGCAGGTGAAATTTGATGCTGATCTGGATAACGACGGCAGCGATGAAACTGTAACCCTCAGCATAAGCGGCAGCGAACTTATGTGGGAGGCTGGCGCAGCAGAGATGGTTTTGGCCTCTAGTGTGCAGAACCTTGCTTTTTCCTATCGTGATTTAAATAATACAGCTATGGCTTTTCCCATTACCGGCAATGAGCGTGATGACATTCGGGTTGTTATCATAGCCTTGACTTTAAGCGATGAAGATGAGACGGTTATCTTAAGCTCGGGTGTATATACCAGAAATCAGGGCCTGTAATATTAATTAAAAGGCAGAGAAATTTAGATGTCTCAGTTTGAGGAAAAAAAAGGAATTGCCCTTATACTTACTTTGATTATATTAGTTGCCTTGAGCATTATAGCTTTTGCTTTTTTGACTATGACCAGTTATGAAATAAAGAGTGTTGGAGGAGAACTGCGCAATATGCAAGCTTTCTATATAGCCGAAGCAGGACGGGCTAAGGCCAGATGGGCCCTGATCGCCGGTGAACAAACGGTTCCCTGGACAGAATCGGATACGGTATTGGGAAGCGGGATGTTCACCGTTAGCGCTTCGGATGATAAGGGCGACGGCAGCACTACTACCATTACCTCAAATGGTTATATCCCCGATGATACCAAGCCCATAGCTCAAAGACAGGTGGTGGAGGCAGATATAACGATTGGCCCCGGCGACCTCACTAATTTTTCTTTAGGCGCTGTGATTTCCGCCTCCTCGCAGAAGCTTCCCCACAATCCTGCCACCAACGCCAATGATGGCAGCGCCGGCACCAGCTGGAAAGCCAGTGTCAAAGGTAATGCATGGCTGAAACTGAATTTCGGGAGTTTGATTACATTTAACAGAGTTATATATACCGGTAACAATATTAATTCATTTGAGATAGAGCATTCGAATAATGATAGCACTTGGTCTGCGGTAACAGGCGCCGTTGAGTCTCCTGCCGGAACAGTTAATTTTAATTCTGTTTTGGCGCGGTACTTAAGATTCAACATGGTCGTGGATAGCAAAAGGACGGCGCAAGTAAATGAACTTGAGACATATAATAGCGATGAAGAAAAAGAAGCAGCTCTTGGTCAGGGCAAATTTTCTACCTCGTGGTAGAGTGAGGGAGAAATGGATTTAAAAGGAATTTTTAAAAAAGATTATATTATAGGGCTGGACTTAGGGTCAACTTCGGTAAAAATTGCGCAATTTACAAAGAAAGAAGGGGAGTTGCGTCTTGTGAAGGCAGATTTAAGAGAAATTAAGCCCACAGGCAACGAGGCCCTTCGCGAAAAAGAAATAGTATTGGTGTTAAAAGATTTATTTAAAGGAATTAATGTCAAAAAATCTAAAATTATTGCAAGCATCAATTGCCCTAAAACGGCTATAAAAATAGCAAAAGTGCCCTATATGCCAAAGACGGAATTGCGTGATGGCATAAACTTAGAAGCAAAAAATTATTTCCCGTTCCCCATAGAGAATTCATTATTGGATTATGAGATATTAGGAGATATGATTGAAAAAGGAGTGAGAAAATATGAGGTTGTAGTGGGGGTTTCGCCAAAAAAAACAGTTGAGGGCTACTTATCATTATTGGCAGAAGCGGGAATAAAACCGGCTTCGCTTATTCCCTGTTCCAGCGCTTTGCAGAAATTAGTCGAACATTCATATGTTAAAGAAGACAAGACTCAGTGTTTTATAGATATAGGCGAACTTCATACAGAATTAGTTATTTTCAAAGGAAACACCTTGATGTTTAGCCGTAAAATTCCTGTTACGGGAAGAGATTTTACTAAAGCCATGACAGGGGTTTTGGCCTCTGATAGAGGCAGGATGGGACTTTCACTGGATGAAGCCGAGAAGATAAAGCGGGAAACAGGAATACCTCCCGAAGCCGAATCAAAAACTATAGATAATAAAATTTCCACAAGCCAGATTTTATCTATGCTGAGAGCCCCCTTAGAGCGCCTGGTGGGTGAAATAGAAAGATGCTTTGATTATTACAGAGAAGAAACAAGCGGCGCAAAAATTGATTCACTGGTGTTGTTTGGCGCAGGGGCGTCTTTAGGGGGACTTATTAAGTATCTTTACGGAGCGTTAGGCATAGAAGTTAAGCTTGGTGATGTCTTAGAAGGACTCAAAGTTGAACCCAACGCAATAGAAGAAAAAGGCAAGCTTTCATATCGGCTGGAACTGGCAATTGGTGCGGCTTTAACCGAGGGGAAAGGCATAAATCTTCTTCCTCAGGAGCTAAAAGAAGAAACAAAAAGAATTGTTAAGCGTGGAACTATCGAAGCTGTGGCCACCGCAGCCGTTCTTATTTTAGCACTTCTTTATATAGGCATGAAAATTAAACTAACCAATTTCGAGAAGAGAATTTCGGTTGCTAAGTTAGAACTATCAAGCTTGCAGGCACAGCTCAAGAAAGCAGAAGCACACCACCTGGCCGGTATGGTGTTGGCAGATGAACCACACTGGGAACATGTTTTTAAGGAATTGAGCAATCTTATTCATGATAATGTCCATCTTACAAGCATGAATATGAGAAATAATATTATTACAATGAAGGGAATTGTAACTTCAGAACATGGAGAAGAAATTTTATCGGATTTCATACTTACTTTAGAAAAAGGGATATTTAAGAATGTAAAACTTGTAAACACCAAAGACTTAAAGGGCCGGGCAGGCAATGAGTTTGAATTGAAATGCTGGATAGATTAGGAGAAGAGATTGAAAATAGGAAAGATTGAGCTAACACAAGAAAAATTAATTATAGCAGTGCCCGCACTTATAATTCTTATTGTGTTAGCAATATACCTTATTTTGTATGCACCCTTGATAAGCAAATTAAAGATAAAATATATAAAATGTGAATCAGCCGAAAACGAAGTGCTCGAGTGCCGAAATATTATAGAGCTTGCCGGAGAAGCTGAACTGGTTCTTATTGCAGAAAAAGATGTTTCACGTGCCATATCTGAATTAACTAAACACGGCAAGCTGAAAGGAATTAACTTTCTTTCCATAAGCCCCAAAGAAGTAAAAAAAGAAGAAGGCTCGCAATATAAAATATTGCCCATAGAAATGAAGCTAGAATCTACATATGAAGAGTTGGGGATATTATTAGGCTCATTGGATGAATTAGAGAAGGGCCTGCTCAAGGTAGAAAGTTTTGACATAATTCCTGACCGGGGAATTCCATCAAAGTTTATAACAGATTTAGTTGTAGAATTATATATTTCGGGAAAATAACCCCGCTAGATAATTAATATGCATTATATAAAAACAAAATTAAAATTTTATTTTCGAAATATCTAACAATATCCAAGGAAGATGAAAAGTAAAAAAACAATTATAGCAATTATCCTGTGTGTAGGGGCCATTATAAGTTTAATATATGCAATGACCTCTCGGCCGAAGGTAAAACGAAAAAATTTACCGGATCCAGAGACAATATCACCGGCTGCAGGCATCATGCCGACAAAAAGGCGGGCAACACAGACTAAATTTGTTTCCTGGGGCAGGAATCCTTTTGCCCCGAGGGGAAGTGCTATTAAAAACCTCCTTCTAAATGGCATACTCTGGGATAAGGAAAAGCCCATGGCCATAATTAATGATACCACTGTTAGCATAGGCGATAAAATTGACGGAAACACCATAATTGATATAAAAGAAGATAGAGTTATCTTAAACGATGGCACCGGCAATATTGAGCTTAAATTGGGATATGAAGAATAAAAAACCCTGTTAGATAGTTTATTTATTTAACAGGGCTTACAAAATTTCTGCTTAGACTCTCCCTTCAGGGGAACCGGGAAGGTCTACTTGTGCCCCTTGGGGTATCCCCGTGGATTAGTAATTTTTGTGAAAGATAAAAGGAAAGAGTTTGAATATGAATAAAATTTTAATTATTGAAGATGAAGCCGATATAGTCAAAGTTCTGACAAAAAGACTTTTAAGGCATAGCTTTAAGGTTATAGTTGCCGGCGAGGGTTGGAAGGGGACCGAACTTGCCCATAAAGAAAAGCCTAATTTGATTATCCTGGATTTAATGTTGCCTGCGGGGGATGGCTTGACGGTCTTAAAAAATTTAAAGATGATTTCCCGGACAGCATATATCCCCGTTGTAGTGCTTACCGGCAAAAGCGATGAAGAGTATAAAAAAAAGGTTATAGCCGAAGGCGTTGAGGCTTACCTGCAAAAGCCGTACGATGTCAATGAATTAATATCTATTATAAATGAAATTTTAAAAGATAAGGGGGAAGTAAAATTGTAGCTTTAAGGGATGTATTAAAAAAGCTGTGCAGGGCAAAAGGGAC
This sequence comes from Candidatus Omnitrophota bacterium, assembly GCA_030631665.1. Taxonomy (GTDB): domain Bacteria; phylum Omnitrophota; class Gorgyraeia; order DAOVKU01; family DAOVKU01; genus DAOVKU01. The sequence goes on from DAOVKU010000048.1 coordinate 5,655, forward strand.
CTAAAGCATAAAAAAAGAAAACATAAGGAGGGATAGCTATGGCTAAAAAAGCGGTGTTGGTGGTTGACAATAATATTGATTTTTTGAAAGTGACAGAATTCAGATTAAAAAGCAAGGGTTATAATATCATTACTGCTACGTCAGGGGAAGAGGCCATTGATATAATAAAAAAGAGGAGCATAGATGTAGTCTTTTTAGATATAAAGATGCCTGGAATAGATGGGATAGAGACATTAAAGAGAATAAGAAAAATCAAGAAGAGTTTGCCTGTTATTATGATGACTGCTTTCTATCAAGAAGGCAAGCTATTAAAAGAAAGCATGAAACTTAATATCTCCAGCTTTATTCCAAAAGGAGGAGTTGGTAAAGAAACCTCAGTAGTTATGGAAACTTTTTTGAGAACTTTAAAGTAAATAAAAAAATATGAAATTTGAAAATTATAATTATAAGCAAAAATCTAGTAGGGAATTAACAGCAGGTAGTCGATGAGATGTTTAAAAGGATACATAAGAGTAAAGCTTGAAAGCATAAAAAATGAGGAACATGAAAGTGAAAGATAAAATTGTTAATATCCTTATTGTGGATGATGATACTATCATTCGAGAGACATTCAGTAATATATTAGAGCTTCAGGGATATAATGTAGTAGGCGTGGGGACGGGTTCTGAAGCCATATCTTGCGCTAAAGGCAAATTCTTTAATGTTGTCGTTATAGATATAAGACTACCTGATAAAAGTGGATTAGAAGTACTTAAGGCCATTAGGGAGAACAATGAGGATACTGTAGCTATAATGATGACTGCCTATGTTTCCATAGATTCATCTATTAAAGCCTTGAATCAGGGTGCTTACAATTATATTACCAAACCTTTTAATATAGATCAAGTTCTGGTAGTTATAGATAGGGCGCTTGAGAAGCAACGCTTATCAATGGAAAACAAGCGTTTACTGGAGAAGCTTAAACAAGCTAATAAGGAACTGAGAAAGCTCGATAAGCTAAAATCCCATTTCGTATCCACGGCTTCTCACGAATTGAGAACACCGCTTACGGCCATTAAAGAAGGTATGGCCATTGTCACAGACGGCACAGCGGGACCGCTTAACGAAGAACAAAAAGATTTTCTTAATATGGTAAAGAGAAATGTTGATAGATTAGTCCGCCTTATAAACAATTTATTGGATTTTCAGAAGTTAGAGGCCAAGAAGATGGAATTCAAGATAACAGAAGGGGATATTAATGAGTTAATTAAAGAAGTGGTTAAAGAAATGTCTCCTTCAATAAAGAATAAAGGATTGGAATTTACCGTATCTCTTGCGAAAAATACACCCAAAGTCAATTTTGATCGGGATAGAATTGTGGAGGTTTTAACAAACCTGATTGATAATGCTATAAAGTTTACGAAAAAAGGTAGTATTGCAATTAGTTCTTCGAAAAAATTTAAAAACACAATATGCATTTCCGTTTCTGATACAGGCATAGGCATAAAGAGGGAAGATGTGGATAAGCTTTTTAAGGGTTTCAGCCAGCTAAGCAGAGAAGAGGGCCTAGCAATAGGGGGCACAGGACTGGGACTGGTGATATCAAAAAAGATTGTGGAAGCACACTGCGGCAAGATGATGTTCGAGTCAGAATACGGCAAGGGAAGCACGTTTTCTTTCCTCCTGCCAATTAAAGAAAAAAGAGGTTAATATGATGAAGAAGATCTTAGTTGTTGACGATGAGCCGGATATTCTTAAAACTGTATCATTCAGACTAGAGAAAGCAAGTTATGAAATCCTGACGGCAACCAATGGCCAGGAAGCTCTTAATTTGGTTTGGGAGAAAAGACCGGATTTAATTCTTTTGGATTTAGCCTTGCCTGGTATAGATGGTTACGAAGTTTGCAAGAGATTAAGGGCGGACGAAACGCTGAAGAACATACCTATTATATTTTTAACCGCAAGCCAGCCATATAGAATAAAAGAAAAAGTGAAAGGGTTTGACGCTGATGATTATTTGATAAAACCGTTTGAGGCGGAAGAATTATTAGCAAAGGTAAAAAAATTTACGGATGAATAAGATAACACGTCAGAAAAAGATTATTCTTATAGAAGATGATAGTAATATCGTAAAAGTTTTAGAATTTCACCTGAAAGAAAGCGGGTTTGATATTATTATTACCGCAGACGACGGACCTTAAAATAAAAAAATGAAAATAGCCTATAAAATAAGCCTTGCATTTCTTATAAGCACTATAGTACTTGTTGTGGTGGCCATGTCTGTTTTTTACAATTTTGCCAGAGTTAATCTGGAAGAAGCCATATTTAATAATTTAAGTACTGCTATTAAGTCAAGAGTCGCTCACATCGAGTCATTTTTAAAAATGGGCGCGAATTCAGTTGAGCAATTATCAAAAAGTATTGTCATTAAGCAATTGTTATCGACAAATAAAGAAGATGAAGATTATCAGCAGAAGTTTAATAATGTTATGCAAAGATTAGAAAATACAGCCGGAATCGAAGACTATTTGTATGACATTTTTGTTTTAAATAAAAAGGGAATAATCATTGTCTCAAATGATAAAGGCGATATTGGAAAAGATAAAAGCCAGGATGCCTATTTTCTGGATGCAAAAGAAGGTGTTTTTATTAAAGATGCCTATGTATCCGCTAAAAAGCAGCTTAAAACCATTTCCTTTTCTGCTCCGATTGTTGATGAAAATGGAGCTTTCTTAGGAGTGGTGGTGGAAAGGGCTTTTATGCAGGCCATAGATGAGATTACAACAGAGAGAACCGGGCTGGGTAAAACAGGTGAGATTTATCTTATGAATAAAGACGGCTATATGATAACTCCTTCCCGCTTTGCCGAAGATACCTTCCTTAAATTAAAAGTTGATACTGAAAATAGCAGAGAATGCCTCCAGGATATTAAAGAATTTGGTACCAAGCCCCATCCGCACCACCCCATTATATTTAAAGATTATAGAGGAATTAAAGTGTTGGGCATACACCAGCATATATACCGGATGCAGTGGTGTCTTCTGGCCAAAGTAGATACCTCTGAAATATTTGCGCCGTTAGATAATTTAAAGATGGCTTTTATAATTATAGTACTTTTGCTTTGCGCAGGGACATGGATTGTAGCTGGTTTTATTTCGAGGATTCTCACCGAACCCATTCATAAACTACATGAAGGAACTGAGGCAATAGGCAAAGGCAACTTAAATTATAAAGTAGGCACAGACGCCAAAGATGAAATCGGCCAGCTTTCAAGGGCATTTGACAACATGACCGAGAATTTAAAAGAGACCACCACCTCCATAACTAAACTCAATAAAGAGGTTGCCGAACGCAAGAAGACAGAAGAAGCTTTACGGGAAAGCGAAGAAAAATTCCGCGTCCTTTATGAGAGCACAGTCGATGCAGTAATGCTTCTGGATAAAAATGGCTTTTTCGACTGCAATAGCGCCACACTAAAAATGTTTGGTTTTTCTTCAAGAGATGAGTTTGTTACTAAGCATCCTGGAGAGCTTTCTCCCCCCACCCAGCCTGGTGGAGAAAGCTCAAGGACCGCCGCCAATAAACGAATTGAGACGGCATTTGAGAAGGGGGAAAATTACTTCGAATGGATTCATAAGCATGCTGACGGGACGCTTTTTCCGGTAACAGTGCGTTTAAGCAGAGTAAAACTAAAAGATAAAGTTTTTTTACAAGCCCTTGTCCGGGATATCACCGAACGTAAGAAGACAGAGGAGAAGTTAAAACAGGCAGCTAAAGAATGGAGTGATACATTTGATGCTATTACAGATTTAGTATTTATTCAAGATAAAGATTTTAAAATTATCAAAGTGAATAAGGCCTTTGCGGATGCGCTTAAAGTAAAACCGGATGATATCATCGGCAAAAAGTGTTATGAAATTCTTCATAAATCTAATAAGCCCTGGCCAGGATGTCCTTTTGCAAAAACTAAGAAAGATAAAAAACCCCACACAGAAGAAGTAAATGACCCGAATATCGGTGTGCCTCTTTTAATTTCCACTTCACCCATTTTTAATAAAAAAGGTGAATTGATTGGTTCGGTGCATATCGCTCAGGATATCACTGAACTCAAAAAAGCGGATGAGGAGAGAAGAGAAGCCATAGAAGTAGAATCACAATTTATTTCCATGGCCTCCCATGAGTTAAGAACCCCCCTTACGGCCATAAAAGAGAGTATAGGCATAGTGAGTGAGGGGATAACAGGCAAACTTAATGCCGAACAAAAGGATTTTCTGGATATTGCCAAGAGAAATTTGGATAGACTGGCCAGGTTAATCAATGCTGTTTTAGATTATCAGAAATTAGGGGCCGGCGCGGTAAAATTTAATATACAGGAAAATGATATAAACGAAGTGGTTGAAGAAGTTTGTAGTGACATGCTATCTTTAGCCAGAGAGAAAGGCCTGGATTTATCTATTAATCTTGATGATAAATTAACTAAGATAAAGTTTGACAAAGACAGGATTATCCAGGTTTTGACAAATATTATTAATAATGCCATTAAGTTTACCGAAAAAGGAAAAATTGCCATTGCAACCGGCCGCAGGCAGAATGGGGTTTGTGTTTCGGTGCAGGATATGGGCCTGGGGATTAAAAAAGGAGATATGCCAAAACTTTTTCACAGATTTGAGCAATTAGCCAAAAGCAGAGAAACGAAAACAGGAGGCACAGGTCTTGGTCTTGCTATTTCCAAAGAGATAATTGAAAAGCATAAGGGAAAAATTTGGGCAGAGTCAGAACCTGGCATGGGAACAACTTTCTATTTCATTTTGCCTATTAAGGAACGCAGAGCTTAAATATGCCAAAAAAGATACTGGTTGTTGATGATGAACCCGACATCCTTAAAGTGGTAACCTTTAGATTAAAAAAGTTAGGTTATGAAATCCTGACGGCAACCAATGGTCAGGAAGCGCTTAATTTGGTTCGGGAGAAAAGGCCGGATTTAATTCTTTTGGATTTAGCCTTGCCCGGTATAGATGGTTACGAAGTTTGCAAAAGATTAAGGGCGGACGAAACGCTGAAGAATATACCTATCATATTTTTAACCGCAAGTCAGCCCTATAGAATCAAAGAAAAAGTGAAGGGGTTTGACGCTGATGATTATTTGATAAAACCGTTTAAGCCGGAAGAATTATTAGCAAAGGTAAAAAAATTTACGGATGAATAAGATAGCACGTCAGAAAAAGATTATCCTCATAGAAGACAATAGTAGTATCGTAGAAATTTTAGAACTTCTTTTGAAAGAAAGCGGGTTTGATATTATTATTGCCACAAGTGGTGAAGAAGGTTTAAAAAAAGTAAAACAGGAAAGCCCCGACCTTATTATTTTAGATTTAATGCTTCCTGGACTGCCGGGTGAGGAAGTTTGCAGACAAATCAGAAAGGATGAAAAGCTTGGCAGTATTCCCATTATTATGTTAACGGCAAAAAGTTTAGATGTCGATGAGGTTGTCGGTATGGTTATCGGTGCCAACTATTATATGACAAAACCTTTTGATGTAGATGAGTTGTTAGAGAAAATTGGCAAGCTCATTGGAATTGAAAAATAAAAACAGAGATTAGTTGCTTTTTTAATTGGATTTTGATAGAATACGGCTTATTTGGAAATAGGCGATGAAAATAGTCAATAAAGAAATTTTAGTTGATTTCGAAGATACAAAAATTACTAAATTAGATATTCAACACCTACCCATTGCCCGCAAGGCCAGGCCAGGCCAGTTTGTAGTTGTCATGGTGAGTGAAAAAGGCGAGAGAATTCCTTTAACTGTAGTAGATAGGGATGAACATAAAGGAACTGTCACTTTGATGTTACAAGTTGTAGGCCTGACCACCAAGCTCCTGGGAAATTTGAATGTGGGTGACTCTCTATATGCCTTGGTGGGACCTATGGGGCATGCCACAGAGATTAAAAATTATGGAAAAGTAATTTTAGTAGGCGGTGGAGTTGGTATTGCCGAAATCTATCCTGTAGCTAAGCCCTTAAAAAAAGCAGGCAACCACATAATAACCATATTGGGAGCCAGGACAAAGGCTTTATTGATTTTAGAAAAAGAATTAAAAGCTGTATCCGATGAATTTTATGTTACTACTGACGATGGCTCTTACGGAAAAAAAGG
>DAOVKU010000052.1 GCA_030631665.1 Candidatus Omnitrophota bacterium
AGTGTTAAGCGTAACCGTGATTGCTCCAACAGCCTTAGAGGCAGACCTTTTTTCAACCACCCTTTTTAATATGACTAAGAGCGAACGTTTGAAATTGTCGGAAAATTTTGATAACATAGAAGTACTGGTTATAGAAAAAAGCAAAAAAGGCAGCCTTAAGCTGATAAAAGAAACCCCAGCGGGAAGAGTCATGTTTTAGCAGCGGGCTTCGATTTGTATTGTAAATTATTAGAAAGAGAAATAGAGACCTTAAAAGCATTATTAAAAAAGGAGGTAGTTGTCAATTGAAATACCGAGCATTAGTTTTTTTTATTTTAATAATCAGTTTTGTTTTTATTGGTGTGACCAGAGCTGAAATAATAGATAAAGTTATCGCGGTGGTTAACAATGAAGTGATTACTCAAAGCGAGCTCGATAGAATTTTAATTCCCATTTATATCCAGTATAAAGAAATTTATAACGAGGAAGAGCTGGCTGAAAAAATAGATGGGGCCAGGCGGGAATTGCTCTCGCAGATGATCGAGGATAAATTAATTCTTCAGGAAGCCCGCAAAGAAGGTATATTGGCTAATGAAGAAGAAATTGACAAATATATAAATGAAATCAAAAATAAATTTACAAGTGAAGAAGAGTTTGAAAAAGTTTTAGCTAGTCAGAATATAAGCATAGATAGTTTGAAGAAAAAATATGCAGAACAAATAAAAATGAAAAAAATATTTGAAAGGAGAGTCAGGTCAAAAGTGGTAGTATTGCCTACACAAGTTGAAGAGTATTACAAAGAACATCTGGATGAATTTGAAGAACTCGAAACAGTTGTTTTGAGAACGATTGTATTAAAAGTCAATAAGCCTGAGAACAGACAGATGGTTTTAGAGAAAATTTCAGATATTAAAAAGAGACTTGATGAGGAAGAGAGTTTTGAAGAGATGGCCAAAGAATTTTCAGAAGATAATTCGGCCATAGAGGGTGGCCTGATAGGTTATGTTAAAAGCGGACAGTTGATAGACGAGCTTAATGAAGAAGTATTTAGCTTAAAACCTAATGAGATTTCAGGTGTTATTGAGAGTGATTTAGGTTTTCATATTTTCAAAATTGATGAAAAAATTCCCACCCACAGCCGTTCTTTTGAGCAAGTAAGCGATGAAATACGAAATATGCTCTATCAGCAAAAAGTGAACCAGCGTTTTGAAGAGTGGTTGGATAAACTAAAAAAAGATGCCTATATCTCAATTAAATAAAATCCAAAGACATATAAGAGTAGCTATTAGTTGCGGGGATGCAGCCGGCATTAGTTATGAAATCATTTTCAAAGCTTTAAGGCGTTTTATAAAAGTTGAACACTCAGTTTATTTTTTAATAATAGGGGATTGGAATGTTGCCGCTTTTACATTAAAGCATTTAAAATTAAATTTAAAACTCCTGGTAATTAACAATGAAGATGAAATTGATTTTAGAAAGGAAAGGGTAAATTTTATCAATCTTAACTTGATAAGGAAATTCTCTTTAAAAGATGCGGGGTGCACAAATACTCTTTTCGGCAGAGCGAGCCTGAAGTCTATAGAAAAAGCTTGTAAGCTTATAAGAGAAAAAAAAGCCGATTGCCTGGTAACTGCCCCGGTTAACAAAAAAGCCGTTTGCTTATCTAAGAGGAATTTTAAAGGGCACACCGAATTTTTAGCCAAACTTTCAAAAACGAAACACGTGGCCATGATGATTGCGGGTCAGAGGTTAAAAGTTATTCTCCTGACGCGCCATGTCCCTTTAAAGAGAGTTAGTGCTTTACTTAATAAGCGGGATATATTATCTGCCGCAAAACTAACCTCTGATTACCTGAAAAGATTCTTTGACACCAAGCACCCGAAAATCGGCCTTTGTGCGTTAAATCCGCATGCAGGCGAAGGCGGTCTATTTGGCAAAGAAGAAAAAAATATCATTGCGCCCGCCGCCAAAGAAGCCAGGAAAAGAAAAATCAATTTAGTGGGACCGTTGCCCGGCGATTCTGTTTTTGTAAAGGCTTGGCGGGGAGAATTTGATGCGGTTTTGTGTTTTTATCATGACCAGGGATTGATACCTCTGAAAATGCTCGAAAGGGATAGAGCTGTTAATATAACTTTAGGTTTACCTTTTGTGCGAACCAGTCCTGCCCACGGCACCGCCTACGATATTGCTTACCAGAATAAAGCCAGAAGTGACTCCTTCTATTTTGCTCTTAAGAAAGCTGTTGAGATGGTTAGGAATGCTAAAAAGTTTAACTAAGTCACAAATTATTGGACTCAGCCGCACGCATTCGTTTAAGCCTCGCAGAAGACTTGGTCAAAATTTTTTGATTGATAGGAATCTTATAAATAAAATTGTAAATGTTATTTCTCCGGCTCAAGACGACGTTTTTCTGGAGATAGGTGCCGGCTTTGGAGCTTTAACTATTCCTGTTGCTCAAAGAGCGGATAAAATATTAGCTTTTGAAGTTGACCGCAAGCTATGCGATATCTTAAAAGAAGAAACTCGTGAATTAAAAAACGCCCGGATAGTATGCGGAGATTTTTTAAAAATCGATTTTAATAAATTTTTTGGCAGTAAAAAAATTCGTGTTATCGGCAATTTACCATACTGTATCGCCTCTTTAATAATTGAAAAATTGACACATGTCGGTGAAGGGGTTAAAGATATTTATATTATGACACAAAAGGAATTTGCCGATAGATTAACTGCCACGCCTCACTCAGGCAAAGAATATTCGTCTTTTACTTTATTTACCAACTTCCATTTTTTTATTAAAAAGTTGTTTGCTGTTAAGAGAACCTGCTTTTGGCCTCAGCCCAAAGTAGATTCAGTTTTTTTGAAATTAAAAAAGCGCTTATCCCATCCTGTTAAAGTAAGAGATGAAAAACTTATGTTTGATGTTATACGCAGCGCTTTTGGCAAGAGGCGCAAAACTATCTTAAATAGCCTCGCATCCGGTAATTTCTGTTACTTTGAAAAAGAACAGTTACGCATAATTCTTAAAAAAGCAGGTATTCCTGCCGGGGATAGAGCGGAAAATTTAAACTTGGAAGATTTTGCCAGATTAGCTAATATCATCAACCAATATCCTGAAGAGAAAAGTCCCCACTTATAATTTGACTTTTGCCAGAATCTGTGTTATTTTTTTGAGTGAAAATATTATTTTAAACATTTTTAATTTCAGGAGTTAGAAAAAATGGAAATTGATATTAAATATGTCGCCCGCCTGGCTCGATTGCAATTAACTCCCGAACAGGCCTCTAAATTTCAAAAGCAGTTCAGCGGCTTGTTAGACTACATTGAAAAATTAAAAACCTTAAATACAAAGAATATTTTACCTTTGAGCCACGCCACTTCTTTAGAAAACGTATTTAGAAAAGATGAAATTAAATCTTCTCTAAATTTAGAAGATACACTTGCAAACGCCCCTCAGAAAGAAGGAGACTTTTTTAAAGTGCCCCCGGTTATCAAATGAAACAAATTTTTCAAAAGACACTCCACGAATTACTTTTAGATTTCAAAAATAAAAAAATCCAGGTAGATTCTATTGCAGATACTTTAAGGAAAAGAGTAGAGATATTTGATAAAAGAATAGGTGCTTTTGTTTGTTTGATTGATCGCGATAAAGGCCAAACTTTCAAAAATCTTCCTTTAAAAGGTATTCCCATCGCCATCAAGGATAATATGTGCACAAGGGGAGAATTGACTACTTGTTGCTCTAAAATCCTGGAAGGTTTTAGGCCGCCTTATGATGCGACGGTTATAGCCAGGTTAAAAGCACAGGGTGCTACAATTCAGGGCAAGACTAATATGGATGAGTTTGCCTTTGGCTCTTCAACCGAAACTTCCTGCTATGGCCCAACCAGGAACCCATGGGATTTAGAGAGAATACCGGGCGGTTCAAGCGGCGGTTCGGCCGCAGCCGTAGCTGCAGATGAGGCTATTGCCGCCTTAGGCTCAGATACCGGCGGTTCAATCAGGCAGCCCGCCAGTCTTTGCGGCGTGGTTGGCTTAAAGCCAACCTATGGGCGCGTATCAAGATATGGTTTAATTGCTTTTGCCTCCAGCCTTGATCAGATCGGCCCCATATGCAAAGATATTGAAGATACCGCACTTTTGATGAATATTATTTGTGGATTTGATGAGATGGATTCAACCTCTGTTAATTTAAAAGTACCTGATTTTACTAAGTCTCTTATCAAAGATGTAAAGAAGCTTAAAATTGGCATTCCAAAAGAATATTTTCCTCAAGGATTAAATGAAGAAGTCAAAACGGCTGTTTTGCGGTCAATTGATATTTTAAAAGAATTGGGAGCGCAAACAGTGGAAGTTTCTCTACCAAATACGGCATTTGCCGTCAGCGCTTATTATATAATTGCTACCGCAGAAGCCAGTTCCAATCTGGCGAGATTCGATGGTGTTAAATATGGCTACAGGGCTCCATCTTCAACGCTGAGCGATGTGTATTTTAAGAGTAGAACAGAGGGGTTCGGTGAGGAAGCTAAACGAAGAATAATCCTGGGCACTTATTGTTTAAGCAGCGGTTACTACGATGCTTATTATTTAAAGGCACAAAAAGTGAGGACTTTGATTAAGGAAGATTTTGATAAGGCCCTTAAAAGATGCGATTGCATTATTACGCCAACTTCTCCGACCACGGCTTTTAAGATTGGAGAAAAGATTAACAATCCGCTTGAAATGTATCTTTCCGATATTTTTACTATCCCGGTCAACCTGGCAGGAATACCTGCTATTTCTATTCCCTGCGGCTTAAGCAGGCAGGGATTACCGATTGGTTTACAAATTTTAAGCAGGCCTTTTGAAGAAGAACTGCTTTTGCGAGTAGCTTATACTTTTGAGCAGAATACAGACTGGCACACTAAAAAACCAAAGTTAGAATTCAGTAGTTAGGATTCAGGATACAGAATTCAGGAAACAGAAAGTAAATAAATTTTCCCCTAAATTCTAACTACTTACCCCAACTACTAAAGCTATGGAATATCAAGTTACAATCGGCTTAGAAGTTCACGTTCAGCTTTCGACTAAAACCAAAGCTTTTTGCGGATGCCGGATTGATTTTGGCGCCAAAGCCAACACTTTGGTTTGTCCGGTTTGCCTGGGCATGCCGGGGGCCTTACCTGTTCTTAATGAAGAGGCTTTTAGATTGGCCGTAAAAACGGCATTGGCCTTAAATTGTCATATAGCAAGTTCTACCAAATTTGACCGTAAGAATTATTTTTATCCGGACCTGCCCAAAAACTTTCAGATTTCCCAATATGATAATCCGCTTTCTCACGATGGATATCTTGAAATTGATGAGAAGGATGAAAGCTTGACAAAAATAAGGATAAAGAGAGTTCACTTAGAAGAAGATGCCGGCAAGCTAATCCATCAAAAAAGTTATTCTCAGGTTGATTTGAATAGAGCCGGCATACCCTTAATGGAAATAGTCAGCGAACCGGATATAACCGGTGCCCAGCAAGCCCATAATTATTTAAGTAAACTTAAGGGCATATTACGCTACCTTGCGGTGTCCGATTGCAATATGGAAGAAGGTAGTTTAAGGTGTGATGCCAATATTTCTATTAAAACGGCTGACAAAAAGGCATTGGGCGTTAAGGCCGAAATTAAAAATATGAATTCTTTTAAAGCTGTCCGGCAGGCGCTTGAATACGAAATTGGAAGGCAAAAAGAAATACTTGAGGAAGGCGGGAAAGTAATACAAGAGACAAGATTGTGGGATCAGGATAAGCTTAAGACTTTTTCTATGCGTACCAAAGAAGAAGCCTTTGATTATCGTTATTTTCCAGAGCCGGATTTGCCGCTTTTTAGCATAAGTAAGCCGGAGATAAAAAAAATCAAAGACACGCTTCCGGAACTTCCGGATAAGCAAAAAAAGCGTTTTATAAAAGATTACGGTTTAAATAATTATGATGCCGGCATTTTAACTTCAGATAAAAAATTAGCGGATTATTTTGAAGAGACAAATGATATATTGAAAAATCCCAAAGTTGTAGCTAATTGGCTTGCCGGACCCATATTTAAAGAACTAAACAGGAGAAATCTCGATATCAGTTCTTTAAACATTACTCCACAGGAACTTTTTGAGTTAATAAAATTAGTCCTGGATGGTAAAATCAACATAACTGCAGCCAAAGAGAAAGTATTGCCGTTGATGATAGAGAGCTCCAAAAGCGCCGTAGCTTTGGTGGAAGAAGAAGGACTGGTTCAAATTTCAGATAACAAAGAACTCGAAAACGCAGTTCTTAAAGTTATAAAAGAAAACCAAAAATCAGTCAGGGATTATGCTTCCGGCAAGGAAAATGTTATAATGTTTTTGGTGGGGCAGGTAATGAGACAAACAAAGGGGAAGGCCAACCCTCAGATGGTAAAAAAGATATTGAAGGAGAAATTAAAATGCGCATAAAAAGAATAGGTCTGTGGTTATTAGTTTGTGGTATTTTTCTGGGATTATCTTTAGGCATTGGAATGTGCGCCAAAGATAAATCCGTTAATCAAAAAGAAAAACTATATGAATCCCTGGAGCTTTTTGCCGACACCGTAAGCATTATAAATGGCGGTTTTGTTGACGAAGTCGATTCAAAAGACTTAATTTATGGTGCCTTAAAAGGTATGCTTTCCTCATTAGATCCCTACAGCCAGTTTTTAGACCCCGACACCTATAAGGAAATGAAGGTTACCACGGGAGGCGAATTCGGAGGGCTTGGCATTGAGATATCAATCAGAGACAATCTTTTAACTGTAATTTCTCCCATTGCAGGTACTCCTGCTTACAGGATTGGGATTAAGGCCTATGACAGAATTTTAAAAATAGACGATGAAAGCACAAAAGATATCACGCTTATAGAAGCCGTAAAGAAAATGCGGGGTAAGCCGGGTGAACCTGTTAAGTTAACTATTCTCAGGGAAGGCGCAGGCCGCCTGCTCGAATTTAATATAGTGCGCGACATTATCAAAATAGAAAGCATTAAGGAAGCGGAAATTATTGAGGATAAAATAGGTTATATACAGATAGCTGAATTCCAGGAGCACACCAAGAGAGATTTGGATAAGGCACTTAAGAAATTAGAAGCCCAGGGCATGAAGGGCTTAATTATTGATTTGAGAAATAATCCAGGCGGCCTTTTAACCGTAGCGGTTGAGATAGCCGATTTTTTCCTCCCGGAAGGGAAACTGATAGTTTCAACCAAGGGAAGGAATTTAGCTCAGAACCTTGTTTTTAAATCTCATAAAACCTCCGCTCATCTTGACTACCCAATAGTGATATTAATAAACGAAGGAAGTGCTTCGGGTTCGGAAATTGTAGCCGGTGCTCTCAGGGACAACAAGCGAGCCCTACTTCTTGGCACTAAGACATTTGGCAAGGGGTCTGTGCAGACCATTATTCCTCTCTCGGATGGTTCAGCTGTCAGGTTAACAACCAGCAAATATTATCTGCCCTGCGGTGAAAGTATCCACGAAGAGGGTATTGTGCCTGATATAGAAGTGGATGAAGAAGAGTATGTTGCCAAGAAACAAGAAAAAGTGGATGTTTTTGAACAAATTGAAAAAGAACCACAAGCTGAAATAGACCTAGAAAAAGAACAACAAGAAAAATACGATATTCAACTTGAGAGAGCCATTGATTTAATAAAGGGTATTGTAGCTTATCAGGATTTGACCTCAGTTCAAAAATTACCTTAAGTGTCAAATTCTAATGTGGGCTTGGAGCTGTGAGACTGTGCGAGGTTTAACCTCGCACACTGCGAATAGACCATTCCTCATGCCCTTCCTTAAGGGGAATTAGTAAGGTCTACCTGTGCCCTTTAGGGTATCCCTGTGGATAAGATTAAATTTATGAAAACCCCTGTTAAAATTATTTTAGGCATTATTGTTATAGCAGTCCTTTTCTTTTTCTTTAAAAGTTGTGCATCCAGAACCGATTATATATTAGAAAGTTCTCGCCTTGATAAGATTATTGCCTCCCACCTGGAGAAGCAAGGTATAGATTCCTTTTTTTTAATAGAAGAAAGCCGCACTCACAAGTACGCAGGTCCGTCAGAAGTTGAATATGTCCAGAAAAAATACCGCCTTAGAGACGAAAAACTCCCACTGAGCATAATAGATAATTTAAAAAATGAGGTTGCAGAATTTGGTTTTTCTGTTTTTGAATCAAAGATTTCTTATGCCAAGGATAAAACCACAGCCGGCCTTTTAATCGGCAAGGGGAAGGCCCCTTTATTTTATTTAGAGATAAGCGCTTTGGCAGAGAAAGGTGCTTTGAGCAGAGGCAAAGTTGCCCTGGTTTTAGATGATTGGGGTTATAATTTAAAGAATTTAAAAATTCTAAATAGAATAAAAAGACCTATTACCATTAGTGTTTTGCCAAGGTTACCATATTCTCGTAAAATATCGAAGTTATCTTGCCAGGGAGCTTATGAAGTCATGTTGCACCTGCCGCTCGAATCTTATGAGCATAAGAATATGGAAAAAGACACTATTTACTGCAATATGAAAGATAGTAAAATAGTCAAGGTTTTTAACAATGCTCTTTTGAGTGTCCCCGCCGCCAAAGGTGTTTCTAATCATATGGGTTCAAAAGCTACCGAAGAAAAAAAAGTAATGGCTGTTATTTTTAAGCAGATGAAAAAAAGAAATCTTTTTTTCTTGGATAGCCTGGTAACTAAAAAGAGCATTTGCGGGGAGCTGGCAAAAGAAATAGGAATCAAATTTGCCAGGCGTGATATTTTTTTGGATAATATAAATGAAAAATCTTACATTAAAGCTCAGCTGGAAAAATTAGCACACCTGGCCCGAATAAATGGTCAGGCTATCGGCATAGGGCATGACAGACGCCTTACACTCGAAGTTCTTGAAGAAGAAATGAAAAATTTAGAAAGACAGGGTATAGAATTTGTGTATTTATCCCAAATGGTAAAATAGATGTTGGTTTTAGGCATTGAAACTTCTTGTGATGAGACAGCTCTTGCGATTGTGAGGGACGGAAGAGAGATAATAGCGGATGTAGTTTCCTCGAGTCTCGATTTTCATAAAGAATTTGGCGGTATTATTCCGGAAATTGCCAATCGGCATCATCTTAACTATATAATAGAAGGTCTTGAGAAAATTAGAGAAACCGGCGCTTTAAAATTAGAAGAAATAGACTTGATAGCCGTAACTTACGGCCCCGGCTTAGTTGGCTCGCTCTTAGTTGGTTTAAGTTGCGCAAAGGCGCTTTCGCTTTACCTGGGCATCGATTTAATTGGCGTAAACCATATTAAAGCACATCTCTATGCATCTTTGATGCAGAAAGAAGTCAAATTTCCTTTTATAGGATTGGTGGTTTCAGGAGGGCACACACTTTTGGCTAAAGTAACCGGGTATCTAAATTTTGAATTACTCGGCCAGACCAAAGACGATGCGGTGGGTGAGGCCTTTGATAAGGTAGCTAAACTTTTAGGGTTGGGTTATCCGGGAGGACCGGTTATTGATGAAATATCAAAAGGTGTATTACCCCGGGACTACGTGAAATTTACAAGACCATTTTTAAAAAAATATCCATTCGATTTTAGTTTTAGCGGAATTAAGACTGCTGTGCTATACTATCTAAGGAAGTTATCATCAGAGAGAAAGATAACTAAAGTTGATAGGGATAAGACCCTTCCTTCAAAGGAATCAGGAAGGTCTGTCCCCGTGGATAAAATCGCAGCCGGTTTTCAGGAGGCGGTATGCGATGTTCTAGTGGAAAAGGCCGTATATGCCTGTGAAAAAACAGGCATAAAAAAACTGGTGGTAGGCGGAGGAGTTAGTGCCAATTCTCGCCTGAGAAAAAAATTAAATTTAAAGGCAAAGCAAAAGTTGATAGAAGTTATTTTCCCGGTACCGGCTCTTTGTGTGGACAATGCTGTTATGGTAGCAGGATATGGTTATCAACTTTATAGATTAGGGCAAAGATCAGATTTGACTTTGAAGGCGCAATCGATTCTTGATTTTTAAGGAGATTACGAAATGAGCGATTTTGATTTATTTTTACGACTTTTTTTAGCGGCTATTTTAGGTGGTTTCGTTGGCCTTGAAAGAGAGGCACATGGGCGGGCGGCGGGCTTAAGGACGCATATCCTGGTTTGTGTAGGCGCTACACTAATAATGTTGACAGGTGTTAATTTAGCTATGTCTTCTCAGTATTCTTCCAACATTGACCCATTTAGAATGGCCGCACAGGTAGTCAGCGGAATCGGGTTTTTGGGTGCAGGTACAATTATTAGATTCAGGGCTTCGGTGAAGGGGTTGACCACCGCTGCCAGCCTATGGGCTGTAGCAGCCGTTGGCCTTTCCATAGGAAGTGGTTTTTATAAAGGGGCTTTTTTTGCCACAGCCCTTGTATTAATATCTTTATTTGCTCTTACCAGAATGGAATCTAAAATGATAAAAAGAGATTGGTATAAAACTTTAAACCTGGTTACCAAAAGCGGCCCTAACCAGCTAAAAGCCATCAGAGAAGTTTTATCTGATTATAATACCGAAATAAAAGATTTTGAGATAAAGAAAATAGATGAAGATAATGTGAACATGGAATTGCATTTAAAATTGAGTAATCTCAGGTTTAGCGACAATATCATTTCCGATATTTTAAATATAAAGGGTATTGAAAAAGCCGGGTGGGTAGAGAATCGGAAGAC
>DAOVKU010000108.1 GCA_030631665.1 Candidatus Omnitrophota bacterium
AAATATAATCCAAAAAGAGGAGATTGAAAATCTCCTTAAAAACCAACAGCCGGGGATCTAATTAACTATGGTTTTAGATATAAATAAACTGACAAAATCACCGATAAAAATCAAGATTTGTTCTTTTTTCCATCAAAACCCGTCGGCAATAGATACTGCCCGCAATATTGCCCTCTGGATAAATCATGACTTAAAAGAGACGGAACGCGCTCTGGAAGAACTGGTTAAGGATAAAATGCTTCTGGCCCATCGTATCTCTTCCACAACAGCCTATGCCTATACGCGAGATACAAACATAACTATGAAAATAAAAGAAATTTTTAAACTAAAAAAAACGGGGTTACCTATAAAATCTCGAAAACGAACCACAGGCCGCAAAAAAAGGAGGGGAAAAAATGTTAAAAAAATTTATTAAATGCTCATTGGTATTAATAGTGACCATCCTGCTGGCAGGTTGCGCAACAACCGAAAGTCTCCAGCAGAGAAGTAGAGAGCAGGCAGCTACAATCATTAATCTTTCCAGTGAAGTAACAAGGTTAAACACTGAATTAGACAAATTAACCAAATCAAAGGCAGAATTGGCCGAGACAAAATTGAAGCTCGAAAATAAATTAAAGGACGAAATAGCCAAAGGCGAATTAAAGGTTGAAATGCAAGACCGGGGGCTGGTGGTAACTATGGTAGCCGAAGTCCTGTTTGATTCAGGAAAGGCAACACTCAAGCCGGATTCCAAAAAGACGCTGGGAAAGGTAGCCACAATACTTAACAGCCGCCAGACCAAAAATAATCTTATCTATGTACAAGGCCATACCGACAATGTCCCGATTAAATATTCGGGGTATAAATCCAACTGGGAATTATCAACAACCCGGGCAACAGAGGTCTTGCACTTCTTTGTTGACGAATGCAAAGTTAATCCCATAAGGATATCCGCTACCGGCTATGGAAAATATAGACCGCTGGCCCTTAATAATACTGCTGAGAACCGCGCCAGAAATAGAAGGGTGGAGGTTATCATCTCACCTGACAGGGTGAAACAGAAAGAACCTAAACATATCAAGTAATAAGCTATAACACTTAAAACATGTATCCCCAAGACAGACAAAAACAACCTGAGTTGTTTGATAAATTTTCTGAACCTAATATGGCGGCATCCGGTGACAAACATCGAGAGCATAAATTAGGTCTGTTTAAAAGATTAATGATTACTATCAGCTATGAAACAGTAACTATTAGCTGTATTTTGGTCCTGATGGCAACAATTTTATCTTTCGCAATAGGATTTGAAAGAGGCAAAAAAATATCGAAACAATCGGCAAAACTAACCGTAGAAGGAGCAATAAAAGAATTAAAAAAACAGCCCCTATCCGAAAAAAGTCCTGATATTGCCGAACCAGAAAAACCAAAATCCAAAGAAAAAGAACAAAAAATAAATTTTGCTGTCCAGCTAATCGCTTATGCTAAAAAAGATTATGCTTTAAAGGAACTGGAGAAATTGAAAAAGATTGGCTATACCCCTTTTATAGACCAGGGCAAAAGATTTTTTCTAGTATCCATCGGACCTTACACAAACCACCAACAGGCAAAGCGGATTTTGAAAAAAATCAAATCAGATTCCTTATATCGCGATGCATTTATAAAGAGGATGTCTAAATAGGTGAAGAAAATTAGAAAAATATTCTACCTATTGATATTTAACTTAATATTGATACAGGCAACGGGTGCGGCTGACCAGGTAGGGAGCTTAATAGAAAAACTGGGCGATTCAAACACATTTACCCGGGAAGAGATTGTTACCTTGCTGGGTGAAATCGCTGATGAAAGAGCAATAGAGCCCTTGACCAAGCTTATGCATAATGAAGATAAAGTTATGCGGTTTTCAGCTGCTAAAGCCCTGGGGATAATCGGCACTGAACGGGCAGTCAAAGAATTATTGAAATCTGCCCATAGCTCCAATCCCGAACAAAAACAAATAGCCATAATAGCTCTGGGTATGACGGGTTATGACCGAAATTTCGATTTCCTGGTTTCTAATCTGAAAGATGACAACTGGCAAACCAGATGGGCGACTGTAATTTCTCTGGGGATGCTGGGCCAGAAAAGAGCCATACCTTATCTAAAAGAATTCTTCAACGATAGCCATTTTCTGTCTTCTACTACTCAACGCTATCCCATTAGAGAGACGGCAAGGGCAGCGGTTAAATCAATCCTTTCCTCTATTAATTGGCACAAACCGTTATCCAAAGGTTTGAAAATAGCCCGGGTTCAAAAGAAGCCCCTGCTTGTCTATTTTCATATCTATCAAAATGAGTGGTGCGAAAAGATGGAAGATTGGACTCTAAAAGACGAAACAATTGTCAGTCTGGCTGAAAATTTTGTGTGTGTTAAGGTAAATGCCTACAATAAGTTATCTATCAGCAACAGGTATGATGTAACCCTGGCCCCCAGCATAATTGTCCTTGGGCCGGAAGGAAATGAAATAAGCAGGGCTTCCGGATATGTGACGGTTAAATCATTAGAAGACAATTTAAAATATTCGCTTGAACAATTACAAAAAAAGGATCAATTGAAATCCTGGTGGAATTCTGCCAACACTCTTATGGACCGGTCAAAAATAGATGAGGCTATCCCTATTCTTCAGAAAATTATCGCTAATGACTCCGCTGATAAATCAGGCCTTTTAGCTAATGCCAAGTTTACTCTGGCCTATTGCTATGGCAAAAGAAGAAAATATCGACAATCGATCAAAGAATTTACTGAACTATTTACCGATTATCCCGATTATGAAAAAGGCGACAAAGTACTTTATTGCCTGGGGCTTTCTTATTTAAAATCGGGTAAATATCAAAAAGGGATTGATGCCCTGGAAACCATTCAAATTAAATATCCAGATAGTAAGATTGTCTTAAATGCCGAGTATTTATTAAAAAAATTGCGTAGATGAAAAATATTTTTATAATAATTAATGCCGCAATATTGTTAAGTTTGATTAATCTTGAACAATGTCCGGCGGCGCATATACCGGAACTCCCAAAAATTGAAAAGGGGAGGGTTGAGCCATCCTTAATCATAGAATCCGGCCAGAAGGAAAAAACACAAAGAGAAATATCGGCAGAAACCAAGTTTCGCATTCCAGTTGAAACCAACCTCCTGGAAAAACAGACAAAAACCAAACTTGCTCTCCTTGATGATCCAGAACAACTGGCAATTAAATATAATGCGTTAGGAAACCTTTACGAAGAGAAGGGGATGCATGACCAGGCAATAGCAGCCTACGAAAAAGTCCTTAACTTAACCCCTGATTCGGCAATGGCTTACAGCAACCTTGGTAATGTATATTCTAAATTAGGGCAATTAAATAAGGCGATAGCTAAATACAAGCATGCCATCAGGATCGACCCCCGGGCAGCCTTTGCCCACAACAACCTGGGAAATGCCTATTATGCCCAAAAAAATTTCTCAAAAGCGATTAAGGAATACAAAATTGCTATAGTCCTTGACTCCGACCTGTTTTATGCCTATAATAATATGGGAGATGCCTATCTCCACAAGCATCTTCCTAACTTAGCTATCCGTTATTTTAAGAAGGCGATTGAATTTGACCCTTCTTCTTACATTGCATATGCTAATATGGGAGATGCCTATGTGGCCAAGGCTTGCATTCCCGAGGCCATCAAGGCCTATAAAAAAGCTCTGGAAATCAAACATGATTACACCAGTTGCCTGCTTAAATTAGCAAACTTATATAAAAAAGAAAAGGACATTGCCAAAGCCACTTTCTATTATAAAAATTATATCAAATACTCTAACGACGGCAAAAAGATAGAAACAGCAAAAAAAGAAATCAGCAAACTGGAAGGATTGAAATGAGCCAACATTCAAGCTTAAAATACGGCAGCAAAGACAAGCAGCACCGTAGTGTTCTAACACGTGCCGAAAGAATTAAAAAATTGAAGGGAGAAGACAAATGGCAGGAGGGAAATTCTGTCTTTGGTCTTCCAAAAATCAAAATGTTGCGGTTCAAAGTAAAGAAAGAAAAGGCCGCAGCAGCGGCAGAAGAAACGGCAGTTACCGAAGCGAAACCCGAAGAAGGTAAAACTGAAACCGAGCAACAAAAACCTACAATTCAGCAAAAATCCGAAGAAGGAAAAACCAAAAAGAA
>DAOVKU010000019.1 GCA_030631665.1 Candidatus Omnitrophota bacterium
CGCAGTCCAGGTAAGATTTATATAACCATAATCACCGCCTGTTTCCGCTATTAAATCCGTGACAGCCCCAGGCGCTATTGCATCGTTCGTCGCTGCGGCGCAGGGGGTGTTAGAAGGCCCTGATAAATTCATTGCTTCATCTTCGGCCCTTATTGCAAAACAATAATTTTGTCCGGCTGTTAAACCAGTTACCGTAAAACTCTCTGGCGTCCCGGCCACCTTCGGCAGAGGCTCGCCAATCACATCTGTGGCAACAGCCCAATCGGCCTCGCTTGTAATCGGTGAATCGGAATATTTAATAATATAAGTACCTGCGCTTCCGACATCGCCATCGTCGCCGGTGGCAGTCCAGGTTAATTGCACGGTTCCATGGGGACCGCCTGCTACCGAACCATAGGCTCCTCTTAAAATAGAGAAGTCAAGACCTGTTACCACGCCGTTTCCATCTATATCTGCCCTCTCATCCCAGTTGGCATCGCCTGGTACCGAACCATAGGCTCCTCTTAAAATAGAGAAGTCAAGGCCTGTTACAACGCCGTTTCCATCTATATCTGCCCTCTCATCCCAGTTGGCATCGCCTGAACTGGCAGTTAAATTCGTAATTGCGGCAGGTGCAATCGTATCCTGGGAGACTGTGTTTTCATACGCCAACTGCATGGCCCAAATTGCCATCGGCCGATAATATATTCCGCCTCTAAAATCTCCGTCGACATACCAAGCTTCCGGAACCCTGAACCAATAACCTTTATCTTCATAAGCGGTATGATAAATTCCCCACGCCGCCTGTAAGGCCTCGTCTTCCATGCCTTCGTAAATCATTAAGGCAGCCAATGCGTAAGTAACACCTGTCCAGACCTCTTGCGATTGCTGAGCTCTCTGGTCAATGCTTCCATCCGGCATAACGCCGTTCATCGCGCCTCGTTCGCCATTGGCTATACCCATGATATTGTAATCATAAATTTTATTTAGCGCGCTAATAATATGGTCATTGGGGACTATATTAGGCAATTCCAATACCCTTGCTAAAAGTTGTCCGGATAACTGGTCTGCCATAATATCATCTGATGCCCAGCCTTCGGTATCGTATTTATAATATTCGCCGTTCCAGAGTTTGGATTCAAAATTTGGCTGGGCTAAATCGAACCAATCCGTAAACTCCTGTTTCGCCGCAGAATCACCGACGATATCGGCCATTTCCTGCGCGGCACGCAAGGCAGCGAGTAATAACCCGCCGACATAAGAGCTTGCGCCGTGCTGCTCCCACGTATCATATGTCGTATCCGTGCCGATGTTGTTGGGTAAGCCGTCGCCGTCGGTATCAAAAGTTCTTAGACGAGTTAAAGTCTCTTTTACCGATTGCCAGCAATAATTGATAAGCTCTGTGTCGGTTTTTCCCGTGAGAACATAATAACGATAGACCATCAACGTAAAGTGACTCGGTAAATCTTTCCAGTCTGTTGTCGGAATACCGCCATTTCCCTGATGGATATTATATTTAAGCCACGGCACATATCTTGGGTCATGAAAATCATGCGGAGTCGCTCCATCTAAATCCGGCGGTAAATTCGGATCTGTAGTATAAATTGCGTCGGAAATAGTCTTAAGGACTTCCTTCTCGAGTTGAGGCCACAACATTACAATCGGAAAAGAGCCGTAAAATCTAACATCAACAGGCAGGTAATTCTTCCAATCAACATTTTCTAACAAGCTGAATTTATAGTCATTGGGGTCGTCATACTTTCCGGTCTGCCCCGGGACCAGTCCATTTTCCCAGGCGGTGCCGCCCATAACCATATAATAGAGCTGATTTAAAAGTGACGCCTTATACCAATCCGGTTCGTCGGAATTAAGATAAGGAGCCTGCCAGGTATCAATTTGGGTTTCCCATGTTTGATAATTATTCAACGCCTGTTTTGCGATTACCCACGCATTTTTTCCGGTCTTTCCATCTGCAGTCCACCCCTTATCTTCTATTACCTTGGTATAATACTGGTACCAGTAAGTCGGGGTGTCACCGGAATACCAGGCATCTTCGCCAAATTTCATTATGGGAAAATCCCAGGCAACAACCATTGGGAAGGTAATGCTCTGTCCCGGAGTTAATGTGAAAGTAACGGCAACTGCTGCGCCATAATCGTCGGAAGCTCCGGCAACCGGCTGATCATTGGTATTGTTAAGTATTCCGTCATCGGAAAATTCGTTCCATACATCAGAGCCGTCTCCGTTTGCGTTGAAGGTGGTTTTATAAGAAATAGTAACGCCTGGTACCTGTTTGGCGACAATAGCAAATTGGCCTTCCAGTTCTTCGCTCACAGGAGAAGCCGTGTTACTGCTTAGAACTATACCGGTAATATCGCCTTCTGTTACGGCGAAATTGTAATTGCCTTCACTGTTATTCCATCTATCTACACTCTCATTATAATCCCAGCCAACCATATTCTCCCAGGTAAGCATCACAGAAACTGTAACGTTCTCATTTGTAGGATTTTCTGCCGTCCATTTAAATACGCCAACAGGCAAACTTGTCTCTTCATAATTATCAGGGATAATTGGGGAGAACTGTTCACACGCTAACCTTACCGGAAAATCAGCATGAGTATAAACCGTCCACGCTTTAGGATATAAAGCATAGTAAGTACCGCTTTCCTTAGGATAATCCCAGTTCCAACTCGAAAGCGTACCTTCGTAGGAATCCGATGGATGCCAATTCCATAATACCTGAGAAACCGCGCTCACGCTCTCTGATTTCATAAATACACTAAATTGATTTGCCGGCACGGTCTCAGCCTTTTCCATGCCAACATCCAGGTACCAGAGATTAAAATCACCGTTGAAAGAGCGTTGTATGGCACCTCCGCTGAATCCTCCCATTGGCACACCATTCCAGTAGCCGTAATCTTTAAAACCGCTTGTCCCGGGATTTGCTAATTCTTCTCCGATGCCTATCTTCCAGGCAGCATTTGAAATCTCTACCGTTGTCGGTAAAGTCCTTTTTGCCTGCGCATCTGCAAGGTTAGAAATTAACGAGGAATTGGGAATTTCGTCTTCTGCTTTTATGGCAAAATAATAACTTTGGCCCCCTATTAATCCGGTCATTGTTAAACTCTCCGGTGTCCCGGCAGACTTTGGTTGTGGTTCATCGCCGGCATCGAAAGAGCTATCCCAATTGCTATCGTCAATGGCAATAGTGTTATATTTAATTACATACCTTGACGCCATGCCAACGTCGTCATCATCACCGGGAGCTGTCCATGCTAAATCAACTTCTCCGTTATGAATTCCGATAGTCGCAACTAAATCGGAGATAACAGACGGAGGTGTCGTATCGTCTTTGGCTATTAATTGAATAACATCAAGCCAGAATACACCGGAAACATTAGCAACTGCGGGTGCTACAAAAAACAGAATATCTTTTATCTTTGTCAAATCAACTGTGTTATCCGCAAAGAATTCTGCGGCAGTTCCGGTAAAATTCGGAAATAGAGCTGCTCTTACATTTTCGAAATAGGCCGCGTCCTGGGCGGCCAATTTTGAGAAATCAGCAGTGAGTAACTTCTGCCATGTGCCGCCTGCACTTGAGATCGTGCCTATCTCCATTTCGCCGTCAGATTGGTCTCTTAATTTTACTAAAATATCAACTTCACCCAAAACCCAGAAAGAAATTTGTTTATATGGAGTAAAATCTCCATGCGGATAACTTACTCCGGCTCCAAAGTATTCCCATTCCTCGCCTGTCTCTTTATTATAAATTACTTTCATCGATTCAGTGCCGCTGTGAACCTCTTCCGTATTGGTAATATCCCGCGTGTACGGCCCCTCCGGTGGAGGAGTAAGGTCCCACCAGGAACCGACAATATCCAATCCGTCAAAATTATCCACATCCTTTTCGTCCGGCGCAAGCGCGTCTTCTACGGGCGTAGTGGTAATGCCGATATCGTCTAAATAGATAGTCCCTGATGCGCTGCCGCTGTCCGGCTCTACACAAAACAATATCTTTGAAATGTCCTTTAGACTATTTGTCAGATGAGAATAATTAAATAAAAGCTTATTCCAGCTATTGGGATTGGCCGCTGTTTTAATGCCGATGTCCTGACTGATATTATCAGAATCTTCCAATTTCAAAAGCACATCCGCCTGCCCATAGACCCATACAATTACGGTGTTATTAGTAGTAAAATCTCTTCTCGGTGTTTCCGAATCAATAGAGGCAACCAGGAAGTTATATTTGTCACGCTTGTAATAGTCTATCTTTAAGGCCTGGTCACCAGTATAATCCGGACTGGGGTCTGCAGTTATCGAGAAATTATAAACGGGCGAAACACCTTGCCCCATTGCTCCATCTAAACCTTGCCAGGTCAAAGATGTATCTCTCGGTGCCAAATCGCTATCCTCAAAATCCTCATAGTCAATAATAGCGGCATATGCGGACATAATATATTCGACCGTTATCGGTTCGCTCGTCTCTGTCGCCTTAAGAATATCCTGTGTGCTGTCGAAGGTGACTGCTATATTATCAAAACCCTCAAAGTTGGTGTACCATTCCCGCAGTTTAATCGTCAGAGGAATGGAGTTTTGAATCATTTTCACCGAGTAGGAACAACGATTATAGTAATCTCCCTCTTCCCATCCGAGATAATGGTCTGGGTTCCTATCTTGCTGCTCTAATCTGAGCTCAACAGGCTCAGTACCAGCTCTGGTGAAATCGGTAATGGTCTCTACGCCAATATAGGATGGATTCTTGATTGAATATTCTATCACCTTTCCGTCGCTGTATTTGACGACCGCGATATCGCTATCATGCGCCTCATCTTCGAGAAATGAATCTCCGTGATAGAATAACGAACTGAAAGCTATAAAGGCGATTTCGTCTGCAGCAACAAGGTTATCCCTCGGGAAAAATTTTGCAGTGATGTGCATATCCGAGTTTTCCCCGGCACTGAAATCAGCGCTAACTGCAACGGTGTAAGCTTCGGAGTCAATTAGATAGAGCGCGTTCATTGTATCTGCATCTATGACCCTGGTATACATCTTCTTTATCTTCGGAAAACCTTCGCTCCTGTCAACCGGCGGATTCTCATCAATCTCTATATAATTTACCATGGCCTTACCGGCAGAGCTATCTTCTGTCCTTATGTTTAACTGACCGTCATTGACTGCTACGGTAAATGTCTTTTCAACAGCATGGTCATGTCCTACCTCAGCAAAAATATCGTAGTCCGACAAGACTTGCGTACCTTCGATATAAACATTAAATTTTCTTAAGCCCGAGGCGCTGTGTTCAATCTCTGCAAATCCTAAGATAACGTCGTAATTCCCCGGCGTAAACCTCATTCCGTTCAATTCGCTGAGAGTATAATCAAAGAAACTTTCTGAAGCAGTTGTGCGGCGGGCATAATTATAAGAGATATCTCCTCCTTCTATATTGGCGATGCTATCAGGGGTGCTAAATGTTTCGCCGCCGCTATAGGCCTTATCAAATTCACCTCCGCAATTAATCTCAATAATATCGCTCTGGCCAACGCGAAAAGCTCCGACTCGATAAGAGGCGCCTTGTTTTAAAGGCGGAAACCCGGTTGTTCTCATATAACCGCTGGATTCGATATTGAATAATTGAGGATAATCCAGTCCTGTTTTTGTCTCCATCTTGTGACCAAGTCTTATGGCTGAGATAACTTTTCCTGCCTCTGGCAAAGTGGCAGGGTCAATGGCCGGCTGAATCACAGGGCTCGAATAATCGTAATTTTCCATAATATAAGGATGCAAGAGATAACTCGATAAATCATTATCGTAATTGTAAACTGTCATAGGGTCTTTTAAGGCGCAGCCGCGCGGCCGGGCCAGGGCAAACCACTCGCTATCATCATAAAATTTATCGGATGTTATGGCTTCATACTCCTGATAGACCAACCCCACGCCGGGATATGCGCCATCAGGCGGTAAATCCAACTCAGGGACATCAGGTACATCCGGGGGAATATAAGGGCTCAAAGCGAGATTCCTTGCTTCTGCAATTAAATCGTCAAAGGTCATTGATACTAACTGTATATTTACCTCAATAGACTCTACATCGGACCATGCGCTGCAGATACCTTCGTTCTCCGGGATATCTGTCCACGCCCTTACTCTATAATAATAGGTGGCTGTCGATGGGGATTTATTGCTTATCCACTGGTCTGTGCCCAAATCATCCGGGGCGAATTGGCCGACGCTTCTCCAGAAAAAGGTAGTGGCATCGTCTAAATCAGGGTCTGTATCTTCCCATAACTCATACCAGGCAGCGCCGGAAGCGCTCTCATCGGACCAGGTTACTTGATATTGGCCATTGGGACTTACATTCCCGGGGTCATTTAAGGTTGAGGCGGCAGGTGATGTATCCAGAATAACCTGCATATCAACAATATTAGACCAGTCACTTGGCAGGCCTCCATTTTCAGGCGTATCCGTCCAAGCTCTTACTTGATAATAATAAGTGCCGTCCTGTTTTCGGCTGGCAGGGTCCTGACCGCCAATCCACTGGCTTGTACCCAAATCATCCGGGGCAAATTGGCCGACGCCGCGCCAGTAAAAGGTGATTGCGTCACTTAAATCCGGGTCATCATCTTCGCGAACCTGATACCACATAGCGCCGGAAGCGCTCTCATCAGACCAGGTTAATTCATAACAGCCATTTCTATCTATATCGCCCGGATCGGTTAAGGCGGGAACATTGGGCGGCACACCTACACCTATCCTCACTGTCAAAGGCGCGGAGTAACTTCCGTAATTTCCGCTTAAATTAGTCCTTACCCGATAATACCATGTTCCTTTTTGGGTATCAGGATTTTTTGTAATCGCTTGAGACGTCCCGGATGGATAATAGCTGTTTGCCTCGGTGAAATTCTCACTATTTGCTTCCTGAAGTTGATAATTAGTTGCTCCCGCGACCGGGTTCCACGAAACCGTGAAGTTCCCATCGAGGTCCGGGTCGCCGGCGTCGGAAGTCAGGCCGTCCGGCGGATTAGGGGTAAGCGGGGCCGTGCCGCCGGTCAAATTTATATCATCCATATATAAGGTACCGCCGTTATCAGCTTGGCCGGGATAAACCATAAATTTCACCTGATAGACATCTGCGGCGGAAGTCTTTTCAGAATAATCCCAGACTAATTTCTGCCACCCGCCTGCGCCGGTATAGGTCTGATAGCTAATATCCTGACCCGAAGTCGGCGTGGTCATAAATTTCAATAGTATTTGAAAGTTATTATCGCTTGTACTTTTTACCCAGGCCTCTAATTTATTATTTCCATCTAAAGTAAAGTTAGGATAATTTCCGATACGGTTTAAATCGTGACTGGCAAGTTCATCCGGCAGATAGTCGAGGCTATCCCAGCTGCCGGAGGCTTTAGAACCCCAGGTAACTTTCATAGAATGGTTGCCCAGATTTGTGCCGTCGTTGTGAAATTCTGAAGCGACAACAGAAAGGTTGTCGGCAAAGACGCCGCCGCCATACCAGGAAAAGTTATCGGCTTCAAAGGGATCTAAAGGAGCAGAATTGGGGGCGCGGCTTAATTTTAAATCATCGAACCAAAAGGTGCCGCTGGCTGTTGTGCTTGCGGGGGCAGCCATAAATATTATCTGGGTAACCGCGCTCCAGTCCAAATCCGCAGAATAGGTAAGCCGGCTTAAATCTATGGTTAAATTTTCCCAGTCAGCCGCCGTGGTCACTGTAGCAGCAAAATCCAGCCCTGCCCAGCCCAATTCCATTGCTCCGCCAGCAGCGTCTTCAAACCTTAGATTAAAATTTAAATCAGAACCATCATTATACACCCAGAATGATAAATAATCATAGTCCTTAAAGTCAAAACAGCCCTTTGCCGCAAAAAGGCTGTAAGCGTTGGAATCGTTGGCCTTGTCGAAGATTACCTTCATAGACTTTGTGCCTTGATGGACTTGCTCGGCATTGGCGAAGTCGATGGTATACACATAAGGCGCTGCCGAATCGGAGGCCCACCAGGCTGCTACAATTTTATTGCCGTCGAAGTCATCAAGCGGTTGCTCTGCGGCAAAAGTTACATTTTGAATTGAAAGAATTAGAAGGATTGAAACTGCGGGGATTATTAACCTTAAAAAAGATTTTTTCTTTTTTGGCATCTTTGCTCCCTTAATTTAACAACACTGAATGGATTTTACAAAGAATCATTTCTTTAAAATTTATATGTAACCGATTTCAACCAGTTATACCATATCTTTCCGGGTTTATCAATGGAAATATCTGTCTTTTTTTAGTAAAAAATTGCTCAAAAACTTATGCATTAGCTATTATGGGGTTCAGGTGAGTTCATCTTTCAAAAATATTCCATCTTACGTGGGGGTGAAGAGGAACTTTAAAAAACAAAGATAAACCCACCTTTTAATATCTTCCTATATATAAAATAATATTTAATTATGAAGCCAAAAAGGGCTCATTTTTATCGGAAAAGCCTTTTGCAAGATGAGCCCTTTTTTGTACTATTTGTGTTACTTTTTCTTTCTTACAACAGAGAACAGACCAACTAATCCGCCGCTCAAAAGCAACAAAGGCGCAGGCTCTGGAACCGCAGAAACATCGGCATCGTCAAACTTCGCAGCACCCCCTGCCGTGAAATTATTACCGGCAAGAACAGCGCGAACAATGGTGGTGTCGGCCGGAGCCGTTCCTGAGACAGAATATTGCAGCCAACCAGTTGTTAATGTACTTACAATATTTACTTCGTCTGCAGTGCCGGTTGATGCAAATAAGTCATCAAGCCACTCAAGTTTAAGGACTACACCGTCACTGGCATAAGTTGCTTCCTTCATTGCCCAGATGCTAAAGGTGTATGGTGTGCCTGCTGTTCCAGTTACATCCTGATAGATATAACCACTGAGATCTGTTGCCCAACCATGGAATGCAACACCAGCATCTCCAGTCCTCGCAGCCCAGGTTTCTCTATTCACACCTGAACCTCCTCGAAACCAGTAGTCAGCATCTGCAGCATATTCGCCGGTTGAATCTTCAAAACCGGGGTTGCTGAGTAAATTAGCCTGTGCGATGGATGGCAGAGTCATAAGCATAGCGGTTATAAGCGCCAATCCTATTAAATATAACTTCTTCATGTATTTCACCTCCTTTTCTTTAAAATCAAACTGAATTACTTATTTTCTGCTCTCGGGTGCAGAAAGATGGAAAAAAAATAATTTTTTCAAAATCATATATCTTTATACCATCTCTGCTCTCGGGTGCAGAAAAGGGGAAAAATAATTACTCTTTCCCAAAGAGCAGTTAATTTATACCATGTCTTCTATTAAATGTCAAGAGAAGCATCTTGTCTTTTTAGAGGAAAATTTTGTTTATAAAATATATCAATTATTCTTTCGCTAATATCTTTAAAAGAAAATTTTAAGCTGACTGCCTAATAATAAGCTCCGGCTTAAAAAAACGTGTATAGTCTTTTGTTTTGCCCGAAGAGATAATTTTAATCAGGCTTTCGGCAGCCGCAAAAGCCATATCCTTTATTGGCTGAGCAACAGTTGAAAGAGAAGGAGAAAAATCTTCACAAATTGGCACATTATCATAGCCAACTACAGCTATATCCCGAGGTATGTTTCTGCCGGCTTTTTTAAGAAGCGAAATAATTGCAAAAGCCATTTTATCATTAGCGGTAAAGATAGCATCAGGAGGCTCTTTTAGCGCCAATAATTTCTTTACGGCCATCTCTTCATAGTTATCATAGCTATCATAGCTATCATAGCCATAATCATGTTGCACATATTCTTTTATCAGTTGTTTACCTCTTTCTTCTAAGGCTTTTTTATATCCTTCTAATCTATCTGCGGCATCTATCCAGTTTTTATGGCCGCAAAGAGAAGCTATTCTTTTGCGGCCTGAATCCAATAAATATTTTGTGGCCAGATATCCCCCCACAACATTATCACAGCCAAAAGAAGAAACACCTTTAAGGTGTGAGCAAATAAGAACTAATGGAACTTTTTTACGTTTTAATTCAAGCACATATTTAAAATTTTCTTTTCCAATACTTGGTAGGATAAACCCCGCAACCAATCTGCTCATATATAATTTCAAACATTCAAAACTATCAAACTTATCCTGAGTAAATAACATAAGTTGATAACCTTTTCTCTTAGCAGCTTCACTTACTCCTTTTATTGTCTCCTGAGCATAAAATTCTGTAAGCATAGAAACGCCTCCAAAAAAAACAAGGCCAAGAACATTTACCTTCCCCGAAGAAAGCATGGTAGAATGAGCGTTAGGAACGTATGGGGTTTTTTTAAGATACTTAAGCACCAAAGCGCGGGTTTTCTTTGAAACATATTTGTCGTTCTTTAAAACTCTTGCTACCGTGAATCTTGATATATTTAATTTTTTCCCTATTTCTTTTAGTGTCTCCGAAGTCATAAGTTCCCTTTTTGATAATTTTGCCTTTTAATTATATTGTTTTCTTTAACGTCGATTAAGTACGAAGCCTACTCAATAAACTAACTATGAAAACGAATTGGGCTCTCGGGAGCACATACTATCAAAAATAAAATTATTTGTCAATAAGTGTCTTTTGTCATTTTTTCTGTTGACAAAATAGCAATCTTCTGTTACAACAAAATGCAAAATTGAAATACTAAAAAATTGAAGGAATTAATAAGGAGAAAAAAATGCGCATAGTAAAATTCGTTTTTATTTTTTTAGCCTTAACTATAGCCGGTTACAACCAAACTTATGCTTCGGATGAGCATTGGAGTGCTACTGCTTCCTCGGCAGAAGAAAATTATGCTCCCGAGCTGGCCATAGATGGCGATCTTACCACCCGTTGGAGCAGCGAATTTAGTGATAATCAATGGTGGATGGTGGATTTTGACAAACCGATGGAGATTAATAAAATTACCCTTTACTGGGAAGCTGCTTATACCAAAAATTACAAGATTCTTGTTTCATCAGACGCAACATCATGGAAAGAAATTTATACAACGCATAATGGGAAAGGCGGGCCCGAAGTTATAAACGTTGGTCCCCTAACAACGCGCTATGTGAAGCTGATGCTTGGCGAACGCGCTACTAAATGGGGACACTCTCTCTGGGAAGTTAAATTTAATGAGCCGGCTCCGGGTAAGACAACAGTTATGGCTTCTTCCGGCGACGGCGACTATGCGCCTGATCGTGCCCTGGATGGCACTATGGCTACACGCTGGAGCAGTAACTTCGATGACAACCAATGGTGGCAGGTTAACTTTGAAAAACCAAGAAATCTGTGCGGAATTACAATCCACTGGGAGACAGCCTATGGTGAAAAGTATGATATTCAGGTTGCCGGAGAGAATGGCGTGTGGAAAACAGTATATGAGACAAGTGACGGAGACGGCAATACGGATATTATTTATTTTAGGCCCACCGAAGTAAAAAGTTTGAGATTTAACGGCATTCAGCGCGGAACCGGCTGGGGATTTTCATTCTGGGAGATTGATTTCCAGGATGGGAACAATCCGCCTGTGCTTAGCGCAAGCAGTTCACAAGAAAAAGGCGGAGCGGAACTGGCAATGGATGGCAATAAAACTACCGCGTGGCACAACTTCCAAGAAGCTCAATCACAAATTACGGTTAAACTGCCCAGACGCCACGAACTTGGTGGTCTTATATTGACCTGGGGCGAAGACTATGCTGTTTCGTATACTGTTGAACTTTCTTCCGGAGATGAAAAATGGAAACAGGTCTATGAAACTACTAAGGGCAACGGAAAAATGGACTGGATTTTCTTTCCCGCTACTCGCACGCGTCAGGTCCGAATCAATTGCAGAAAAAGTGCTGCAGGCAAAGGCTATGCCCTGGCAGATATTGAACTAAAAAGCGGTGAGGAACAAGCTACGCCGATTAAAATTTTTCAGGCTGCTGCCAAGGACTCATCACCTGGTTTATATCCTATGTGGCTGAGGCGTATCCAGGAGTTCTGGACGGTTATAGGGGTTATTAATGATTCTGAAGAAAGCCTCTTAAGCGAAACAGGTATATTTGAGCCATATAAAGGCGGTTTTTCAGCTATGCCTTTCGTATATGATGGCAAACGACTATACACTTCGCAAGATTGCAAGTTAAGCCAGAGTCTGGTTGAAAATTCATTGCCGCTACCAAGTGTGAGGTGGAATCATAGTGATTGGAATCTTGAAATTTCCGCTTTGGCTTTTGGAAAAGCCGGGCTGTCAAATAGTGCGGTTCGCTATCAATTTCACAATACCGGCAAGAAAAAATTTAAGGGGAAACTTGCTCTTGCTATTCTACCTGTACAGCTTAATCCTATATGGCAACGCGGGGGGCTGAGTCCGATAAACAGAGTAGATTGCACTGATAAAAACGGAGTTTCTCTGGTTAGAATTAATGATCAGCGCCGCCTTATTTCAGCGACCAAGCCGGCAAAAATGGGTGCCGTATCTACATCTGTTGCGGACATGGATGTGATAGATTTCATCAAGCGGGGAACGCTCCCTGAACAGCTTTCGGCAAAAGATTCTCAGGGACTAGCCTCTTGCGGTTTGATATATGACTTAGAAATATCACCGGGCAGCATAAAGGATATTGTCGTTATATTTCCACTGCACCAACGCTCACCTCTCCCTCAGGAAGCTATGAAAAATCCGGGTAAGTTCTTTAATACTCAATTGAAGTTAGCACAAAAACAGTGGAGTAAACTACTAAATCGTTTTACGATTGACATTCCTGAAGAGCGTTTAATTGAGGTGATGAAAAGTAATATTGGCTATATTCTTATTAATCAAGACGGACCGTGGATTAAGCCGGGCCCCCGCAACTACAACCATTCATGGATGCGCGACGGTGCGATGACCAGCGTCGCTCTCTTGCGCATGGGTTTCATTAAAGAAGTGCGTAATTGGCTTGATGCTGTCTCTCCTCATGTAGCGGAAAGCGGATTTGTACCCTATATATTCTTTGAAGGCGGAAACCCGGTGGGTTTCAATCCTGATAAGAGCGGCGAAGGACATGAGTATGACAGCCAGGGCGAATTCGTCTTCGCTGTGCGCCAATACGTTGATTACACTGGCGACACAGCTTTCTTGCAAGGTATCTATCCAAAGGTGGTCAGGGCTTTGCGATTTGCTCAACAGCTCCGCCGCCAAAGAATGACGCC
The DNA here is from genome assembly GCA_030631665.1 of Candidatus Omnitrophota bacterium. GTDB lineage: Bacteria > Omnitrophota > Gorgyraeia > DAOVKU01 > DAOVKU01 > DAOVKU01. The sequence goes on from DAOVKU010000019.1 coordinate 13,143, forward strand.
TGAATATAAAAACGACCCAAAAAAACAAGCTTACTACGGTATATTGCCGCAATCAAACAGCCACGAAGGATATTTTCCCGCTATGCACAGTTACTGGGACGATTTCTGGGTGTTACGAGGATTTAAAGACGGTGTTCACCTTGCAAGGCTTGCGGGCAAGAAAGATGATGTCAAATGGATGCAGGAAGAAGTCGAGGACTTCCGTCAGTGTATATATGAATCAATAAGGAACGTCATTGCGCGAAATAAAATTAACTACATTCCGGGCTGCGTGGAAAAGGGAGACTTTGATTCAACCTCTACAGCCATTGCCATAATGGCCTGCGGAGAAGAAAAGTATTTACCGCAACCCTATTTGAAAAATACATTCAACCGTTATTATAGAGAATTCAAAAGCAGGCTGAAACCAGGTGGCGAGGCAACGTTTACGCCTTACGAGGTTCGCTCGGCAGATGCCTTTATACGCTTAGGAGAACGCGACCGCGCATTGACCATGTTGCGCTATTTTGTGAAGGATTCGGTGCGGCCATATGGCTGGAATCATATGGCAGAAGTTGTCCACGCTAAACCCAGAGCCTCATCTTATATCGGAGATATGCCTCATACATGGGTTGGCTCCGGTTATATTAGTGCTGTCAGGACTATTTTTGTTTATGAACTTGAAGGTCAGTTGATACTCGCGGCGGGAATTGATCCTGCATGGTTAGATGAAGGCGTAGTGGTGCAAAATCTACCAACCCTTTACGGGGAAATTGATTATTCTATCAAACGCAGGGATGACATAATTGAGTTTAACATTAACGGAAAAGCAAAGCCGCCTGCCGGTTTTGTTATTCCCCTGCCAGCAGAATTCAAAGATTATCAGGTTGCGATAAACGGTAATCCTGTTTTGATTAAAGACACAAAGATTTATTTTTCCAAATTGCCGGCGGTAATTAATATTTACCGGAAGACGCCTCACGCCTTAGAGTTAGAAAATTTCAATCAACCCTCCGGCATAAATTGTTTAAGGGGTAGTTCGGGTACGTGGAAAAAACGTAATGCCAAAATTAAGTCATCATATATCTTCAAAACAACGGAACCGGATAACACCAAGGGCAGGGAGGGAACTTTTCTAAAAATAGATTATAATGTTTCAGGAGTTAATCAGGAATCCGGTTTCTGGAGCAGTTTAAAAAATCAAGATATAAGCGGTTATAAAAATCTTACCTTCTGGATTAAGGGCAAGGAGGGTAAAGAGAAAGTTTTTGTAGGAATAAAAGACAGCAGCTGGTTCGAACACAGGTTATCAATAGATGATTATTTGTCCAAAGGAGTTACTGCCGGCTGGCAGAAGGTAGTTATACCCTTGGAAGATTTTTCTGACGTCTATGACTGGACATCTATGGATAATTTCTCTATAACATTTCATAATAGCTACGGTCTGCCCTTCAAAGGAACAATCTATGTAGACGATTTTCAATTAAAAGGAACAAAGCCCAAAGCAGCTCCTCCGCCAAGATTAGTCTATGAATCTTTGCCAAGCGAGAAACTAACAGATAAAGAACTGCTTGAGGTGGTTCAAAAAGCAGCCTTTTATTTCTTCTGGAACGAGGCAGATCCCAAAACAGGTCTTATAAAGGATAGATGCAAAGCATTCACAAAGGCTGATTTTCCCGCGGCAAGTATTGCATCGGTCGGTTTTGGCCTGACCGCTATTTGTTTAGCAGATAATAAAGGCTGGATATCACACGAAAAAGCATACGAAAGGGTATTTAATACGTTAAAGTTTTTAAAAGACGGCGTGGAAAATGAACACGGTTTTTATTACCATATGATAAATATGAAAGATTATTCGAGGTGGGACGATATAGAACTTTCTTCGATTGATACCGCGCTGCTTCTTGCAGGAGTTATATTTGCAGGCGAGTATTTTAAAGAAACTGAAATTAAAAAATTAGCCGATGAAATTTATGAAAGAGTCGATTGGCCCTGGATGCTAAACAGAGGCAAAACCCTTTCGATGGGCTGGAAGCCTGAAAGTGGTTTTCTGCCGTATCACTGGTCACATTATAATGAGCTTATGATTCTTTATATCTTAGCTATCGGTTCTCCAACTCATCCCATACCAGCTGAGTGTTGGCGGGCATGGCAGAGAGCGCCTCTTCATCACTATAAAGGCTGTAAGTTTTTCGGAGCAACCGCCTTATTTACACATCAATATTCACACATCTGGGTGGACTTTAGAAACAAAAATGATAGATTTGCTGATTATTTTAAAAACTCTATTATGGCAACCAAGGCAAATCGTCAATGGTGTATTGATAACTCAAAGAAATCTAAAACTTACGGTCCCGACTCGTGGGGATTAACAGCTTGCGATGGTCCTGACGGTTATAAAGCTTATGGAGCACCCTATGGGACAAATGACGGCACAGTCGCGCCCACTGCCTCTATTGGTTCGTTCGTCTTTACTCCCAAGCTCTCTATGAGCGCTATAAGATATATGTACGAAAATTATAAAGACCGGATTTGGGGACGATACGGCTTTGTCGATTCCTATAACTGGGATAGAAACTGGGTAGCAACTTATTATATAGGTATAGACCAGGGGCCTATTGTATTAATGATAGAAAACCATCATAGCGGGTTTGTATGGAAATACTTTATGCAAAATAAACACATTCAAAGAGCAATGAACCTTTGCGGCTTTTAGTCCACAATAACTCTCATATCTTATTTAATAACTTTTTTAATCTTCAAGGTTTAAAAATCCAGCTTATTTTCAAATTTTAAGCGGTACTGCGCAAAATAAGTTTTGGCTCAAAAAATTTTTTGTGCGTCTTTTTCTTCCGTGGCGAATCAATTAAATCTAATAATACCCTCGCGGACTCATAGGCAATATCTTTTAGCGGCTGTTCGACCGTAGTTATAGGAGGATCGAAGTGTTCACACACCGGCATATCATCAAATCCCACAACGGCTATGTCTTTCGGAATTCGCCCGCCGCTCTTTTTAATCACTTTGATTGCTCCTATTGTCATTTTGTAATTTGCGGCAAAGACTGCATCGGGAGGTTCTTTTAAATGCAATAATTTTCTCATCGCGGTTTCACCTCCATCAAAGTCAAAATAACCATTTTCAACATATTCTCTTCTAAATTTCATTCCTATTTCAACGAGGGCCTTTTTGTATCCCTTGAACCTCTCTGCCGCATCAAACCAATTTTCTCGTCCGTGGATGAAGGCAATCCTTTTTCTGCCAATGTCTATTAGACGTTTTGTAGCGATGTAACCGCCCTTAACGTTATTGCAGGCGAAAGAATCAATGCTCTTGCAATATGAACATATAAGCGTAACCGGCACACCATATTTCTTTACCTCCATCGCATGAGCTATATCATCCTCCGCAATCGCAACTAAAATTAAACCGCTAACTAATCTGCTCTTGTATAATCTCAAACACTGCTCGCTATTAAATTTCTCTTGCGTAAACATCATAAGTTGATAGTTGTTCTCGCTCATCGCCTTTGCTACTCCCGCTATCGTATCTATGGCAAAAAAGTCTGCGTTTACAAAAGCACCCTTCGGAAAAACCAAGCCAACGACGTTAATCTTTCTTGAAGCAAGACTGGCAGCATGAATATTCGGGAAATATTTTTCTTTTTCAAGACGTTTTGAAATGCGGGTATGGGTTTCTTCGGCGACCTTCTTATCATCCTTGAGCACTCTCGATATGGTACGGCGAGAGACACCTAATTTTTTTGCAAGTTCCTCTAATGTCTTAATGCCCATTAAAACCCTCTCCTTCAAAACTGTTCAAGATAAAAAATAATAACTTTTTTCCCGCACCCAAGCCTTTATCAGCCTTTTATTCTATTAATTCTATCCGGTCAATAACTATCTTTCCCGAACCGCCCTTATCTCCTTCTTTTTTAGAGATAGCAAAGTGTATATTTACATTTGATAAATCATCGAGGCTTTCATCTCCGCCCCACCAGTAGTCCAGTTCACTCAAAGGCACTTCAACCGTGGTCCAGCCGTTGACATTACTTTTGGTTTTAAAAATAATACCAAAATTAGAACCGTCAACATCTTCCAGTTTAAATTCAATTGTATTCTGGCTTCCTTTTCCCCGATAAATAATCTTCACGCTTTTGCAGTTTGATAAATCTATATTACCCTTATAAATACCTATCCATCCGCCCGGACCCATATCATAAGAAATCCCTAAGGCCTTGCCCTCTTTGCCCGAGACTGACTCAAGTTCTACTTCCACGCCTTCGTCCTTATAAATATTCCAGCCTTCAGTTGCATTTGTGGCATCCAAAATAAGGCCTTTGGCTTCAACTTTTACTGCACCGCTCAAAAAAGCGAGCAAGCTCACTGCAAGCAATACTATTAACTGCTTTTTCATATCCCCCCTCCTCTCTTTCCGCTTAGGTTAAGTCCAAATATTTAACAAAAATAGTTCTTTTTTGTTTTAACATCTTTTAAAATAATAGTCAATTAATTTTTTATAAAAATATTTCTTATTTGTTTTCTTGTTTTTTTAAAAAGGTACGATAAATTTTATACTTTTCAGTCTTTTGTCTCCCTCTTCACCCCTACTGAATTGAGGAAGACAAAAGGCATAGGCTTAAGCTTCTGCCTTCAGTATTTCTACATGCAAAGTTCTCTTTTTTATTTTTGGTTTGATATAAATATATTTTTTCTCTATTGCGCCACACACAATCTGGCTGGACCTTTTCTCGAAAGAAACAAGTTTGTCATTAACTTTCACTTTTAACGGTTTTCTATCACCTATAAAAATATTTAAAAAAGCGCATTCGGGTCTTTTGTTTATTATCTTAAGGCTCAATTTATCTTTTTTGGTCTCTTGCGGATAAACTTCCAAAATTAAGTCGCTTTTTTGGGCAATTCTATCGGTCGCCTTTTTTAGCGGTATAGCTGAACCGGCTTTGGCAAAAACCGGAATTTTATCTATTGGAATACAAAGCGTCTTAAAACACTTACCTTTAACTATTTCGCCGCTTTCAATATCAATCCACTCGCCTTGTGGGAAATAGGCCATCTTTGCGCTATAACCATTTTTAGCGGAACTATCAGCGGGAATAATAAGCAAATTCTCACCAAACAAATATTGTCCCGGGTATTTATAGGCATGTGGGTCTTTTGAATATTCTACATAAAGAGGCCTGATAGGACTTATACCTTTAGTATGTGCCTGGCTGGATAAATTATATATATAAGGAAAGAGTCTATATCTTACCTTTGTATATTTTTTAAATATCTCTAAAGCCCGCTTTCCATAACGCCAGGGCTCTCTAATGCCCCGATGGGAATGAAGGCGCATAATAGGACTAAAAGCGCCTAACTCCATCCATCTTATAAAAAGTTCTGTATCAATCTTTTTCTTATAAACACAATTGAAAGAAAGTGTCTCATCCTTTTTTAACTTACGGCCTCTATGGGGCTTTAGTGGTTTGCCGAAAAAGCCGCCCAGATCAAAAGAAATGTAGGCTGAGGCCGCATTAAAGCCTTCTGCTTGAACCTTTATTTGTTTTTTTAAATTAGCCCACGTGGAGGCAATGTCTCCTGAAAAAGGAAATGGATATCTATGAGAACCTATGCCGCCCCAGCGGCTAATAATTAAAGGTCTTTTTGTGGAATTTTTGGTGAACGTTTGCGTATAAAGTTTATTCAGCCATAGCTGTCTATCCACCCCTTTTACCGGCCCATTATAACCCCAACCGTCTACCCACCAAAAATCAATGCCCTCTCTTATCAAAGGCGCAAGGCCATCTTTTAGCCATATATCAGTAATTTCCTTTGAGCTGAAATCTAAATGGGCTTTTTGCTTGTCTTGAACTTTTCTTATTTTTTTAGATAAATTTTCTTCATCAGCAAGCAGCTCTATGTGATTATATCCGGGATGATCATTTAAACCGATTTTTATTTTAAGCTTCTCTAATTTTTTAAGAAATTTTATGGGGTGGGGAAATAATTTTTTGTTCCATTCATAGCCGCGCCATTCAAACTTGCGCCACTCTGTATCTATTACCAGTACATCCAAAGGTATATTTTCATTTTTAAATCTTTCAATTAACCCAAGCAATTGCTTATCAGTAAATTTAAAATATCTTGAAAACCACAGACCGAATGTCCACTCAGGTAAAAGGGGAATTTTGCCAAAAATTTTTATATAATCCAACATAGCCTTCTTATAGTTGTTTCCGTAGACAAAGAAATAAAAATCTTTTGAGGTCTTCCCTTTTTTATTTTTAAGCCAGCCTTCTTTCGTTAAATAAACCTGCTCTTTATCTTCTATTACATTCCAACCGCATCTATTTAAATGCCCTCTATGGCGATATCTTTTGAGGATAATAGGCCATTCATCAAAACTTCTCTGATGATAGCTTAAAACGCCCTCCGGTTCTTGTCCGGGGTAAAAAATTTTAGTCTTCCCGTTAATTTTAAATTTAATTGAAAGGCTGTCTTTAGTAAAGCCCTTGCCCTTTTCACAATAAATAAGGGTTAACTCTTTGGTCTTTAAAATAAGCCTATTTTTTGATTTTTGAAGGCGAAAAAGGGCTTTCTTGGGCGGGCGGGTTTCTGTTAAAATGGAAGGGAATTTAGGAAAGTCTCTATTTTTTCTATACTCAGCCCTCAAGGCAGAAACCGAATAGATACTAAATTTTGCATTTCCGAAAAAAACAGGATTCCTGTTATACTCTGGCGCAGATAACAACAAAACCACCCTCTCCAAAACCGGTTTTTGGTTTTTCAACCTCTTTTATTTTCTGGGGCAGGTGAAAAATAGTTTGCCAGAATGAAAATTTTTTAAAACCCGCCTTTTTAAGTAATGTCACTACTTCCGGAGGAGAAAAAAGGTGGGCCTCTTTATAAAATTCACTTTTCTTTTTTTGATAATATCGGCCCAAAAAACTTTCCCGGTCAATTATGCCTATAATTAACCTGCCCTTTTTCTTAAGAATTCTTTTTATTTCCTTAATTACTTTTTCCGGGTTACTAATAAAAGAGATGGTAATAACCACAAGACAAAAATCAAATTCCTGATTTTTAAAAGAGAGTTTCTCGCCTCTGCCAATTTCTATTTTAAGACCTCTTCTTTTAGCAATCCTTGCCATTTCCAAAGAAGGATCTACTCCATATTTTACGCCCAGGGCGGATGCGAATCGCCCCGTGCCTACACCTATTTCAAGGCCCTTTCCTCTTTTGGGCAAAACTTTCCTTAGCGCTTTTAATTCAGAGAGGTATGCCAACTTATTTTTCTCATACCAGGCATCATATCTCTTATAATATTTGTTAAAAATACTTTTTTTTGACATCTATCTCTACTCTCGCTCACAAACCACACTTATAAATCCAGCTTGCCAAACCAGTCGTCATAGAACCTTTTTAAATGCTCGTAATATGCCTTGTCTATAGTGGCCCTTTTAACATCCTTTTCCCTGAAAGAATATCTATAACAGGCACAGAAAGCCATAAGAACATCTCTGGCGTGATTTATTTTTTTAGACATTTCTTCGTTTTCTCTTTTTTTCTTTTTATCTTTGCATTTATCAGGATGATATTTGAGCGCGAGTTTACGATAGGCGTCCTTTACTTCCTGTAAAGTTGCTTCTTCATCCAGACCTAATAATTTTCTGGCCTCATCAATGTGTTTAAAATCAGCCATTTAAGACTCCTTTTTTATTTCAGGCGTAACTTCAATTTTAGATTTTATAGAATTAGAAATAAGACAGTTCTTTTCAGAAAGTTCTATAAGCTTATTTGCTTTTGGAATATCTGCGCTGTGCTTGACTAAAATTTGAGGTTTGATTTTAATTTTAGAAAAAATAAATTGATTTTCTGCCCTTTCTAAAACACCAGTTGCTTTGCTTTTATAGCTCAAAAATTTAAAACTTTTTCTTTGGGCATAATGCAAAAATGTAGTCATAATACAAGAATTGACTGAGGCAACAAATAATTCTTCTGGGCTCCAGATGCCGACGTGCCCTCCAAATTCGGGAGGGGTAGCTACTTTGATGTCTTTGTTTGTTCTCGATAAAAGCAAACCTTTTTTCTGGCCTTGCCACTTAAGAAAAGTTTCATAAATAAATTTTTTATTTCTAATTTTAACTTTTTTCACTTGCTTTCTCTTAAAAACCGATAGGGCAATTTTCTGTCGCATCTACCCTATCCCACCTCCGAGGTGGGATATGCGGCCCACCTCGGAGGTGGGAC
>DAOVKU010000114.1 GCA_030631665.1 Candidatus Omnitrophota bacterium
AAAATTTTTAATTTTCGTAAACTATGTCTTTATTGGAGAGATACCCAAGTGGTTGACGGGGCTCGCCTCGAAAGCGAGTAGCACGTAAGGGCTCGGGGGTTCGAATCCCTCTCTCTCCGCCTGATGACGACATAAGTTATGAAAATTTTTAATTTTCGTAAGCTATGTCTTCATTGGAGAGGTGCCTGAGTTGGTTGAAAGGGACGGTTTGCTAAACCGTTAAGGGGGTTAAGGCCTCCTTCGAGGGTTCGAATCCCTCCCTCTCCGCCAGATAATTTCGAACCCCAAAAGGGGATTAAGGGTTAAAGGGGGAAAAATGAAAATACTACAGCTTAAAAGAATAGGAGTCTGGTCGGCATTCAAATTTTTTGGCGGGATGTTTATGATAATTGGCTTGGTCCTCGGCTTTTTTTTCGGTCTGGCAGGGATACCGGACACTTTAGTCTTGAAGATTTTGCCGCTTATCCAGGACGCGCCGGTTGTGATAAGTTTTACAGGTTCTGTCCGATTGGGGATTTTAGCCGGTGTCTGGTTTGCAATATTTTATGGCATAGTGGGCGGCTTGATATGTACTGTTTTTTCGCTGCTTTATAATATATTTGCCATTATCTTTGGCGGACTGAGAGTCAAGGTCGAAGAAATTAAGGTCGAAGAAACCAAGGTCGAAGAAAAAGCATGAGATTTATGCGCCCGTAGCTCAATTGGATAGAGTATCTGACTACGAATCAGCAGGTTGGCCGTTCGAATCGGCCCGGGCGCGCTAGTGAATTAATATCAAAGACTTGCCTTAACGGCAAATCCGAGATAGTTTTTTAGGCCATAGGGAGGGGGTCTCATGGCGTTATTAAAAAAGCTCTCTAAAAAGGCTCAAGCCGGGCTTGAATACGTAATCGTACTTAGTGTCATTAGTTCCGCCCTACTTTTGGGCGCTGATCAGTATATCAGGCCGGCAGTGATGGAATTAATGGAGAAGGCCGGCGAAATGATTGAGCGAGAGGCTGACAAGCTTACCCGGCACTATGAGTAAAATAGATCAGATATATATGGATGAGGCCGTTAAGCAGGCCAGCAAGGCCCTGGAGAAAGACGAAGTACCAATAGGGGCGATTATAGTTTACAAAAGGAAGGTTATTGCCCGCGCCCATAATCAGATGAGGATGCTGAAAGACCCCACCGCCCACGCAGAGATGATTGCTTTAACCCAGGCTGCCAGCTATCTAAAGAATGAACGGCTCACCGGCGCGATTATCTATGTTACGGTCGAGCCATGCGCTATGTGTGCCGGCGCATTGATATTGGCAAGAGTAAAGAGATTGGTTTATGGCGCGGATGACCCCAAAGCCGGCGCCTGTGGCTCGGTCTTAGATATTGTCAGGAACAAGAAATTGAATCACCGGATAGAGGTTAAAAAAGGAGTTTTGGCTGAAGGTTGCGGAACTCTTTTAAAAGAGTTTTTTAAAAAGAAAAGGTGAAATGTCCTCATTGGAGAGGTCGCGTAGTCTGGTTTAGCGCGCGTGCCTGGAGAGCACGTGTACGGTTTTCCGTACCCAGGGGTCGAATCCCTGCCTCTCCGCCATTATCCCCACCCACGTCATTCCCGCGAAAGCGGGAATCCGCAAAATCATCATAACCCCCATATTTACCTACCACATACAACAACAGCTAACCCACCGATAACCTCAGTTATCAACTGTTATAAAACCCCTGTTTTTATCAATTCTGGTGTTAAATTGGTGTTAAAAACCACCACCCAACCGTCATTGCGAGTCCGCCGCAGGCGGACGAAGCAATCTCAACAATGTAGTTGCCCAATTCATTGGGCAAAAAACCGGGGCACCCATGAAAGGCTACCAATTCCTCAAAAATGATTTCTTTAATACCTGCCGGAAGCGAAAAATAACCAAACTTCCTATGCTCCTTTTAATTTACCTACGGGGTCTCTATGCTTACTATGGTAAACCCACCTTTTTCTACAAAGACGCCTACATAATGCGCGACCTGGGTATCGCCAAGAATACCCTACGCCAGACCCGAAACCACTTGCGCGAAAGGGGCGTAATCGACTTTTATATATACAGCGGCAGAGGCAAAGCAACAAGATACCTAATTCTTGAAACAGACTTTGCCCCCGAGCTAAAAGGGTCAAAATTTGCCAGAAAAGAGTCAAAACCCGACCCTTTTTCTAAATAGGGAAAGGGTCAGATTCTGACCCCCAATATTAATAAAGATAATAAACCATTAGAATATGGTGTTTCATATAGGGGAAATATCGGCACTATTACACAGCAATTACTAAATAAATATAAGAAAAACTGGTCAGATTAAAAAAATTAAAAAAAATTGAAAGAATTTCGCCATTTTCTGCGTCATATATAGTAGAGACCCTAAATTTGCCTAAAAGAGATAAATCTTGAGACGTTTCGTTTTTAGAGGTATAATTTAGAGGGCAGAGAGAATAAGAGATCTAAGCTATGCAGAAGAATTCCCTTGACATATATTTCTTAAAGGTATACACTAAAGCTACTATCAAGAGTGGTGTGTTCGAAGGGGGAACCTCCACAATAAAAAAGTAAAACCTTCGCTTAACGGCGAGGGTTTTTATATTTTAGAGTAAATTGATTTATGGTATAATAGTATTACGAAAGGAGAAGTGTTTATGGCTAATGGTGTAGAATTATTAAATATAAAAACAGCCAGCAGATGGGCAAGTAGCTATTTAAAAAAAGAAGTTACAACTTCAAACATATCGTATTTGATTCAGTATGGAAGAGTGAAAAAGTACGGTAGCAATGGTAATGTTCTTATTAAGAAGAAAGAATTGGCGCAATACTATGAAACTTTTAATGGCAGAAGGGAAGTTCAATGGAAAACACAGTTAGGCAATGACTTAAATTGGGCTTTATCTGTTGACCATTGCAGGGAAGCAGATACAACGAAACATGTACACAGACTGCATCCTTATAAAGGTAAATTTATTCCGCAGCTTGTTGAGTACTTTCTTAATAGCCATACTGATAAATTCAAAAAAGATATTTATTTTAAGAAGGGTGATGCCATCTTAGATCCTTTTTGTGGTAGCGGTACAGCATTAGTTCAGGCTAACGAATTGGAGATGCATGCCGTAGGCATTGACATTTCGACTTTTAATTCTTTAATTAGTAATGTAAAAATTGGCAAACATGACTTATCTAAATTGTATGAGGAGATAAAAACAATTACAGTAAAGCTAAAACGCTTTCTTGCCGATTGTCATGTTGTAGAGTTTGAAAATAAGCTCCTTGCTAAATTATTTGAGTTTAACAATAGGTATTTCCCATCTCCCGGGTACAAATATAAGGTAAAAAATGGGACAATCAATAGCTTTAAATATGGGCCAGAGAAAGCAAAGCAGTTTTTGCCTACATTTCTGGAATTAATCAAAGAGTATGATATTCAGGTTCAAAATGGAAAAACAAACTCTTTTTTGGATAAATGGTATTTGAAAAATGTAAAAGATGAGATTGATTCTGTATTTGAGTCTGTTAAGAAAATTAAGGACGAAAAAATAAAAGAAGTGGTTAGTGTGATTTTGAGCCGCACAATTCGTTCATGTCGTGCTACTACCCATGCAGACTTAGCTACACTCAAAGAGCCCGTAACTCAGCCTTATTACTGCGCTAAGCATGGGAAAATTTGCAAACCGTTATTTTCAATTT
>DAOVKU010000018.1 GCA_030631665.1 Candidatus Omnitrophota bacterium
GAAAATATTAACTGCTCTCCGCTTAAACTACTTATGCGGGTGGTCTTAATGCCAATTTGTTCAACCGTCCCTAAATATTCACCGATTATAATAAAATCCCCCACCTCAAAAGGCCGGTCAAAAATGATACTAATATAACTGAACAAGTCTTTTAAGACGGCCTGGGCAGCCAGGGCCACAGCTACGCCGCCAATGCCTAAACCGGCAACTACGGCGGTAATTTTAAAACCTAAATTATCCAGGAAAAAGGCAATGGCCAATCCCCACACAAGTATCTTTATTATTCTGAGTATACCATTGAGGCTGCGTTTTAAAGTAACGCTTTTGCCTCTGCTTGACATATAAATTTCAAATCCGTAACTGATTGAATCTATAACCAAACGCACGGAAAACAGGGTTAATACCGCCAGGCCTATGATATCGATAATTCTTTTTAGGAGAGGGGCTAAAGTTAAGGTATCTACGCTTAAATAAAAAACGCCAAAACAAAGAAAAGGAATAACTATTCTTTCCGTAATGCCTACTAAAAAATCATCAATGGTGGTTGAGGTTTTTTTTGCCCACTTTTTAAGGTGTTTAAAAAAGACCTTTTCGAAGATCTTAATAACAATCAAGCTACCTAAAAATATCAGAACAGCCACCATATAATCCATCACCCTGTTGCCCCAATATGTCTGTTCCATAATTTCCTGGATCATTTTCTTTCACTCCAATTAATTTTAGACACTCTAATCAACGATAGCTTAATTTAGCATAAATTGCTTATGAGGTCAAGAGGTGTTCCCTCACAGACAGGCCTATCCGCCTGAGTGCACAATTTCACAATTTCAGTAACAAAATACAGTTTTGTTACTCCTTATTTTCTTCAATATTTTATTGTTACCAAAATACTGAAGAACTACACTGAGGCGGACAAAGATGCATATTGACATATATTAACTTCCCGTATAATAGCCGATTATCCTAAAAGCCATTATAATTAACATAACAATTGCTATCACCACTTTACATACTATTGAGCCTATTCTGCCTAACATTCCGCCGGTGCCGGATTTGAAAGACTTCCTAAGGTCTTTTTTAACAAATAACTCAACCAAAAACGCCCCCGCAAAAATACCGAGAAAAGTGCCCAGTATAAGGCCTATTCCAAAAAAACCTGCTCCCAGCACCGCGCCAATAATTCCGCCTACAATAGCTCCCAGCACCGCCGCATTTGAGGCGCCGAATTTTTTGGCGCCAAATATAATAAAAACATATTCTGATACTTCTCCGCATAAATACAATACCAGCAGAACAATAAGCATTTTTATATCTATAACGGAAAATTTGGTTAGAAAACAATAAAAAACGGAGCCCAGAAAGATAATTAAAGTTCCGAAAGTGGTAAAGAAAATAGCGGCAAACCCAACCAAGCTAAATATTATCAAAATAACTAATGCCAGACCTTCCATAAATTGCTCTCCAAAATTAAAAAGCTTCCCTTAGTAAAATATATCAAAAATTCAAAAAAATGGCAAGATAACTTATTAAAAAATAGACAAATTCTCTTATATAGTGTAGAATAATGCAAAATTAACGATAAGCTTATTTAAAGTGAGGCCGTGAAGTGAAAACCCTAAAAAGAATTTTAATTATAAGCCTAATAATAGGCATTTTATTAGGTACCTTCTATTTCTCCTGGCTTTCTTCGAAATATACTGTTCCTATTCTTATGTATCACCGTTTTGGTTATAATGAGAGCGGTCTTTTTGTTACCCCTGAGAACTTTGCCAGACAGATGGCCTATCTTAAAAACAAAGGCTATGAAGTAATCTCTTTAGATGAGCTAGTGCAGGGTATAAAAAATAATAGAAAATTCAAACATAAAACCGTAGTTATCACCATAGACGACGGCTACAAAGACAACTATATCCATGCTTATCCTGTTCTAAAGAAATACGATTTTCCGGCCACTATATTTATTATTGTCAATTTTATGGACAAAAAAAAAGAATTCATGAACTGGGATGAAATCAAGGTTATGTTACAAAACAATATATCTTTCGGCGGACACACCAAAAACCAAATATACCTTCCCTCTATAAAGAATAAAGATATCTTGTGGGATGAAACCGCCGGTTGCAAAAAGTTAATCGAGAAAAAAACAGGTGTTGTGGTTAACTATTTCTGTTATCCTACGGGAGGTTTTACAGAAGAGATTAAAACCATGCTCAAAAAAGCCGGCTATAAAGGAGCTTGTACCACCAACAGGGGATTTGCTGAATTAAATAAAGATATATATGAATTAAAAAGAATTAAAGTAAAAAATTCCGATATGAATAAGCCCTTCAGTTTCCGGGCTAAATTATCAGGTCATTATAATCTTTTCAGAGCTAAAAAAAGCGGGCATTAATTTCAAAAAGGGAATCTGGAAATATGCAACTATATCTTATGCAACACGGCGAAGCAACTTCAAAAGATATTAATCCCCAAAGGCCTCTAACAGAAAATGGAATTCGGGACATAAAAAAGATAGGTGCGTTCTTAAAACAGGCCCATATTAACATAAATATTATTTTACACAGCGGCAAAAAAAGAGCCCAAGAAACTGCCTCCATTTTAGCCAATATATTAAGCCCCGACCGTCCTCCCATACAAAAAGAAGGACTAGCGCCCAACGACCCTATTGATAATATCTATAGAGAACTTTTAGAAAGAGACAAAGATATGATGATTGTTGGCCACTTGCCGCACCTGGCAAAATTGGCTTCAAAGTTGCTCCTGGATACCGAAGATAAACATATAATTGCATTTAAACCGGGAAGTGTTCTTCTGCTTGAAAAAACGCCGGATTATTGCGAAGCAGCATGGTTTATAGTTCCGGAATTATTTTAAAAATAAGCTTGTATCTAATCTTAAAAAAGAGAGGTGCAAAAATAATGCCATAATCCACCATTGATTTCTTGGGTTCAAAAACTGCTTACTTAATTAAAAGGGAGATAATATTATGACTTTAGAAAATTCGGCTGTTAAAAAAACGTTTGAAAAAGGCAAGCTCTATGAGAACGGCAAAATAAATGTAGCCGTTTTGGAAGGTAACTATTATGAAATGGGGCGGCAGTACGGTGAATTATTAAAAGATGAAATCATGGAATTTTACAAGATAGCTATCGAAAGCAAAATTATTAATACTAATTCATCAATCATTGGACAATTAAAAGGATTTATACTACAAATGGCGTGGTCGGGCTATCCTCAGCGACAGAAAGAAATTTTTCGCGGGATGTCACAAACAAGCGGTCTATCAGTTGACCAACTGGTTTTGTTAGACCAAAATGTGGTGATTACACACATTTTAATGGCATCATCGGGTATGCCCCAGGTTTTAGATGCGTGTTCATTTATTGCGGCATGGGCAGATTATACAAAAGACGGAAAAGTAATTTGTGGCCGCAACCTTGACTGGCTTCCGGCACTCAAAGATTACGCACGTTTTCTAACAGTAATAGTATTTAATCCGACGGATGGGAGTAACTCGGTAGCTACAATTATTTATGCGGGGATGGTGGGTGTTGTATCAGGAATAAACGATAAAGGCCTGTTTATTGAAACAAATGACGGCACAGCTACCATGGGTAATGTCGCTTATGGCAATCGTGCTGCATGTTCCGTTGAAATGCTGAATTTTTTATTGGATGCGGATACGATGGACTGCTTGGATACAATGATTAACAGCACACGCAGTAACTGTCCCATAATAGTTAATGCCGCTGATGCTAATATTTCCTATAGTTACGAAAGTGCGCCTCACGATACCAGAAAGCGCTCTGCCAATCCTTATGGATTATTAGCATCAACCAATCAATATCTATTGCCCAGCTGGGGCACCATTCCAATGCCAGACCCCGCCCTTTCACTGGAACGTTACAACAATCTGATGGTTTTGGGAAATGAATATAAAGGCACAATTGATATTGAAGTCATGAAAAAGATTATGGATGCCTCGTTATTCGAAGAGGATGGTTCGCTTGGAAAAGGAGCAACAGTGCTCTACCGCCATATAAAAGGTAACTTTAAATATCCCACCGTCCATCAAATTATCGCTTCTCCGGCAGATAAAAAAATATGGGTTAAAGTCCCGGAATACAGCGATTGGACACTGGTTGATTTAGAGGTTTTGTTTTCTAAAAGTTAAATAATATGCGGGGGGGAACGCCGGGTAAGTGATTTTAGAAAAAAATAAGAAAGAAAAACTTATAAAACAAGAATTATTTGCTATGAGGCTTTCTCTCATCGGCTGCGTTGCCACTGCCATACTGGCTCTTGTAATCGGCATTTGTGTTGATTCCGTAACCTTGATTCTCGACTCCGGCAAACGCTTTATCGCCATGGCGGCCGTGTTGCTTTCTATTTTTGTTATTAAGAACATCCATAAATCAGCTGACAGGCGATATCACTTTGGCTATTCCAAATACGAACCCCTGGCGGTGGTAATTGAAGGTATATTAATTATCGCGGTTTGTTTTATGAGCGTTAAATTCGCCATTCAGGATATTATCCATTCAGAAGACATTCTGCGATATGACATACCCATTGCATTTACAGCGGTTTGCGGTTTTTTTGGCCTCTTTCTTGGTTTATATTTGAGGCAAACAGGAAAAATTGTAAATTCTTCAATCCTGGATGCAAATGGCTTGGGCTGGTATCTTGATGGATTGTTCTCTTTTGGGATTTGTGCCGGGTTTACAACGGGTTCCATCCTTAAAACTTTAAATTACGGGGATCTTTCGCATTATGTCGATCCGGTAATGACCTTAATCCTGGTTTCAATTATTATCTCCCATCCCTTAAAAACAATTAAACATCATATTCTTGAATTAGTGGACGCTAGCCCGGGGGAAGATGTTGAGAAAGATGTCCGGGAGATAGCAGAAAGATTAAAACGCAAATACGGTATATCTAATATAAATAGAATTCGTCTGCGGAAAGCCGGGAGGAAAGTTTTTATTGAATTGATTTTCTCACTCAAAGAAAAAGAAAATATTGCTAAAATTAACAACGTAACTGCTGAAATTACTCAAGAGTTATCAGCTAAATTCAGCCATTTTGATGTTGTAGTAGCTTTTGAGTTAAACAAAAATTCAAATTAACTCTAAAAAATACTATAAACAGTGGGCATTTTAAGAGGTTTTGCTTTTTTTCTTTATGTTTTTTTTCTTTTTTTTCTCGGAGGGCTTAACGTAAAATTGCCTATCACGATATTCTCTTAAAATACCTTCCCGCTTACATCGCATTCTAAACTGCCTGAACGCCTTCTCAAAATCTTCTTTTTTATTCACTCTTATTTTCGCCACAATAGCATCTTCCTTTAAAATAGAATAGGGTATATTACTTTAAGAATATTCAAAGCTGAAATTTAACTTCGTTTTTTCTTAAATTCCATAATAAAGCTGGAACTCATAGGGATGCGGCCTATTCCTCACTGCCCTCACTTCACTTTCCAGCTTTATTTCCTTCCAACTCTTTATGATATCCTCGGTAAACACGCCTCCTTTTAAGAGAAATGCATGATCTTTGTCGAGGGCCTCTAAAGCTTCTTCCAGGGAAGCGGGTAGAGGTATAATTTTTTTCTTAATCTTATCTGGGGCGTTAAAGATATCTATATCGTAAGGCCCAAATTTCTCTTTGACAGGATCGATTTTATTTTTAATTCCGTCAATCCCGGCCATCAAAAGTGCTGCCAAGCAATAATAAATATTACAGGTAAAATCAGGAGGTCTATATTCTATGCGTTTCTCCTGTGGCCTTGTGGCATATTTAGGAACCCTGATAGCAGCGCTTCTGTTTGCCAAAGAAAAGAACAGATTAACCGGAGCTTCATAGCCCGGCACTAATCTCTTAAATGAATTAGTGGAGGGGTTAGTAAAAGCGGTCAGCGCCCTTCCGTGCCTGAGAAGTCCTCCTATATAATGTAAAGCTGTTTTGCTTAGGTTGGCATAATTGCCTTTTTTATCATAGAATAAATTTTTACCATTTTTTGATAAATATTGATGAACATGCATACCGCTTCCAGCTTCCATAAAAAGCGGTTTGGGCATAAAAGTTGCGGTTTTGCCATCTTTTTCGACTATATTTCTGACAACATATTTTATAGCCATGGTATCATCAGCTACTTCACAAAGCGGCTTTAAAGAGGTTTCTATTTCTGATTGACCCGGCGCGCCTACTTCGTGATGATGATAGTGAACTTTTATGCCAAATTTTTCTATCTCCTCCACCATTTTAGACCTTAAATTATAAAGTGTATCTAATGGGGGTGCTTGGTGATAACCTTGTTTGTGAATCATTTTATGGCCGGGTGATGGCACTTCACTCTTTCCTCTGCCTGCAATTGATTCTTCGCATACAATGTAAAAAGAGGTGGCACATGGTTCATTTTCTATAGTCACCTTGTCAAAAATATAAAATTCGAATTCCGGTCCAAAAAATGCCTTATCTGCAATACCGCTATCTGTTAAATATTTCTCCGCCTTTTGGGCTATAGTGCGAGGATCCTTGTAATATTTTTCTTTAGTATCAGCTTCTACGGAATTACACATGAAGCTCAAAGTGGGCACTTCCCAGAAAGGATCCATTCTGCCGGTGGTAATATCCGGCACAGCGCACATATCTCCGCTTTCTATCCTTTTAAAACCCGGTATACTTGACCCGTCGTATCCTATGCCATCCTTGGCCATATTTAAAGAAAAGTTTTGGGCTGGAATGGTGATATGATATAACTTGCCAAACATATCGACAAACTTAAAATCGACCATCCTAATACCCTTTTCCTTGATAAATTTAATTACATCATCTGTCTTTTTAAACACACTAATTCCTTTGTTTTTAAATATGTCCTTTTTTGCGATTGTTATAAGAAATATGATATTACTTTAACAGGGACAGGTCAAGTGTTTTTCCAAAATTAATCTTTATTGCTTTTCGCAAAAAAACGGGGAATGCGGCGAATCCAACTAAAATGTAAGGCAAGGTGAAGTATAATTAAAGCTGAGAATGCCCAGCCGGCCCAGATATGCATAGTCGTCCAATTATGCCTGCTCAAACCCATGCATATAATATGAAATACGCTCCTATTACTATCAACACTACTAATTGCCGCGCTTCTCGTTGAAAGAAAATGCAATACAAAACCAGAATAAGCACACATAATAAACACCATAAACAATAAAATGTCAACTATGGCATTAATTTTGTATCTTTGCATAAAAAACTCTTTTTTTAAAATGCACAATTTGAGTTACAAATCAACTATAAAATTTATAATCTTTAAAATAATAAATCCCAAGCACTTTTTGCTCGGGATTAATTCTATAATTAGCTAGGCATCTCTACTTTGAAACACACACATCACTGCTGCTATAGGAGAAAATATATCTACCATCGGCAGTATCGACAAAACCAAGTCTTCTCCGGCAGATTAATTCCTCTATCTTCCCTGCTTGCGTACTGTGTTTTAAAAAATAAAGGCCCGACTTACAGCCGGGCCTGCTTTTTCGGTTATAACTTCACTACTTTTGCGGCCTGGGCGCCTTTGGGACCCTGCTGAACTTCTACTTCGACTTCCTGACCCTCTTCTAAGGACTTGTAACCCTCGCCCTCAATCACACTATGGTGCACAAATACATCCTCGCCTGATTCAAGAGTAATAAATCCATAACCCTTCTGGTTGCTAAACCACTTAACTTTTCCTTTTGCCACTATTCGCTGTCCTCCTTTCAACAAAACTCCGGTAAATCCTGCCAGCCGGCCCTTAGGAATTTTACAGAAATTCCAAGGACTAAGTCCCGGAAATCTTTCAGATTTCTCGGGGCAGGCGGGAATAACAGAAATAAAAATACCGCCAGGCGAACTCTTTTTTGCCTTGCGGCTTGAGACTTCTACTCCCTATTTACCGTAAAGAAAGTATATACCAATTTTCTCTATTTGTCAAGTAAATTTTGGCCTATCCAAACTTGACCCGAGTAAGCAAGAAAAGATATAATATAGATAAAGTTGCCGGAATAGTTACAACTGCTAAAAATAAAACCAACATGGAGTGGAGCCAGAGACAATTCGGAAAAAGAGAGCAGCTTCACTTTGTGGGGATTGGCCAACTTAACCACTTTCTCAAGGCGAACCAGATTTTTGGCTGTGGCCCACCGCACCTGATAAATGTCTATGTTAACAAATGTGTTTTTGGTCTACATCGCTACTTGCTGCCGCAACAGTTATACTGCCGGTTTTATCAAGTTCTTTACAGGCCTTTACTATATCATTGAATAATATCTCTGCCATATCGCGGCTGAAGCGCTCCCTTACTACCACGCGCATAATGGCTATATCCTGGGCGTCCGGCGGCAAAGTATAAGCAGAGATAATCCATCCGCGCTCACGGATTTTTGCCGACAAATCAAAGACATTAAACTTAGAGGGTTCCTTTAACCTGAGCGCCACTATTGGTAGGAGCTGGGCTTCATTAAGCATAATAAATCTTCTTGTCGCCGAGAGGCGCTTAGCCAAATAGCGGGCGTTATTAATCACATTGGTCATAATCTCCCTGTATCCTTCTTTACCAAGACGCAGAAAATTGTAGTACTGGGCTATAACCATAGCACTGCCCCGGGAAAAATTAAGGGTATAAGTGGGCATCTCTCCCCCAAGATAATTTACTTTGAAAATCAGTTCCTTGGGCATATCGCTTTCATCGCGCCATATAACCCAGCCCAGGCCCGGATAGACAAGACCATACTTATGGCCTGAAACGTTAATCGATTTGACCTGCGGAAGCCTAAAATCCCACTTAAAGTTCGGATAAACAAATGGCACAACAAAACCCCCGCTGGCACCATCCACATGAATAGGTATATCCCACCCTTTCTCTTTCTTGATTTTCAATAAAAGGTCGTTGATTTTTTTGATGGGATCGCCTTCTCCGGTAAAAGTCGTACCCAGTATGGTTCCCACGCATATGGTGTTTTCGTCTATTCTTTGCGCTACTTTATCGGTGGTTATAGTAAAACAATCCTTGGTCATGGATATAAGCCGCGGCTCGACGTCAAAATACCTGGCAAACTTATCCCAGCAAATATGGGTATCTGTGCCGAAGACAATATTGGGTTTATCATAGGGCTTGCCATCTTTTTGCCTACGCTTCTTCCATGACCATTTATGTGCGAGCAAGGCCAGCATTATGGCTTCGGAAGAACCTATGGTGGCAGTGCCTATAGAGGTGCATTCTCTGGGAGAATTAAACAAACGCGCCAGCATATTAACCAGGCGTCCATGTATAACTTCTGTCTGCGGATATTCATCGTGGTCTATAAAATTTTTGTGTATATTTTCAATTATTAATCTTCTTGCCTCCGGCTCCATCCATGTGGTAACAAAACTTGCCAGGTTAAGAGCGGGGTTGCCGTCGAGGTTAAGTTCATCATGAACCAATTGATAAGCAGCATTGGCAGGCATGCTTTTATCAGGCATCTCATATTTTGGCACACTCTCCCTGAAAAACCTGGTGCTATAAGTAGAGGCGTGTCCTTTTTCTGAGTCTTTCAACTGCTCAAGGTTGTTTTTCTTTATTAACATAATGCATCCTCCTTATGTTTTACTAAATGTTCTTAGAAATCCAGCCGGATTTTCTAAAATGATAAATTAAAAGCGGAGCCAAACACATTATCACTATTCCTGATACAAGAAATATTTCGTAAAAAATTATATTGCCGGTGGCAAGCTGGGCCGGCGGGAAGAAACCGATAAAAATTGCAAAGAGCGCCCCTAATATTCCTATTCCCGCCACAAGCCACATGCCCGTGTTGCCGCCCGGCACTTTGTAGGCACGCGGAACATCCGGCCTGGAATAACGCAGTTTAATAGCCGCCGCGTACAGAAAAATATACATAATTAAATAAAGCTGGGCGGTAAGTACGGTTAAAATCCAATAAGAAGAACTCACATCAGGCATAAAAAGAAAAACAAGTGAAATTGTGGTTACTATGAGCCCCTGGACGGTTAATAAATGCGTGGGCACCCCGTTTTTATTCACATGCTGGAAGAAAGGCGGAAGGTCGCCGTTTCTGGAAGTAGCAAACAGACCTTTGCTCGGACCGACTATCCAGGTGCTCACCTGCCCCACAACCCCGGCTGTAACCAGAAAAGCGATAATAGGAATAATCCATTTCATATTATACGCACCGAAGAAATTTGTAAAGGCCTGCATAATCCCCGCCACTAAACTGATGTCTTTCTGAGGGATGACAACTGCTATAGACAACGAGCCCAGTATAAAAATGACTAAAACAATAATGGTAGCTAGAAAAATAGCGCGGGGGTAATCGCGCTGGGGATTTTTGACTTCCCGGGCGTGAACTGCCGACACCTCCATTCCGGCATATGTTAAAAGCACTCCGGCTAAAAACACAATATTTCTTATATTATGCAAGTCTGGAAACAAGTTTTTTACACTAAAGGATACCTGCGAGGTGCGACCGGTAGACATCCACAAAAGCCCCAGGATTATTATAAGGGCACCGGGAAGCAGCGTCCCCGCTATTACTCCTATGCTGCTTACCAATCCGGAAATTTTCATACCGCAAAAGTTGGCGAAGGTCGCCCCCCAATATACAGCCAGAATCACAGCAATCATATAAACTTTGTTAGTAGCCAGAGCAGGATTGAAAATATAAGCCAGCGTGGCGCCGGCAAAAGAAAGCACGGTGGGATACCATATCACATTTTGAATCCACTGCAGCCAGATTGCCATAAATCCCAGGCGCCCTCCGAAGGCCTCTTTTACCCAGGTATAAACTCCTCCACCCTCAGACCAACCCGTAGCAAGCTCAGCCGAAACAAGGGCCGTAGGTATTAAAAAAATTATAGCCGCCGCTACAAAAAAGAAAACCAGTGAAAATCCTTCTTCAGCCATCATGGGCAATGCCCTTAAGCTGGCTATAACAGCCACATTCATCATGGCCAGAACAAATATGCTCAATACGCGGCGGCTTGTCGGGTTTTCGGGGTTCATATTGTTCCTCCCTTTTTGCAACTATGTTCAATAGCCCTTTTGAAAAAATTTATCAAATAAGGCGCTTTTTCATTAAAGGTAATTACAAATATTATACATCTTTAAATAAAAAACCCAAACAAAATTTGTCTGGGTTTTTTATTTAAAAAGCTTATCTCTGCAAGCCCTTTTAGCAAATGATTCATTCTAATACATTTTATTTCGCTTCCTCAGTTGATAAAAATCGGATTAATAGTTTTTATTATGCGAGGTACTTTAATCTTTTTCTCTTTTTCTTCTTTCTTTTCTTTTTTCCAATTTTTCTCTCATTTCTTTTCTTTCATTTTCTAATTTTTTAAACTGCTCGGGGGTAAGAATTTCTCTCATAGCAAGAATGCCTTCAACCCTTTGCTCCAGTTGATCTCCCATTAAACCTTCGATTTCTGCAATCAGTAAATATATTTTTCTCTTGTCGATATCCTGTTTTTCCAGCTCTTCTTTAAGGGCCAACCTTTTTTGTCGAATCTCATTTCTTAAGGCCTTGCCTTTCTCCTTTTGCTGGTTATGTTGTTTTTTAATTTGCTGTTGTTGTTCGGGAGTCAGGCCGAGTTCTTTGGCAAGTTTATTCATCATTTTTTCTCTATGTTCCAAGTCATCTCTCTGCCACTCATCTCCATGCCGTTTTGTTTCTTCTCCTGCCCTGCCAAAAGGCTGGGCATATACCACGCAGGCCGAAAAAATTAAAGCTATTACTCCTGTGCCAACGACTATTTGTTTAAATTTCACGTTCATATCTTTTCGCCTCCTTTCACTGCATTAGACCAAGAACTCTTATAAAAAGTTCCCTCTACAAAAAATATTTCTCTATAGTGGTGCCTAAATCTAGCTGTTCTCCATTAAAGTAGTTGGTTTCATCGGCATCCAGATAAGAAATAAATTCTATCTGTTCTTCCAGATAGCCGCTCACCACCTGTTGATTGTTGAGAGGCAACCTTATGAAGACTCCTGCTATAATTATAATTAGGGCAATTACAACAGCCGCAATTACAGGTTTTCGAATGCCAAAAATAATACCCAAACTATTCTTTAAACCCGCGAATAAACCCTCTGATGGTTTTTCTTCTATACTTTCTTTTATGCTGCGCCAAACTGATTCAGGCGGTCTGATTTCCTTTGCTTTCTTGAACGGCTCAATAGCCATTTCCTGCAAAGCCCGTTCAAATTGCCTGCACTGATTACAAATACTTAAATGCTCTCTAATTTCTTTTTGTACTTCCGCGCTTGCCTCGCCATCAATATAGTCTGTCATAACCAATTCTCTTATTCTTTTACAATTCATAGCTTATCGCCCCTTCTTTGCTACAAGTTAAAAGAATCTCTCTTGCTCTTTTCAATCTCGAGCGCACAGTATTGACATTAATTTTTAAAATCTGTGCTATTTCTTTATAACTTAATCCTTCAATTTCCCTTAACATTATACAGGTTCGCTGATCAGGATTAAGCATGTTTAATAAAGATTCAAGAAGTCTTTGGTTGTTTTCTCTATCAATGGCTTTTTCTGTTTCCCCGGCAACAGATGCAAATTTAATGGCTATATCATAATCACCTCTTCTGCTTATTTCTTTTGATCTTCTCTTGTAGTCATTCAAGGCGGTGTTAGTAGTAATTCTATATACCCATGTTTTAAAAGACGACCGAAATTGAAATTTTTTAAGATTCTTGTATATTTTTAAAAATACATCCTGGGTAACTTCCTGAGCATCACTTCTATTGTTAGCAATTCTTAAGGCTATGCTATATACAAATCCGCAAGTAGCTTTGTATATTTTCTCAAAAGCCTCCATATCGCCTTCAGATGCCAGAATTAAAATATCTTTAGATATACTTTGCATTTATCCTTCCATTACCTTAGACAATAGAATTTAATAAAAAGTTCCGCAATTTTTATTATACTTTGATAAAAAACCCCCTGCAATACATTTAACTCTTACTCTTTAATTCTGTGTTTCTCACTTGAATAATATTTTTAATATGCTATTATAGTTTCAGTTATAATGTCGCCTTAAAAATATATTTTTTTGAAATAAATAAAATACCCGCCCTTAAAGGCGGGTATTTTTTAATCATGCCAAACCCTTCCCAGGAAAATTGAACTTTTCTGCTTTATAAAATACAATTATTTAGTATAATATAGCGGGAGAAAAAATGATCAAGTTAGAAAATTTTCCCATTTACAAACAGCTTACCCCTCACACATGCGGATATGCAAGCATTAGCATGGTAAGTGCGTTTTTGGGGAAACTAATAAAAGAGAATCAAATTCCAAAAGGACCATTTTATAAAATAGTGGGGGGCACGCCTCCCTGGGAATTTATTAGAATATTTAAACAGTGTTTGCCTGATTACTCAATAAAACCGGAGAATCCGCCCTCAAATATAATCGCCGAAATTATTCTTAAACAAATTCAGGCCGGCGTGCCTGTCCCCATTATATGCTCAACCCTAAACGACTTTGACAAACCCAACCTGAATATGCACTACGAGGTCATAATAGGAATTGATAAACAAAAAACCAGGATAATATTAGCAAATCCTTTCGGATACGAAGAAACCCTTAAAATCGAAGAACTCCTTGATAAAATGGCCTATCGTAATTACATAAAAAAACCATTCAGGGTTCGGCTTGTCATGCTGTTAGGGATACTCAAAAGAAACAATTTGTTTATAATTAAAAAGCGGGGGGCTAATAGTAGATAATTACCAAATAAAAACTCCTGCCCTGTGTTTTAAGCAAAGAGTTAAAAATGCGTGGTTTTTAAATGTTTTTTTGCGGTTTTTAATTTTTGTAAAAATTTACCCTTTTTAAGCTCTGAAGTCCACCCTTTCATAATAATCCAACCACCGAAGCGAGCCAGGTTATTGCGCCATGGCCGATACCATTTCTTCCATCCCGCTTTAATATTATGCAGGGAGAAAACCAGGGCTGGAAAAGTGAAAACATGCATACCCAGTAAAAACATATATTTAAACTGATAAAACTTACCCATAATTTTATTAATGGCAACCTGCATCTCAATAGCCGTCATAGGCGCATCTGGTTCAAAGAGAGGAAAATTGCCATCATAATATTCCCAACCCACATCCTGGGTTGAGTAAATCCTATTTTGCTCCTCCAGCCTGTGCCTTAATTCTGTTCCCGGCAGAGGAACAGGCAGTAAAACCTGCACTGTATCAATTTTAGCCTTCTTGATAAAATTCCTGAAACGCTTGATGCGTTCCTTTATCGGCATCTTAAAACTCATGCTTTCCTTCAAGGGGTAACCAAAAATAAACATGCCGTGAACCAAAAAACCAAATTTATGATATGTCCTTGCAAGAGCTATCATGTCCTGGGCTCTAACACGTTTTTTCATGGCTTTTAATTCTTCTTCAATGGGTGACTCAAAGCCAATGGCTACGGTGTTAATACCGGCCTGACGCATCGCCGAAAGTAATTCCAAGTCTTTGGCTTTATCTAATCTTATCTGAACAATTACATCCAGTCTTTTGCCTATATTTTTTTGATAGCGCTTGAACATATTACAAAATCTTATTGTCTCATCCCGCTGTTGCCCAAAAAGATCGTCAACAATAAAAAAATGTCTGGCATCTTTTGTCTCCACAAGACTGCTAATACATTCAAGCTGTCGTTCGGGAGAAGCATATCTGGGCTTGCCCTTCACGGTGCAAAATTCACAATCCATGCCACAACCTCGTATCCTTCCAATTGGATAAAGTTCAATCTTGGCGTAGCGCACTAAAGAAAAATCAGGCACGGGTAACTTATCAAAATCCACCAGGGGTTCTCTCTCCGGAGTACAAATAATCTGTCCATCACTTAAATAAGCAATACCTTTTACTTCTTTTTTCTTTCTCTTGCCTTCTATGACTTCCAATAACTCCTTAATGGTTTCTTCTCCTTCGCCAATAACTATATAGTCAATAGAAGAATTTAAGCCCTCAGCTATATTATTTTCAACAAAATGCTGACCCCCGGCGATAGTCACAACTCCCTTATTCTTATAAAAACGGGCTATTTCGTAAAGCCTTGGTGCGGTACTTGTTAACCCACCATAAAGCCCAACAACATCTGCAGGCCTTTGTCGTTGTAAAAATTCGTGGTCGGCTGCACCTGAATCGTTTCTGGGTCCATATCTTCGAAGGTTATTTTCATCAATAATCTCAACATCCCATTTTTCCATTTCATTCACAGCACTGGCCACACATACCGGGCCCAGGGCCGTGGTTTTCTTGGCAACATGGGAATAAATATTAAATGCCGGGTAGGCTGGAATCACAATTCTTAACCTGTGTCTCTTTTTTGATAAATCAAACATTTTATGTCCCCTTAGAATACGGTGTTAGCAACTAATTTAATTTCCTCACTTACTAAATTATACTCTTTAAAATAACAATTTCCAAGCGAAATTTGTTTGGGGATTTGAATTCTTTAAGATATGCACATCCGGCATGGCTATGTCCGGCTCCGAAGAATTTAATCTGGGCTCTGCTTTCGGTACATGTAATACACACAAAGAAGCACGGCAAAAAAAGCAAAAATAGCAAAAGAATAAAATACAGAATCAATTCCGGCATGGTCCGTTATAATACCTGTTGCTATCGGAGCGACAACCAATCCGGCGCTCATAACTGCCCAAAATATACCCATCCACATTCCCATGCCCACCTTCTTGCCTATTCCAAGAGAAAGACTTGATAAGGCGGGTGCGCATATGGCAATACCGAGCCCCAGAAAGCATCCCGACACAAAAAGAGCTTTGAAACTTGGACAAAGGGGTAAAACAAATATGGCCATCATAGAAACAGAAATTCCCATACTGCATTGTAATAGTTTGCCCAAACGGCTGTGACTTTCTGCGATTTCACCAAAAGGAATTTGCAACAGGCCGGCGATAAATATAGCTATGGATATGATAAAACCTATGTGTATCATGTCTACAAAGTCTTTTATGGCTACAGACGGGAGAAAAACGACATAAAAACAGCGGAAAGCGTCACTGAAACAAATGACATTATCAAAACAGCTTTTATGTAACTATATTTGAGCAATATATTAAACGGTGCTGTCCCTGGCGCCTTTGCCTGAGTGCAGCCTTTCGCTTCGGGAAGAAAAAATATTACCAAAAGAAGTGTTACAGCTCCAAGGGCGGCCATGCTATAGAAAACAGCATCGAAGCCGTATCGTTCGGCAATTTCACCGCCGATGAGCGGGCCTGCCGCAATTCCAAAATACAAGACCGTATTCAATGCCCCTATTGTAAGGCCCTCTTTGCCTTGCCTGGAAAGCTCTCCGACATACGCCATTACAATAGGCAATATCATGCCGGCTGAGAGTCCGTGAATAAGGCGGATCAGCATCAACAGGTAAACATTGTTTGCTTTGGAATAAAAAATAGATATGATAGTGTAGATAAAAAGCCCTGCTGCAACAAATATTTTACGCCCCACCCTATCGGACATTTTTCCTATGAAAGGAGTAATAATACCGCGCGATATTCCAAAACCGGCAAATATCATACCTATCCAGAAACCATTTGTGCCGTGGTGTCCGGCCAGTTCTGGCAAAAAAGGCGTTATTGCTGCCAGTCCCAACGAAGCAGAAAACGCAGCCATCATTAAAAGGCAAAAAGTTCGTACTCGCATATATTTAAATTATATCTTTAAAATAACCTCAAGTTTTATTTAGTTCACACCATATCTGATACGTGATTCCCTGATTTAAGTTCGCCTTAAATTATTACTATAATTTTATCAAATAATGTTCACGCGTGCAAAAAGCTACTGTTAAATATTGATAACAAAAACAGTGCCCGGAATTTCTATTCATCGAAGGCAATATCGACCATTTTAGCCTTAACGCCGGGAAGTACGTTTAAACGTTCGGCAATCTGTCCCTGTTTTTCCTTATCTCCTACTAGTTCAAGGATAATAAGTCCGCTATCTGAACAATTACCCAACACGCCATCATGAATCCCCAGACGCGTCTTTATTAAGCAGCCCCAGGTTGTAAGAACCTTTTGCACGGCAGGCGCCTGTTCTTTTCTTGCATCGACTAAAATAATCATCAATTCCTTCCCCATTGCACTCTCCTTTCTCCGTTTTTTATATCTCTGTCTCTTTAATCCAATCCCCATGCAGGTTGCAACGCTCTATCACACTAAGCCTTCCGTCTTGAACCTTAAGATGCAGCGTGGTTGCCGGATTGAGCTTATCAGGCGTCAAGACAACCCTGGAGATAAACTCCTTATCTATATAAAAATCGATATGCGTGATATAATGCTCTCCAATCATTGGATGTTGTATCTCGCCCATTTTTACATGCACATCTTGACAACCCTCGGGTATAAAACTGTATTTCTTTACAATGGTGATAACCGGTATGTGCTTCTTTTCCAGTTCGCTCAAGTTATTTACGTCCCCGGGAATTTTAATAGCATCTTCTCTTTCCTCAAAAGATGTTTTTGGGGCACCGCATACCGGGCATTTATCCGGCGCGCTTCCATTGATTGAAATAAACCCACAAATCTTGCATACATAACCTTTCATTGTTTCACCCTTCTTTAATAGTTTTCACAAAGAAGTTCATAAAAGCCCTGGGGATGCGCGCATGCCGGGCATTCTTGAGGCGCAACTTTCCCTTCATGAACATATCCGCAATTGCGGCATTTCCATTTCACAGAAGTGTCCTTTTTGAATACCCTATCCTCTTTCACATTTTTGAGTAGCTTTCTGTATCTTTTCTCGTGCTCTTCTTCTACCTCGGCAATTTCCTTAAACTGATCTGCTATCTCTTCAAATCCTTCCTGCCGCGCTGTTTCTTCTGCTTCTTTATAAAGCTTTGTCCATTCGAGGTTTTCTCCGATTGCCGCTGCCTCCAGATTTTGCGCCGTATCTCCTATCACGCCTGCTGGATAGGAAGCAGAAATTTGGACATCACCGCCTTCTAAAAACTTAAAAAACTTCTTGGCGTGCTCTTTTTCGTTATCAGCGGTCTCTAAGAATATAGCCGCTATTTGTTCATAGCCTGCCTTCTTTGCCGCAGAAGCAAAATAGGTGTAACGATTCCTTGCCTGAGATTCTCCGGCAAAAGATGCCAGAAGATTCTTTTCTGTTTTTGTTCCTTTTATGCTTTTCATCTTTTTCTCCTTCCAGCCCTTATGCCTTTTCCATGGGCTGCCCGCAGCAAACGAGTTCTCCGCCGCCCACTTTGGTTACGGTAACTTCATTGCCGCAAACATTGCATTTATAGTTCTCTCCAACTTTTTCTACCGCCATATTGCATCGCTCCTTTCACGCTTCCGCTTTTAATATCCTGTAAACTTTTCTATTTTAATTTTATCTTCTTGAATATTTAATTTGCCTTTCAAAATGATAATTAAACTTTCCACCATCTTCGGAGGCCCACAGATATAAAAAACTCTTTCCTTATAATCAGCAATCTCTTCCTTTATCATTTTATCATCTATATAACTTGTTCTTCCACGCCATTTCTTTTTATCTATATCCGGCGAAGTTAAAGTATAAACTATATCCATATCCTTATTAACTTGACTTATTTCGTCCAAATCCTGCTTAAATATGATATCCTCTTCCTTGTTGTTGCCATAAAGCAAGACTATATCTACCGGCAATCTTTTGTCTGCAACAAACCTGCACATACTTCTTATAGGCGTTATGCCTATTCCTCCCGAAAGCATGGCTATTTTTTCATATTCACCCTCAAAAGTAAAAGAACCGAGAGGCATCTTTAAATGTGCCCGATCACCAATCTTTAATCTATCTAAGGCCTTTGAGTATTCGCTTTCGGTGATCCTTTTAGTAAATTCTACATATCCTTTCTCTGTGGGCGAATTAGAAAAAGAAAAATGTTTTGTTGCCTCTTTTCCTTCAATCTTTATGGTGACAAAAAAGAATTGCCCCGGTTTAAAAGTTACTTCTTTCTTTATACCAAACCGGAAACTTTTAACATTAGGGGTTCTCGGGATTATGTCTAATA
This sequence comes from Candidatus Omnitrophota bacterium, assembly GCA_030631665.1. Taxonomy (GTDB): domain Bacteria; phylum Omnitrophota; class Gorgyraeia; order DAOVKU01; family DAOVKU01; genus DAOVKU01. The sequence continues at coordinate 19,074 of DAOVKU010000018.1, forward strand.
CCTCTGTTTCAAATTCGACCACCTGAAGTCCTCCTTCTGTTACATTCCGTCTCTATTTTTAGCGGTGACGATTCTCACCGTAATCCTAAATCTGCCCCAGACTCAAGCTGAGACCTATCCCCTCAATGGCATTTTATTTTTAGAAACAGCTTTCTTTGCTGCTTTATATCCTTCTGATATTGCTTCGCTTCCTCGATAAAACTCTAATGCACCAATATATCCTGTATCAGGAGTTATTACTACATCCGCCTCTTTTATTTTTGACTTCGCTATTTCATATTCCATAGTGCAAATTGCTTGAATAATAGTATTAAATATACTTGGCGTATTTGGATCTATTCTTTGTCTTCCTTTGTAAATCTTCTCTTTAAAACCATTAGCAAGCCTTTGGAAATTTTGTATTTTATCTTTATTGTCCTTGAGGAGTTTGTTAATTTTGTTATTTAATACTGATAAAGCTACGTTTTTAATCTGATTCTTTGCCATTGGCGCCCGGGGTTTTTGTTTTTTTATAGAAGCATAAAATTTTCTTTTTTGAAGTTTACAAATTGCATTGCAGGCAATAATAAATGTTGCGCCCAGAGCCTTAACCACGCCCACTGGAACAGGATTTACTATTCCGCCATCTATTAGGAATCTGCCTTTAAACTTAACCGGCATAAATATAGCGGGGATGGAAATACTTGCCCTCACAGCTTCAATTACAGAACCTTCTTTTATCACTATCTCCTCACCCGTATTAACATCAGTAGCTACTACTGCCAAAGGAATCTTTAAATCCTTAAATTCTATATCACCAATTAAAGTCCTCAGAAGTTCTTTAACTTTTTTACCATGAATAAGCCCTTTGAAAAGTAGGGCTAAGTTGGGGTCTGCTAATCGAGTTAATTGTTTCCAATCTATCTTTAATATTATTTCTTCAAGATTAGCTATTTCTCCTTCTCTTGCATAGCAAGCGCCAACAAGTGCGCCCATACTTGAGCCGGCAATCATATCAACAGGTATATTTTTTTCTTTTAGCGCCTTTATTATTCCGATATGGGCCAATCCTCTTGCAGCACCACTTCCTAATACTAATCCTATTTTAGCCATAATGACCTTATCCTTTTTACTAACACGCTTAAGGGCATATCCCGTAAGGATACCTTTACCATTTAAATTATACCCCTATAAACAAAAAATCCCAAGCAGATTTTACTTGGGATTTCATCAAATTTGGCTCCCCGGGCTGCCTACCCCCCCAGCGCTTTGATTTGAGAGTATAGCGAGCAAATCAGCAGGGGATCCGATGTTGATAACAAAAATGCGTATTGTAATTTATTGTAAAGACATGGATAGTAATATTGTAAAGATGCTATCTTATCACTGATTTTTTACTCTTTTAATCATAAACTCCACAGCTTTACAGCAATTTATAAATTCTATAGCTACTTCAGGATGGTTTAGCTGAAAGACTCTGAATATCTCATCCGCAAAACCTTGGCCTATTGTTTTTACTTGATTAAAATCTAAAATAACCACTTTAAATTTGTCTAACCCAACAACAAGCCTTCTAGCTTGAGATCGCGAGGTATATAATACATCTTTATGGTAGAGCTTGACAATTACTTTTGTTTTATTAAATTTGTAATCACTGTCGGTATACTGGGCAAAAATTGCGCTTATATCTTTTCTGGTTTTTTTGTTAACTCGAAAAAACACCTTTGTGCCCTTGCGATATTTTATTTCTTCCGTATAGATATCATCTTCTTTATTATTAATAATCAGGCCTATTTTTGAGCTTTCAATTTTAAACAAATCCGCGGATTTTGAAGTAAAAAATATACCTTCTCCTGTATGCTTTGAGGGCATTGTGGTTCTCTTGCCTTTTAAAATTTCGGACAGTGCCTGATATTCATCCATTAATTTAAACTTTTTCTGTATATGCTTAAAAATTCCTATCCCCCTATCTATAACGTCAAAACTTACCGCATCACTACTTATTACTAATACTATATCTATATATTCGGAACCGGAATGTTCAATTGCATTATTAAGCATCTCAGTAAAAGCATATCTTATAATGTCGTGAGTGTTCTTCTGTAGCTTTTTTAAAGAAGATGACTTATAAAAAATCTTATCATATACATAGTCCTCTTGTAGTTTTTTATTCCTTAGCCTTGCTTTATATGTTTCATCTTCTTCCTTTATTTTTTTTGCTTCTTTTTTTGAGAATAAAATATAATAAGAACCTCTTGTTTTTCCAATCCTTAGAAGCTTTTGCAATTTTACTAATTCGCGTAGATGTTGATGGGCGGCTTGCCGTGAGATATTGTAACTTTTGGCAACAGTATCACTATTTATATTGCCTTTACTTTTAATCTGTTTCAGTATTAAACCTTTTATGTTTTGCATATTTAAAATATACCACAATTGTAAAGTATTGTAAAGTACATTTTATTTTTATTGTAAAGTAGAATATAAATAAAAAACCTATTCTTATAAATAGGTTTTTTATTTATGGGGCATTAAAATTATTACTAATTCCAGCCCTTTTTTAATAATAAGCTCTAAAAAGGTTCTTTATCGTGATTTTTATTTATAATAATGTTTGGTTAATTGTTTTTTTAGATAATTAAATGTTTCATCTACGTCATCGAATATTTTAATAAGCTTTAAATCCTTTTTGGAGATAGTTCCCCATTTATGCATTTCATCGAAATTGATTACTCTCTGCCAGTAATCCCGGCCAAACAGAATGACCGGCAGAGGCCTTCTATGCCTACCTGTCTGCGTGAGAGTAAGTAACTCAAAAAGCTCATCCATCGTCCCGAAGCCTCCCGGGAACACAACAAGAGCTTTTGCTAAATAAAAAAACCAGAATTTACGTATAAAAAAGTAATGAAACTCAAACGCAAGGTCCTTGGTCTGGTAAGGATTCGGGTCTTGCTCCGTAGGAATACTGATATTTAAACCTACAGATTTACCACCCGCTATTTTTGCACCCTGGTTCCCGGCAGCCATTATGCCGGGGCCGCCACCGGAACAGATCATAAAATTCTTACCTTTCTTCCTCAAGCCTTTAAAGTAGTGGGTGAGTTTTTTCGCAAGAAGGCGAGCATCTTC
>DAOVKU010000109.1 GCA_030631665.1 Candidatus Omnitrophota bacterium
ACTTTACCCGACAAAGATTTATATTTTTTAGATAATAAATATATGTATGAAGAGTTTAAGATAAAAAAGAAAAAGACGGTTTGTCCCGGGTGCCCCAAAATAGATATACTGAAAGTCAAAGATTTGCATTGTGTTTATCCTATTAATCTATATGAACCCGGTAATGCAAAAATAATAGCTAAGACGCCCGAAGGCAAAACCTGTGGTCTCCGGAAGAAAATAGGCAAAGGATTTGTTAATCTTATCGGCAGCAGTTTTAATTATGAGAGCCGGGAAAACTTAGAGGCCTATGAAGAACTTTTAAAACTTGATTCTGTTAACAGAGAGGTAATTTGCGATAACCCCGACTTAACCGTGGTAAAAAGAGACGGAAAGGGGTATTGCTATTTATTTGTTTTAAATTTTCATCCGGTTGAAAAAATAGGCAGGGTCTTTTTCAAGAACCCCAGGACCAAAAAGAGACAAGTTTTCCCCGCTAAGGGAAATTTGTGCGTCCACGCTCATTCTGCCATAGTAGTTTATGTGAAGCTTTAAATGGCTTTTGTTGATAAAGCACTCAAGTTTTATTTGCAAAAAGTCTTAAGTAATTTCAGTAGCTGTCCCAAGTAAAATCAAGGCCGGCAGAATTTATTGTAAAATCTTCTTTTTTCACAATATTGACGATTTGTCGGCAATGTGGTATATTGGAAAAAACGTATTTTTCTTTCTATTTTTTATAAAATACAATTTTATTCTTAAACTCCTATAACAGTTTTGCATATTGATTCATTCAGGAGCGAACCGATGAAGCTTTTAGTTGTTAATTGCGGAAGTTCTTCCATTAAATATCAGTTGGTTGAGATGCCTCAAGAGAGGGTTTTGGCTAAGGGTTTACTTGAAAGAATAGGTGAGCGTGACAGTCGGCTTGTTTATAATACAGATTTCAAACAAAAAAAGATAAACCGGCCCATCAAAAATCATAAGCAAGGGGTTAAGCTTATCATCAATACCCTGACCGATAAAAAAATAGGTGTTTTGAAAAACATCGGGGAAATTAAGGCCGTTGGCCATCGGGTTGTTCATGGCGGAGAATCTTTCAGTGACTCCACAGTAATTACACCCAAAGTTCTCAAAACCATAAAAGAATATATAGACTTAGCTCCCCTGCACAATCCGCCCAATTTAGCCGGCATAGAAGCGATCAAAGAATATCTGCCGAAAGCCATTAATGTGGCTGTTTTTGATACAGCTTTTCATCAGACCATTCCCCCGGCAGCTTATCTTTATGCACTGCCGTATAACTTTTACAAGAAATATAAAATCAGGCGCTATGGTTTTCATGGTACCTCCCATCGCTATGTTACTTGTCGGTTTGCTCAACTGAGCAAAAAACCCAAAAACAAAATAAGCTGCATAACTATTCACTTAGGCAATGGCTGCAGCATAGCGGCTGTTAAGGACGGTGAGTCTATTGATACCAGTATGGGCATGACGCCATTGGAAGGATTAGTTATGGGCACCAGGAGTGGTGATATAGATCCAGCCATCATTTTTTATCTGGCTAAGAAAAAAATGACGTTAAAAGAGATTAACCACATATTAAATAAGAAAAGCGGCCTTTTGGGTATTTCGGGTATAAGCAATGATATCCGAGATATTATTAAAGCCGGCAAAAAGGGGAATAAAAGAGCCAAGCTGGCTCTTGATATTTTTGCCTACCGTGTTAAAAAATACATCGGGGCTTATCTAGCAGTGCTTGGTGAGTGTGATGGCATTATTTTTACAGGTGGTATTGGTGAAAATGCCTATCAGGTCAGAGAGTTAATATGTTCGGGGCTTCAATCACTCGGCATAAAATTAGACAGAAATAAAAATAGACGTGTTGCGGCCGAAGAAAGTCTAGTCAGCAGCAGGGACTCAAAAATAAAAATCTTTGTTATTCCTACCAATGAAGAGATATGTATAGCTCGTGATACCTATCAAATGAAGCTAAAATCTATGAAGCGTAAGCGAACATAAGTTTATAGCTGAATTTGACCCCGCCCTTTTGGGCAAGGCGTAATGATAGATATAAACACAGCTTTATATTTTATGGCACTTGTAGAGATTAATTAACCTCGTTTTTTGCCAAAAGAGCGGGGTTTAATTCCGACATATCCGCCTCAGGCGGATGCCGTCATTAAAGGAGATGGCATAAAATGCAAATTTGTATTTTTGAAGATAAAAAAAGCCCCGGAAAACTTTATCCTTTAACTTATTTAAGAGGTGTCTTTGAACTTAAATGCGGCAGGACCAACTTGCTTGATAAATTAATCCCGCACTTTAAAAATAAAAAGATTAATCTGTGGGTAAGAAATTGCCTTATTGAGATAATAAAAGAGAAATTTGATTATCCTGTCAATGATATCGAGGCCTTAAAGAAAGATGATTTGCTTTTAGTTTCAGGACGGCTTTTGGCGAATGAGAAGATGAAATTTGAAGAAAAGGAAGGCATTTATTATAATGAAGGCGAAAAAGAAGAAAAAGAAAATATTGCCTTTGTTTATGTAAAAAAAGAAAAGCTGCGGCACTTTAAAAATATTGAGGATATACTAACTTTGAATTTGCCTTCACGGAAAGTTAAAGCCACGCTTATAAAATATCCATGGGATCTTATCAATGAAAATCCCCGGCAGATTGAAGTTGATTTTAAAAAACTTAACAAGTCTGAGAAATTACCTGATTCGGCAACAGTAGTGGGAAAGAAAAGTAAGATTTATATTGGGAAAAATGTAGAAATTTACCCGCATTCAGTGCTTGAGACTGTTTGTGGTCCGATTATTATTGAAGATGGAGCTAAAATTTTTCCTTTTAGCAGAATTGAAGGTCCGGCGGTTATTGGTAGAGATAGTCAAATATTTTCGGCCAGGATTAGAAACGGCACAACCATTGGTGAAGCCTGTCGGGTGGGCGGTGAAGTTGAACAAAGTATTATACATGCCTATTCAAATAAATACCACGATGGTTTTTTGGGGCATAGTTATATTTGTGAGTGGGTTAATTTGGGAGCATTAACTACCACAAGTGACCTTAAGAATGACTATGGATCTATTTCAGTCTATATTGACGGACAATATATAGATTCAAAGAACGCCAAAGTAGGTTCTTTTATCGGCGATCATGCCAAGACTTCTATCGGCACCCTGTTTAACACTGGCAGTGTTGTTGGAATTATGAGTATTGTTGTTGGCAGCGGCGGTGTTTTGCCGAAAATTGTCCCCTCTTTTTGCTGGTTTTTAAACAGAAAGCCAACCAAAGGCTACGGTTTTGAAGTGCTTCTGGATACGGCCAGGAAAGTTGCTTCAAGAAGAGGCAAACAATTAACAGAAGCCCAGGTAAAATTATTTGAGTTTACAAAAGAATTAACAGAAAGAGAAGATCAAAGATAATAAAATGAATAACAGGCAATTCAGGAAAAGAAAGAAGTATTTAATTGATAAAAAATTTCAGTTAAAATATGCCACAAACATTCTGGCATTTATCTTGGTTGCCTTTTTTATTTTTACGGCGGTTTTTTATTTAGTCGGTTTTGTGCCCCTACTTAAAGAACTAAAGAATGTTTATACGGAAGCGGGGCTTTTTATTATTTTAAAGGGTGTTTACAAAAACCTGATTGTTGCTTTTTTGTTTCTTCTGGCAGCTACTTTTGCCTTTGCTATTTTTAGGTCGCATAAAATAGCAGGCCCTCTTTTTCGTTTAAAAGGACATATCCATCAAATAGGCAACGGCGATTTTTCAGCCAGAGTTAAGTTGAGAAAGAAAGATGAACTAATAGTTCTGGCCGATGAACTTAATCGGTTAAGCCGGAATATCAGCCATTTAATTGAAGAAAGCAACAGTATTATCCGGAGAATGCACCTGGCCACAGATGAATTGCACAACAAAATTAAAATTAAACCAGGTGAGCATGTATCTTTAGTTGAAATTCTATCGCGGTTTGAAACAGAAATAGAGCAATTTAGAGAAATCTTAAAGCAGTATAAAGCATAAAAACAGAATTAAGAATAATATAAAATAAAAAAAGAAGGGATTAAAAATGAAACCATTAAAAGTTGGAGTTTCAGGTATTAGGGGTATAGTAGGAGAGGCGTTTAG
>DAOVKU010000007.1 GCA_030631665.1 Candidatus Omnitrophota bacterium
ATGATATCTTGCATTTGATAGACTTGATAAAGAAGAAAGTCAAGATTAAAAAAAATATTTTTCTTGAGGTTGAGATAAATATATTACCATGAATAAAACCAGGGAAAACTTAAGAAAAAAATTCGGGCGTATAGGTATTTTAATGGGCGGCGATTCTCCGGAAAGAGAAATTTCTCTTAAGTCAGGGACTGCCGTCTACCAAGCCCTCAAAAAAGAAGGAGCCGAATGTGTAATTGTCGATATAAAAAATACTAAAAATAAACCTAAACTAAAAATGGATATTTTAAACCTGCATCTTGATGTAGCTTTTATTGCTATGCATGGAGATTTTGGAGAAGACGGCCAGTTGCAGGCCATTCTCCAAGAGCTTAATATTTTTTATACAGGTTCGGGTCCGAAAGCTTCTCGTTTAGCTATGAATAAAATTGCCTCAAGAAGAATTTTCGAACTTAATAAACTTACGGTCCCAAAATTTGTAATTGCTGAAAGCGGAAATTTTAATTGCGATGGACTTAATTTTCCCCTTGTGTTTAAACCATCGAATCTTGGTTCCAGCATTGGACTTTCGATTGTCAGGAATAAAAAAGAGATAGAACCTGCTTTTTTATTCGCCAGAAAATACAGTCGAGAAATAATAATTGAGGAATATCAACCGGGAGTTGAAATTGCAGTGGGAATTCTCGAAGAGCAACCCCTGCCCGTTATTATGCTAAAACCAAAAGAGGAATTTTATGATTATAAGGCAAAATACACAAAAGGACTAACTGAATATCTTATACCGGCACCTCTTGAGGCGAAAATAGCCGCTCTTTGTCAGGCCGTAGCTCTCAAAGCCCATCGGGTTTTGGGATTGTGGCATTTTTCGAGAGTGGATATAATTTTGAGAGACGGTAAACAGCCGATGATTTTAGAAGTTAATTCTATTCCCGGCTTAACACCTTTAAGCCTTTTGCCAAAAGCAGCTGAGAGCAAGGGTTTGCCTTTTAGTCAGTTGTGCATTAAATTGGTTGAGTCGGCTTTCAAGTGATACCGCAATTTATATCGCTTATATTCCATAAATTATCTGTTTATTAAAGAAAGGTGGGAAGATGCCAAGAACAAAGAACAAACGGTTTTCATTAGCAGAAGAAACCAAAAGGAAGTCTATATTCAAATTTATAATTCCGCTGTTAATATTTTTTCTTATACTGGCGTTGAGTTTTTTTGCTGCCAAAGCACTAATAAGTGGTTGTGGCAGTTCTAGTGTTTTTAAGCTGCGGCAATGTTATGTAGAAAATGATACTTTTAGCTTGAACGGACAGCAGGCTTTTGATTATTGTCAGCTATCCCCCGGAGGAAATCTTTTAGAGGTAGATCTTGAGACTTTAAGAGATGCAATTTTGCATGCACACCCGCAGCTCAAAGAGGCTACAGTAGCAAAAGATTATCCTGATACTATCAGGGTTTCTGTCGAAGAGAGAAAGGCCTTTGCTCAAATCGAAGCTAAAAAATTTTTTCTTGTAGATAAAGAAGGGTTTATATTAGAAAAAAGTTTTGAAAAACCCCAGTTGCAACTGCCGCTGATTATCGGCGTCAAATCCCGCCATATAAAAGAAGGTGTTTTTAGTCGATCTCCGGCATTAAAAAAGGCTATTGGGATAATAAAACTGCTTGAATTCATGAATTTTAAAGATAAATACGGAGTAAAAAAAATAGATGTAGCCAATCTTAATAATATTTCTTTTTATACAAAGGAAGATGTTGAGATTAAGCTTGGCAAAGATGATTTTAGAGAAAAAATAAAGAAGGTGGAATCTCGTTTGCCCAATTTGGATTTGAGACAGATAAGATATATTGATTTGCGTTTTAAAGATTTAATTGTCGGTCCCAAATGAATAAAAATAAAGATATGATAAGTTGTGCTTTGGATATAGGATCCAGCCGGATTAAAGCCGCCCTTGGAAGGTATTGCAAGCAGAAAAACTTATTTGAGATTCTGGCGGTGAAATCAATTTCGCCTAGCGGCGTTAGTGGTGGAATTGTATCTGATATGGCTACTTGCACACAGGCCGTTGCCGGGGTTTTAGAAGAAATAGAATTAAAGGCAAAAGCGAAATTTGATTATCTTTTTTTAACAGTTCCAAGCTCGCAAATTAATCTTGAGTGTGCCAGGGGAGCTTGTTTGCTTAAAAGAGAGGGACACATTACCAGTAAGGAGATAGAACACGCCATACAAAGTTCGATAGAATTTTACCTGCCCCTGGACAGGAAACTGGTTCAAATAATAGTTGCAGAATTTATTATTGATGGACAAAAAGGCATTTTAAATCCCATAGGAATGCTTGGAAAAAAATTGGAAGTACAAACCATTCTTCTGCATTCGCCAGTTCAGGTAGTATCAAATTTAGTTACAGCTGTTGAGGAGGCAGGCTACAGCATAGATGATCTGATTGTTTGCCCTCAAGCACAGGCTGAATTTTTCTTAACTGCCCGGGAAAAAGAGGATGGGGCAATATTACTTGATGTCGGAGATCAAACAATTAATTTTAGTTATTTTAAAGATAAATTTATATTCGAAATCAAGAGTTTTGATACAGGCATAGCTGAGATCAATAAAGGTATTAGCTCCTTTTTTAAAATTCCTTATGAATATGCGCGAAAATTAAATGAGAGATATTTTAGCTTAACATCTAATATAGACAAATCAAATGAACCCATTTTACTGGAGAAGAAAAATGGGGAATATGAAAGCATCTTAAGAAAAGATTTTTGCGCAAGAGGCACTGAGATCTCAGGAAAACTTTTTGCAATCATTGAAAAATATTTAAAAAGGCATAGCACGGCTGATAGTGTTATGCTTTCGGGAGGAGCGGCCCTTATGGATGGTTTTCTTGAAAAGTTAGAAGATTATAATTTGAATTTAAAACCAGGTATGCCTCTCTCGGGCAAAATAAAAGTCCGCGACCCGTCTCTCAATAGCTCTTTATTTTCAAATAGTATATGTGCCTGTGTCTATGGACTTAAACTTTTAAGAGAAAAGCGCTTAAATCGCCTTAAAGATCGCCATTTTTTAAGCCGTTTCTTCTTGCGAATTAGAGATTTATTAGAAGAGTATTTCTAAATGCGGAATTTAGGATTTAGGAGTTAGATCTTAATATTAAGTGTTAGGTGCTGAAATATAAAATGAAAAAGAGAACATTACTGGCCTGGAGCAGCGGGAAAGATAGTGCATGGGCACTTCATGTCCTTCGTCAGCAACTTGATATAAATGTTGTCGGTCTTTTCTGTACGATCAATCAAAAGTTTAAGCGTGTTGCAATGCATGCAATACGGATTGAATTGATACAACAACAAGCAGAAAGTGTGGGTCTTCCTGTTCAGATAATTTCGATTCCGCACCAATGCAGTAACTCCGAATATAAAATCATAATGGATGAATTTGTTGGACAAGCAAAAAGACAAGGAATTGAATATTTTGCTTTTGGCGATCTATTCTTAGAGGATGTTCGTAAATATAGAGAATCTAACTTAACGGATACTGGAATTACTCCTATATTTCCACTCTGGGAAAAACCTACGAATGAGTTATCTAAAGAAATGGTAGGCGGTGGACTTCGAGCAATAATAACCTGTGTTGATACTAAACACTTGCCCTCGAAGTATGCAGGGAGAGAATATAACACTTCATTTCTAAAACAAATACCGGAGGACATTGATCCTTGTGGAGAATATGGAGAATTTCACAGTTTTGTTTTCGATGGCCCCATGTTCAAAAAGAAAATATCCATTTGCGTAGGTAAAACTGTATTCCGCAATGGTTTCGTATTCACGGATTTATTGTCAGATGGCGCCTAACAAGGCGCTACACCTGACCGCGAAGCGTCGGGGCAGGTGAGTTTGAATGTTAGACAAGATAAAAAAGGAATAACAAATGGCAAAACATGTATGTCCTGTCTGGATTGGTTATCTTCTTGCTAGCCCCGTTAGAAAATTGTTTCAAAATCCAGATAAAATACTTAGCCCATACGTTATAGAAAATATGACTGTCCTTGATGTTGGTTGCGCCATGGGATTTTTTAGTTTGCCTGCAGCCAAGATGGTTGGCCGGAATGGAAAAGTAATCTGCCTCGATCTTCAAAAAGAAATGATCAAAACACTTGAAAAACGTGCGTTAAAAGCCGGATTAATAAATAGACTTGAAATTCGCCTGTGCAAAGAAAACTCACTCGGCATAAATGATATGGCAGAGAAAATTGATTTAGCTTTTGCAGTTGCAGTTGTACATGAAGTCCCTGATGTCTCTGTTTTCTTCTCAGAAATATACAAAACATTAAAATCGGGGCATAAGTTCTTAGTTGTTGAGCCCAAGGGGCATGTCTCAGTAGAAAGTTTTGAAAAAAGCATTTCCATTGCTAAAGAAAATGGATTTGTAGTAATTGACAGGCCAAAAGCTCGGTTTAACAGGATTGTAGTGCTAAAAAAATAAACATCTAACGATGCGCTGCGCCTGAGTTGCTATGCTCAAAAAAAGTAAGTGTATTTTCACATTGGATATACAAACTTCTAACTTGTTATGGATGATTTTTTTTGCAAGATGAACAAAGGAGAAATGTAGCAAGTGAAAAGGCTATCTAAAATATTTCTTATTACTTATGGGGCATATTCTTTGACCAATACAATTGTGCTGGATTGAGTTACTTAATCAACGGTTGCAAGACGATGTGGCGCCCGCATGCGTGAGCCGCAACGCTATCCCGCCAAACTATATTCTATCAGTTACCAAAAAGCTAAGTAATTAAAAATGTAGATATAAATCTGACCTTTTTGTTTGCCCCCTGCTTGTCGATTATGCAGGTGTTTTGATTGACACCTATATTCTTTTGTGATAATCTAAAAAACGCAATAGAAACAAATTTTGCAAGGTGATAAAGATGAAAGAGAAATTTAGAAATATCGGCATAATGGGTACCGGCAATATGGGCCAGGCCATAATAAAGGGACTTAAGGCCGCTGATTTTAAGAAGAACATTTTAATCATCGACAAAGATAAGAGAAAATCTAAAAAGATATCTAAGAAGTTAAAAGTCAAAGAGGCCGCAGACTTAGAAAGCTTGATTAAGATGGCCAATATTATTATTATTTGCATCAAGCCTCAGGACATAGATAGTTTAATCAGCAAGATGTCGCGTTTTAAATTAAAAAATAAACTTATTATTTCAATTGCAGCCGGCGTAAGCACTGCCTATCTTCTTAAAAAATTGAAAGCCAGGGTAGCGATTATTCGTGTTATGCCTAATATCAATGCTTTTGCGCAGAGAAGTGTTAATGCTATTTGCAAGGGGAAGCATGCGGAGAAAAAAGACCTTATAGCCGCGCATACAATTTTCGGCGTGCTTGGTGAAAATTTTATTGTTTCTGAGAAAAAGATGGATATTGTTACTGCTATTTCAGGTAGCGGCCCTGCTTATGTGGCGCTATTTATAAAGGCCCTATCGCTGGCAGCTAAAAAAAATGGTTTAAGTTTCAGCGAAGCAGAGAAAATAATTGCTCAAACCTTAGAAGGCACTTTAAAAATGCTAAAAGAGCACAAGATAAAGCCCGAGGATTTTATCAAAAAAGTTAAATCAAAGGGTGGAACGACCGAAGCCGCTTTTGAAATTCTTAAAAGAAAAGGTTTTGAATCTATTATTTTAGAGGCAGTTTGCGCGGCAAAAGAACGCTCTTTGAAATTGGGAAAAAAGTAAGATGCTGATTTTAGCAAACTTAATATATGCCCTGGCTACCGTTTTAAATATATCGATAAGTATTCTTATTTTTTTGATTTTTTTTAGAGCACTGATTGGCTGGGTGAATGCTGATCCTTATAATCCCCTTGTCCAATTTTTATATAAGACCACTGAACCCATGCTTGGGCCTCTTAGAAGAATTTTGCCGGTTAGTTTTCGAACGGGTATAGATATTTCACCAATTGCCGCTTTTCTCATACTGATATTTATTAGATTGCTTATTGTAAATACCTTAATTGATTTAAGTATTAAATGGAAAATGTTATAGAAAAAAAATTTAAAAAGGACGAAATTATGGCAAATTTAAAACCAAAAATTGGCATTATCGGCGGCAGCGGCTTATATGATATAGAAGGTTTTGACCAGCGCCGGAAAAAAAGTGTAAATACCCCGTTTGGTAAGCCTTCAGATGATTTTATAGTGGGGAAATTAAATGGAGTAGAAGTAGCTTTTCTCCCGCGTCATGGGCAAGGGCATAAGATTTTACCAAGTGAAATTAATTGCCGGGCTAATATTTATGCTTTTAAAGAGATGGGAGTGGAAAAAATAATTTCTGTATCAGCTGTGGGCAGCCTTAAAGAAGAACTCAAGCCGCTTGATATAGTAACTATAGACCAGTTTGTTGACCGTACCAACCAAGCCAGGCCCACGACCTTTTTTGGCGACGGCCTTGCGGCTCATATAAGTTTTGCCGACCCTATTTGTCCTCAACTAAGAAAGATGCTTTATGAAACAGGAAAGGAATTGAATTTTAGGATTCACGATAGAGGCACATACCTTAACATGGAAGGGCCTGCTTTTTCCACCAGAGCCGAATCATTTCTTTACAGAAGTTGGGGCATGGATGTAATTGGCATGACTAAGATGAATGAGGCCAGGCTAGCCAGAGAAGCTGAAATTTGCTATGCTTCACTGGCTATGATTACCGATTATGATTGCTGGCATGAAGGAGAAGGGGTTTCGACGGTTAGTGTGGAGTTAATAGTCCAGAATTTACTAAAAAATGCCGAACGTGCCAAAAAATTATTAAAAACCGTATTGCCAAAGGCAGCTGAAGCAAGGGTAACCTGTAGTTGTCAGTACGCCTTAAAAAATGCTATTATCACCAATAAAGATGCAATTTCTTATAATGTTAAGAAAAAACTTAAGCCAATTATCGGTAAATATCTATAAAGATGGACAAAGTTAATTTTAAAAATACTTTAAATTTACCTAAAACCAAGTTTTCTATGAAGGCCAATTTACCGCAGGCAGAGCCCAAAATAGAAACTTTGTGGCAAAATAAAAAGGTTTACGAAAAACTGCAGGAGAAAAACGCTTCTCATAAAAAGTTTATTTTGCACGACGGACCGCCTTACGCCAATGGAGATATACATAGAGGGCACGCGCTTAATAAAATTTTAAAAGACATTATCGTTCGCTATAAATCTATGAATGGTTATGACACCCCTTTCGTGCCTGGTTGGGACTGCCATGGTTTGCCTGTGGAACTCCAGCTTCTTAAACAATTGAATCTTAAGAAATATCAGATTAATAAAAGCGATTTTAGAAAACAAGCAAAAGAATTTGCTTTGAAATTTGTTGATATTCAAAGAAAACAATTTGAGAGATTGGGCATATTTGGCGAGTGGCAGCACCCCTATCTTACTCTCGATAATGTTTACGAAGCCCGGGTTTTATATGCATTAGCCGGTTTAGTAAAAGAGGGTTTCATTTATAAGAGTTTAAAGCCCGTAAACTGGTGTTATCACTGTGAAACAGCCCTGGCCGAGGCCGAAGTTGAATATGAGGAGATTTCTTCACCGTCGATTTTTGTTAAATTTAGACTTAAAAATCCTGCAGATTTAACCGACGATAACGAGTCTGAAGTTTATCTGGTTATTTGGACCACTACCCCCTGGACGCTTTTGGCAAATGTGGCTTGTGCCTTAAATCCCACTCTGCCTTACGTTTTGGTTGAGGTAGGAAAAGAAATGTGGGTCATGGCTAAGAGCCTGGTTGGAAAAGTATTGGAAGCGGCTGGCATTGATGAGTATAAAATATTAAAAGAGATAAAAATAGGGGAAATGGAAGGATTAAAATATTATCATCCCTTTTTTCAAAGAGAAGGCGTGGTTGTCCTGGCAGATTATGTTTCAAAAGAAGAAGGTTCCGGCATTGTTCACATTGCTCCCGGTCATGGCCAGGAGGATTATATTATAGGCCTTAAGTATAAATTACCGGTTATTATGCCGGTAGACGAAAAAGGGAATTTTGATAAGAATCAGGGTGAATTTAGCGCTTTCAATGTAAGAGAGGCGAATCAGAGAATTATAGAAAAGTTAGACAAGTTGAGTCTATTAGTAGCTGCTTCACAGGTTAAGCATTCTTATCCGCACTGCTGGAGATGCAAACAACCCATTATCTTTAGAGCTACAAGTCAATACTTTATGCAGATAGACCATAAAAATTTAAGAAAGAAACTACTCTCCTTGGCGGCAGAAGAAGTCAAGTGGATACCATCTCAAGGAAGAGAAAGAATTCAGTCTATGATAGAAAATCGCCCCGATTGGTGTCTTTCCAGGCAAAGACTCTGGGGGGTGCCCATTCCTGCTTTTTACTGTCGCAATTGCAAGGCCCATATTTTAGATGCAAAGATTATTAGCCATGTCGCTGGATTGGTTGAGAAACAGGGTAGCGATGTATGGTTTGAAAGCAGCGAAACGGAACTCTTGCCGGAGAATTTTAGATGTCCTGAATGCGGGGGTGATAAATTTAAGAAGGAAGAAGACATTCTTGATGTCTGGTTTGAATCTGGAGTAAGCTACCAGGCCGTTCTCAAGCAAAGGAATAATTTAGCCTATCCGGCAGACCTTTATCTCGAGGGCAGCGACCAGCATCGTGGCTGGTTTCAGTCTTCTTTGACAATTTCAGCGGCTTTAGAAAATAAAGCACCGTACAAGCAAGTTTTAACTCATGGGTTTGTGCTGGATGGCATGGGCAAAAAAATGTCAAAATCTCTTGGCAATGTTATTAGTCCTCATGATATCATAAAAAACAAAGGCGCTGATATTTTGAGGTTGTGGGTTGCCTCAAGTGATTATAACGAAGATATTAGAATTAGTGATGAAATTATAAACAGGCTTTCGGAAGCTTATAGAAAAATAAGAAACACTTTTAGGTTTATTTTGGGCAATTTATACGATTTCAATAAAAAGAAGGATTTAATTGATCCAAGCCGCTTAGAGCTTATTGATAGGTGGGCACTTTCAAAGTTATATCTTTTATTAAAAGAAGTGGATAGCTATTATGAAAATTACGATTTTTTAAGGGCTTATCAGGCTATCTATCATTTTTGCGTTGTGGAACTCTCATCTTTTTATCTTGACATTTTAAAAGATAGATTATATACTTTTGCTCCAAAAAGCATTGGGAGGCGGTCGGCGCAGACAGCCCTTCTTTATATAATAGACGTACTTACCAGAATAATCGCTCCTCTCATACCTTTTACGGCTGAGGAAGTATGGCAATATTTAAGAACTGATGAAGCCGAAAGCGTACATTTGCTTGATTGGCCGGAGAAAAGCAAATTTAAGATTTACAGCGATGTCGGACTTGAGAAGGATTTTGAAAAATTGCTGGCCTTAAGAAGAGATGTAACCAAAAAGCTTGAGGGAAAAAGAGAAGAAAGGTTTATTGGTAATTCGCTCCAAGCGAAAGTGATTATTTATACAAAGATTGACTGCGAAAACAAGCGTCTTTTAGATAAATATTATAAGGAATTAGTTTCTATCTTTATTGTTTCTCAAGTGCAGGTAAAAGCAGTGGACTCCTTAAAAGAAGGAGAGCCGTGCCAATATTTTGAAGATGCAAGTTTAAAAATTGAAAAGGCGCCTGGTTTCAAATGTCCCAGATGCTGGAATTACTCAGTGGATGCGGGCAGTTGCAAGGCTTATCCTGGAATTTGCCAGAGGTGCCTCGATGCTTTAAAAGAAGGAGGAATGGAGAAAGCCAATGGATAAACAAGAGCTTAAAAAATACAGAGAAAAATTATTAAAAATTAAAGAGATAATTCAGGGTGATATAAGACAACTTGAGAAAGATTCTTTTTCGAAAACACAAAAGGAAGCTTCCGGAGATCTTTCCAGCCATACCCTGCACATGGCTGATATGGCCAGTGATAGTTATGAAAGAGATTTTGCTTTTGATTTGGTTTCAAATGAGCAAGAACTCATGTATAAAATAAGCGAAGCCCTAAGAAGAATTGATGAAGATAAATTTGGAAAGTGTTTGGCTTGCGGTAAAAAAATTAGTAAAGCAAGATTAAATGTTGTGCCTTATGCAGGTTTATGTGTACCCTGCAAGCAGAAACAAGAAAAAGAAGAAGGCGGAAAAGAGAATAATCAGTAATGTTTTTTCTTTTGTGCGTTGCAACCGTTTTCCTTTTAGATAGAATAACTAAAATAATTGTAGTAAAAAAATTATTTCTTGATGAATCACTGCCTGTTTTTGGCAAAATTTTCTCTATCACGTATATAAAAAATACAGGAAGTGCTTTTGGTATTTTTCCCGGGGCCACAAAAGTTTTTATCTGTCTTTCCGGCCTAGCTATTATTTTAATAATTGTTTTTTTATTTTACTTGAAACAGAAAGATTATTTCATCAAATTTGGCCTGGCACTGATTTTAGGTGGAGCGATTGGAAATTTAGTTGATCGTTTGGCTTTTGGTTACGTTATCGATTTTCTTGATTTTAAAATCTGGCCGGTTTTTAATCTGGCTGATTTTTTTATCAGCATCGGCTGTTTTTCACTCTTATTTAAAATATTTACCATTGGTCATAAAACAACAGAGTAAACAATGCACCCAATACTTTTTAAAGTTGGTTTTGTAACCATTTATAGCTATGGCTTTATGGTTGCAGTCGCCTTCCTGGTTGTCGCCTTTTTTTTGTCCCATAAGTTTAAAGAAATCGGCTTGCGGGGTGACTTGGCTTTTGACCTGGCTATTTATTTGCTGGTTTTTGGTATAATCGGCGCCAGACTCCTCCACGTTTTTTTAAACCTTGATTATTATCTTAATAATTTAAAAGAGATTTTTATGCTTTGGCACGGCGGACTTGCATGGCAAGGGGGACTCTTTTTTGCCTTTCTGGGCGGTATTTTCTTTATGAAGAGAAACAACCTGAAGCTAGGAGCTACTTGTGATATAATTGTGCCTTATGTTGCACTCGGTCAAGCCATAGGCAGAATTGGCTGCTTCTTAAACGGTTGTTGTTTTGGGGCACAGACTGATTTTGCGCTGGGGATGGTTTTCCCCGGAAGGATAAATCCCATACATCCTACACAGCTCTATACCTGTTTTTTTCTGACTGCAATTTTTATTATTCTCAAAAAAATGGAAAAGAAAAAGACTTTTGATTGGCAAATATTTTCTTTATATCTTATTTTGTATTCTATTATGAGATTTAACATCGATTTTATAAGAGGAGATTTACAGGCCGCCTTTTTTGGGCTTACTGTTTCCCAAGTTATAAGTATTGGTTTATTTTTAACCGGTCTAAGCCTTTATCTAATGAAATTCAGACTTACGCAGGGAAGTAAACGTAAACCTGCGGATGTTATTGTTAAAAATGAATAAAAAAAAAGAATTCATTGTTGGCCAGGAAGAGGCTGGTAATCGTCTCGATCAGCTTTTAGTTAAAAAATTGAGCGGTGAGTCCAGAACGCATATAAAAAGGATAATCGAAGAAGGGTTTGTTACCATTAATGCCAAACCGAGCAAGGCTCACTATAAGGTCAAAGTCGGCGAAAGAATAGAAATACGCCAAGCCCCACCTGTTTCGACCGATATTATTCCTCAAAAAATAGATTTACAAATTCTATATGAAGATGATGACATTTTAATTATTAATAAACCTGCCGGGCTTTTGGTTCATCCGGCCGGCAGAAGGCGTTACGGTACTCTGGCTAATGCCCTTGCATATCATTTTGGCCAATTGCCGTCTTTGGGAGGCCAGGAACGTCTTGGAATTGTTCATCGACTTGATGAAGGTACCAGCGGTGTTATGGTAGTTGCTAAAACAGAATTGGCTTTAAGGGATTTATCGGAGCAGTTTAAAAAAAGAAAGGTTAAAAAAGAATATATGGCTTTGGTGAAGGGTGTTATGGAACTCGATGAAGGAATAATAGATGTGCCAATAGGCAGGCACCACGAGAAAAGGCAAAGGATGGCAGTGCGTTACGTAAGTTCAAGAACAGCCCAGACTCATTGGAAAGTAATAGAGAGATTTAAGAATTCTACTCTTGTTTCCTTAATGCCCCTGACCGGCCGGACCCACCAGTTAAGAGTGCATATGGCGCATATAGGTTACCCCATTCTTGGAGATAAGGAATATGGAACCATGGCCCCAATAGGTCATCAAGCTCTCTGTGCTTGTTATCTTGGATTTACTCATTCTGCCAATAAAAGTTTTATGGAGTTTAAAGTTGACTTGCCATCGGATTTCAAAAAATTATTAGAGAGTGAACAAGCGAAATAAAAGAGTTATCTTTTCTTGTTTTTTGTTAGCTTATATGATATACTGATTTAAAGTAAATATAGATATTTGAATTTAGAATTGATTTTTGGTTTATAACTTATGTAACTTGTGTTTCGTAAATTGTCTATTAAGACCCTTCCTCATGCCCTTCCTTTAAAGGAATAGTAAGGCCTACCCTTTAGGGTTAAGAGGAATTAGGAAGGTCTATCCCTGCGGATAAGTGGAGGAAAAAAATGGCAGAAACTACAAAAATTCCTTTAGTGATATTGATAATATTAGTCTTGGTTACAACTTCATTGGCGGTAACTTTTTTCATAATGAAGGAACAGGAGAAACAGCAAAGGGTATTAATAGAACAAACTCTCGATGAGACTTTAAAAGTCAAGGAACAAACACTCAAAGATTTAAGAGAAATGACCCGTTTAAAAACCGATGCTGAATTAAAAATAGATCAACTTAAAGAAGAAGCCAAACGCCTTTCACAAGACTTAGAAAGACAAAAAAAGGAGGCCCAGGCCGCTTTAGCGAAATTGAAAGATGGCGAAAACAAAGTAAGAAAATTATCGACTGCCTTAAAAGAACAAGAGACGAAAGTAGAAAGTTTGATGCAGACGAGAAAATCTCTTAAAAGTCAGAATGAAGAGTTAAATATACAACTTTCCCAAATTAGACTTGCCAAGCAGGCATTAGAAAATAAGATTTTAATAGGTGAATCAGGAGCGGTGCAACTCGAAAAAATTGTGGTCAGGGGCATTACCCAGGAAATCGAAGGCAAGGTTTTGGTAGTAAATGACGAATTTAATTTTGTAGTTTTAGATTTGGGTGAAGATTCAGGTGTTGAGCCGGGAACTATTTTGACTATTACCAGAGATGGAGCAGTATTGGGAAAAGTGGAAGTTGAGAATGTCTATGAGGATATGTCATCAGCTATAATTTTACCGCAGTGGCAAAAGGGTCCATTTATGGAAGATGACAACGTTGAAATTTTGTAGCAGCATAAAGAGTTATAAATAAATTAAGTTAATAAAAAAGGACAGTGTGCAGCTGTCCTTTTTTCAAATTAAGTCATAACAATGCAAAAGATTGAAATCGAGAAAGCCAAGATCCTAAGAGGAGTAGTATTCATACCGTCAGATAAATCTATTTCTCATCGTGCTGTGATGATAAGCGCCCTGGCTGAAGGCAGAACTTGTATTAAGAATTTTCTTCGAAGTCAGGATTGCCTGTGGACGCTGAAAGCCTTCAAAGACTTAGGCATAAAATATTCTTTAGAGGATTCTATGTTAGAGGTAGAGGGGGGCGGAATTTATGGCTTAAGGCAACCCGCTGATAAAATTTTTGTAGGCAATTCAGGAACCACTATACGTTTAATATTAGGAATATTAGCAGGTCAAAATTTCAAGCTGACTTTAGAAGGGGATGATTCTTTAAACAAGAGGCCGATGAAAAGAATTATAGAACCCTTGAGGGAAATGGGAGCGCAGATTCAGGCCAAAGAGGATGATTTCCCCCCCCTTGTTGTTCAAGGCGCATCTCTCAAACCTGTTTTATATCACCAGAAAATCGCCAGCGCTCAAGTTAAATCCTCTATCCTTTTAGCAGGACTTTATGCAAAAGGCACTACTAAAGTTTATGAGAAATTAAAAACCAGGGATCATACCGAACGCATGCTTAAGTTATTTTCTGCTGATATTCAAATTAGAGGTCTTGAGATTTCAATTAGTTCGAGCCATAAACTTATTTCTCCGTCTGAGATAGATATTCCATCTGATTTTTCTAGCGCAGCCTTTTTTATAGCCGCAGCAACTCTTGTGCCTGGTTCACAAATAATTATAAAGAACGTGGGCGTGAATCCAACAAGACTTGGTTTTTTAAACAGTTTAGTTACCATGGGTGCGCAGGTAAAAAAAGTAAATGAAAGACAACTATCGAACGAGCCCAGGGCCGATTTAGTGATAGAATTCAGGCGTCCTCTTAAAGGTATTAATATTGACGAGAAAGATATACCGTCTATGATAGATGAATTACCGATTATGATGGTGGTTGCGACTCAAGCCGAAGGCGAAACTTTTATAAAAGGGGCGGGCGAATTAAGAGTGAAAGAAACTGATAGAATTAATTCTATGGTTTTAGGCTTAAGGAAAATGGGCGCAGATATTAGGCCACAAGAAGATGATATTTTAATAAAAGGCCCCACACCTCTTAAATCAGCTACCTTGGACAGTGTTGGTGACCACCGAACAGCTATGAGTCTCAGCATAGCGGCATTGATAGCTAAAGGTAAAAGTGTTATCAGAAACACCGAATGTATTCAAACTTCTTTTCCCGATTTTTACGCCACTTTAAAGAAAGTCCTATTAAAATAATCATCAGCTTTGCCCCCCATAAAGACAGATAACAGAAAACAGAGGACAGAGGACGGAGGACGGAAAAGAAAAAAATCTGTCTTCTGACTCCTGTCCGCCACAGGCGGACTCAAACAGTTGCGTTTTTTATACGGCGCCTTTTGGTTAAAATTGCAAAAATCGCTCAAAACACATTTTGTTACTGAAATTGCGAAGTTGTGCACTGGGGGCGGATGTTTTTTCTTTTAAAAAACGTTTGACATAATTTTTTTATTTTGATATAGTTGTGTTTAGTCAAGTAAAGCCACAATTCCGGACTAGCAAAAGGGATTGTTTGGACGAATTTGATCCGTGACATCTTTGATATCATGGGTTTTCTGCCCTCGCCTGCCGGACGGGCATGGGTAGGCAGAAATGTGGGTATATAATTTACGTCATCGGAGAAGTTTCGAGGCTCCGTAAATTATGCCTTTATCAAAGGAGCCATTTATGGAAAATAAAGTGTGGCAGTCAATAGTTAAAAGTTTTAATGCATTTATAGGTATGTTTTCAAATGATATGGGCATCGATTTAGGCACAGCCAATACCCTGGTTTATGTAAAAGGCCTGGGTATTGTTTTATGCGAGCCGTCTGTTGTTGCCATTCAAAAGAATACTCATCATGTTTTAGCTGTAGGGCAGGAGGCCAAGAGAATGCTCGGGCGAACTCCGGGAAGCATTATCGCTATTAAACCGATGAAAGATGGAGTTATTGCTGATTTTGAAATCAGCGAAAGTATGCTGCGGTATTTTATTCGCAAAATCCATAAAAGGAAGACTTTTGTCAGACCCAGAATAATAATTGCCATTCCTTCAGGCATAACAGAAGTTGAAAGAAGGGCTGTCAAGGATTCTGCAGAGCATGCTGGAGCGAGACAAGTTTTTCTGATTGAGCAGCCGTTGGCGGCGGCCGTGGGAGCGGGATTGCCCATTCAGGAACCGGCGGGTAATATGATAGTAGATATTGGCGGTGGCACTACGGAAATTGCAGTAATTTCATTGGGAGGCATAGTCTGTGCAAGGTCATTAAGAATTGGCGGCAATGAGCTCGATGATGGCATTACTCAACATCTTAAAAAAATTTATAATCTTATGATTGGTGAAAGAACTGCCGAAGATATCAAGATTAAAATAGGGTCGGCTTATCCGTTAGAAGAAGAATTAAGTATGGAAGTTAAAGGAAGAGATTTAGTATCAGGCCTGCCGAAAACCCTTACCATTTCTTCGGAAGAAATCAGGGAGGCGCTTTCAGAGGCGGTGGCCCTTATACTGGAAGCAGTCAGGGCTACTTTAGAAAAAACTCCTCCCGAACTTTCGGCAGATTTAGTTGACAGAGGAATTATTTTGACCGGCGGAGGAGCATTGCTTAGAAATTTCGATAAATTAGTTTGCGAAGAAACCGGTTTGCCGGTTCACTTAGCTGATGACCCCTTAACAGCAGTAGCTGAGGGCGCCGGGAAAGTTCTTGACGAAATTAAGTATCTTAAGAAAATGGCGGCCGTTTCAAAATTAGACATTCAAGAATAGAGTGAAAGGACTAAGAGAGTCCATTAGTATTGGTTTAGTTGTATTATTTTTTTTGTTAGTTATTTTTTGCCTTCCGTATCAAGTAACTACCAGTCTAAAACTCAAAATTGTCCAATTTTTAGAATACCCCCTGAAAGCTTCTTTTTTTATCAGCAACCAACTCAAGAATATACTTTTTTATCCCACCATTTTAAAAGAAAACCTTTCATTAAGAAAAGAAGCTTCTGTTCTGAAGAATGAAAATGTGCAGTTAAGAGAAGTCTTAGAAGAGAATGAACGACTGAACTCGCTGTTATCTTTTAAGCGAAAATCAGCTTTTAGACTCATCGCTGCCAGAGTGATAGCCAAAGATGCTTCGAGCTGGAAAAAATCAATTACCATTGACAAAGGTTTAAATGACGGCGTTTATCTTGAAATGGCTGTTATTACACCTGCCGGCTTGGTGGGCTGGGTTAGGGGCGTTGGTTTAGCTAGCGCGCAAATAATGTTAATCACAGATATAAATTCAAGAGTAGCAGCCCTTGTTCACAAAACGAGATTGGAAGGCATTGTAGGGGGGACGGGCGGAGAATGGTGCCGCCTAAAGTTTATCGAAGCCGAGGCAGAAATTGATAAAGGGCAAATGGTTATCACCTCCGGTTTAAGTTCCATTATTCCCAAGGGACTTATTATAGGAAACATCGAGGAGGTAATTTACAAAAAAGGTCAGGTTCAGAAAATAGTCTTTATTAAACCAGCCGTCAATTTTAATAGGTTAGAGGAAGTGTTGTGCATAGATTCAAGCCATTGAGGCTTAGCTTTATTATTTTAATTCTCGCTTTTTTAGAAACAAGTCTTTTCGCAAATTTTACTTTTTATAATTTAAAGATAGAACTACTTTTGATGTTGATAGTTTTTTTAAGTCTGTTCTCTATTAAAAAACAGATTTATATATGTGCCTTTTTTTGCGGGATGCTTAAGGATATTTTTAGCATCCTCCCTTTTGGCATAAATATTTTAATATTTATGCTGATAGCTTTTTTTATTCAAAGAATTCCCAAAAATTTTTTCAGGGAAGAAAAATTAACTTTTGCCGCGCTGGTTTTTGTAGGAACTTTTTTTTCAGGTCTCATTTCTTTATCTTTGACAGGACCTTATTCCTTAAATTTTTTTAAGAAGTTCATCAATGTAATTTTATCTACCACTTTTATTTCAACTCTTGTAAGTCCTTTGTTCTTTTCTTTTTTTAAATTGGTTTTAATTAAAAATGAGAGTAAATAAGTTAAAGATTATATTTGTTTGCTTCTTTTTCATTTTGATAGCTTCTTTTCTGCATAAACAAATTTTTTCTTATCCGATTTATAGAATTTTAAGTGAAAAAAATAGAATCCGCATTTGTTCCATCCCCGCCCCCAGAGGAATAATTACTGACAGAAAAGGTGAAGTTCTTGCAGGAAATAGAATATCTTATGCAGTAGCGGTAATTCCGCAAGAAATGATGAACAGGCACTTTACTTTTAATCTCTTAGCCCAAGCCCTTAATATGACCCCGGAATTTATAGCCGAAAATTATAAAAGAAATTACATAACCCCATTTGCGCCCGTTGCAGTGGCGCAAGATATTAGCAAAGAAGAGGCCATAAGCCTGGAAGAAAGAAGTCTTTTTTTGCCGGGTGTCATTGTTACGACCACCCCTGTTCGTTACTATCCCCTGAGGGAGGCCGCTTCACATATCATTGGTTATTTAGGGGAGATTGACGCGGAAGAATTGCATAAGTTGAAGCCCTATGGATACAGAATTAAAGAATTAATAGGTAAGAATGGGATAGAGAAAGTTTATAATGTCTATCTTAAGGGAGAAAAAGGGGGTATTCAGATTGAGGTAAATAATCATGGTCATGAGGTAGAGGTCCTTAGTTATAAATCTCCGGAAAGAGGAAATGATATACAGCTAAGCATCGATAGTCGGCTTCAGAAAAAAGTGTACCAGCTTATTAAAAATTATACTGCCGCTGTGACCATTATGGAGCCAAATACCGGAGAAATTTTAGCTATGTGTAGTTCTCCGGCTTTTGACCCAAATATCTTTATTAATCATGGTCATAACAAAGAAATTATTTCTAAGTTAGAAGATTCCCAACTCCCGTTTCTTAACAGAAACATTCAGGCTAGTTATCCCCCCGGCTCTCTTTTTAAAATCCTTATTGCTTTAGCCGCACTTCAAGAGGATAAAATTAATCGTTATACCAGCTTTGAATGCAAAGGAGCATTTAAGCTGGGTAACAGAACTTTTGCCTGCTGGGATGAGGATGGCCATGGTCGCCAAACGGTGATAGACGCCATAAAGCATTCCTGTAATATCTTTTTTTATAATGCGGGCTTAAAGCTGGGAGTTAATTTGATTTATAAATATGCTAAGGAATTCGGGTTTTCCGAACGGACCGCAGTTGATTTGCCGCACGAAATAAAGGGATTTGCCCCCAGCAGGCAGTGGAAAAAACAGCAGTTTGGCGAAGCATGGTATAAAGGCGAAACAGTGATTTATTCTATAGGTCAGGGTTATCTTACTGCTACACCCCTGCAAATTCTGAGAATGATAAGCGTTGTAGCCAATGGTGGTAAAATTATTAAACCATATTTAGCCAGGAAAATAGGAGAAGTTTATATAGCCAAGCCGAATTTCAGAGAATTGAAGATTGACAGGGAAAATTTAGAAATTACTAGAGAGGGGATGAAGGGGGTAACCAGAGATGGCGGGACAGGCTATAGGATTGCTATTAATGGTTTGGATATAGCCGGAAAGACAGGTACCGCCCAGGCATCTAAGGGTGAATCTCATGCCTGGTTTTCAGGATTTGCTCCGGCTGATAATCCCAAAGTAGCCATAATAGTTATTCTTGAACATGGAGGCAAGGGGGGCATTAGAGCTGTAGATGTTGGTAGAGGGATTTTTTCTTTTATTAAGGAAAATTATAATTTGGATGAAGACCTCCCCTTTGGGGGTTAAATACAGGCAGGAAATCGAGCATATAATTTACATTTCAGCCAAAGGCTGATCCGCCTCTGGTGGACACTTACGCTCTGTAAGCTATGCTCTCACTAAAAATGTTTAAAAATTTAAATTGGAAATTGATTATTATTGTAGTTATTCTTCTTATTATAGGCGAATTTGTTATATACAGCGCCAGTGGTATGCGCCAGGATGCCATGAGCCTTGTTGCCAGACAGGGTCTGTGGATGTTCATTGGAATTTGTGTAGTTATTTTTATAATAAGCGTGGGTTGTAATCGTCTTATAGAAGCTGCTTATCCGTTATATATAATAGTTTTCCTCCTGCTGATACTTGTAATAGGTTTTGGTGCCCAACGTTTCGGCGCTCAAAGATGGTTGTCTTTTGGTTTTTTAAATATTCAGCCTTCCGAATTAGCAAAATTTGTTCTCATACTTACACTGGCCAGATTTTTTGGTTTTGAGAAACAAAGAGTCAATCAATTTCATTTTATTTTAATATCTATAGCTATTGTTTCTTTATTCTTTGTGCTTGTTTTAAAACAACCTGATCTTGGTACGGCTTTAAGTTTCATACCTATTTTTTTTGCTATGATTTATGTCGCTGGTTTGAAGTTGAAGTATTTAATAGGCCTTTTGGCAGCCGGTATTTTCTCAAGCCCCTTTTTGTGGAATACACTTAAAGGTTATCAAAAAAAGAGATTGCTTGTATTTTTAAATCCCAATCTGGATCCACTGGGAGCCGGTTATACCATTATTCAATCCAAGATAGCTATTGGCAGTGGTGGTTTATTTGGTAAGGGATACTTGATGGGAACCCAGTCACAGTTGAAATTTTTACCAGAAGCCCACACTGATTTTATATTTGCAGTGATTGCCGAGGAATGGGGTTTTATAGGAGTTTTTTTGGTCATGTTTTTATATTTTTTATTGATTATGGAGGGATTTAATATTGCTTATAGGTGCAAGAACAATTGCTCTAAATTGCTGGCTACTGGTGTCGCAACCATGTTTGCCTCTCATTTTTTAGTGAATGTTTCCATGACTACGGGCATTTTGCCTGTGGTTGGGCTTCCTTTGCCTTTCATAAGTTACGGAGGTTCCAATTTAATTGTTAGTTTGGCTGGTATTGGCGTTCTCTTGAGCATAGATAGAGAAAGATTTTAGATATTCGGCACTGATTTCTACGAGCATCGAGCTATGAGCATTGAGGCAATCTTGACTATTACCATGATTTAATGTATACTTATAACCACTTCTGTTGTTTTAAGATAAAGCAATTTTAATGACCCCTAATGAAACGAAAAAGGGAATTTGTGGATATCTTTAGTCTTACAATTTATGTTGTTGGCATGCCATAGATTGTCTGTTCATTTAAGGAGGTAATTGGAATGAAAAGGTTTTTTAAGAGTCTGGAGCTTGTCCCGCGTGGTTTAAAGTATAAGATGCTTATCATATTTTGCTTAACATCCATTGTTCCTATTTTAGCCCTTCTTTATATTATTTCTACTTACATTTTTTCTATTACAGAAACATTTGGCAGCTTAATGCTCACCATCGGCTTAAGCCTGTTTATCGCTATCCTGGGCTTTGTTTTATCTACCAATATAGTTAATTCCATTATAAAAATGGCAGAGGGTGTCAGGAGCCTGGCCAATGGGCAGGTTGCGCCTTCACTGGAGACAGAAAGAGAAGATGAAATTGGCGATTTGGGTAAAAGCCTTAATTTATTAAATTCCCGCCTAAATCAAAATATGGGCGAACTGAAATCTTATGAGCAGAAAATCAGAGAAATAAATATGGAAATCAATAAAAAAGTCCTGGCTCTGTCAACGCTCTTTCAGATAGGCAATATGATATCTTCCACGGTAGATTTAAATGTAATTTTGCAGTTTATTATTGAAAAAGCTTATGAAGTGGTGAAGAGCGAGAAGGCCTTTTTGATGTTGATGGAAGAGGAATCAAAAGAGCTTGTAGTTAAAGCTATGCATAACATAAAAACCGAAGATGTTGATAGTTTAAAAGTGAAGGCCGGAGAAGGTGCTTTCGGTAAAGTAGTTATGGCAAATAAACCATTTATTATTGATGCTTCTCATAAATCACCTGGGGATTTTAGGAATTTTTTATCAAAACACAATCTTAAAAATATAATCATGGTTCCCATAATAATGAGATTAAAACCCGTTGGGTTAATTGCCTGCGGCAATAATTTTAATAGTTTTTCCTACGAGAAGGACGACATGGAGTTGATGGGTATTTTTGCGAAGCAGACTTCCATAGCTTTTGAAAATGAGAAATTACTTCAAAAAACAGAGGAGCTTTCAATCAAGGATGATTTAACGGGTCTTTACAATATAAATTATTTTAGAACAAGACTTGAAGAGGAAAATCAAAGGGCCATGGCATACCAGCGTCCCTGTTCATTGATTTTAATGGAGGTAGATGATTTTAAGAATTATTATGCCAAGAATGGAGAAATAGCCAGCGACGCCGCATTGAAGAAAATTGCTCAGATTTTAGAAAACAGCGTTGAGCAGATTGATAGGGTTGCACGCTTTTCAGATGAAGAGTTTGCTATTGTTTGTCCGGAGAAGAATAAGATGGAAGCTTTGGCGCTTGCGGAAAGCATTCGAAAAGAAATAGAAAAATTCAAATTTCCTCATGCCGAAAGCCAACCCCTCGAAAAAATTACTATTAGTGCCGGTATAAGCGCTAATCCGCTCGATGGCATTAGCTCTGATGAGCTGATTAATAAAGCTAGCAGGTGCCTTGGGCAGGCAAAAACAGAAGGCAAGAATAAAGTTGCGGTTTGAGCGGAGTCCGGACTTGCGGAGCGTAAATGTTTATAATCCTGAACTTATGTTTATTAACAGTCGAGTAAGTTTTGTCGTTAGCGAAGGAGATAAATAATGTTAAAAATCAAAGATTTGCTAAAAATAGCAGTAGAAAGAAACGCCTCAGATCTGCATATCACCGCTTATAACCCACCTACCATAAGAGTGGACGAGAAAATAATTCCTCTGGATGAAAAAGCCCTTAGCCCGAAAGAAAGCAAGGAGCTTTGCTATAGTCTGCTTTCCGAATCTCAAATTACCGAGTTTGAAAAAAATTGGGAATTGGATATGTCGTTCAGTTGGGGTAATGTGAGCCGTTTCCGGCTAAATGTATATTTACAAAGAGGCAGCGTGCAGGCTGCCATCAGGACTTTACCATATAAAATGATGAGTTTTGAAGAATGCGGTTTACCGGTTGACGTGGCTATTAAATTCTGCAGAATTCCCAGAGGCCTGGTGCTGGTTACGGGAGCGACCGGCAGCGGCAAATCCACCACTACAGCTGCCATGATTAATTATATTAATAATGAAAGAGGTTGTCATATTATAACTGTTGAAGACCCAATTGAATATGTGCATGAAAATAAAAAGGCCATTGTTGACCAGCGCGAAATAAATACAGATACCCATTCTTTTGCCCAGGCCCTGAAACATGTTTTGCGCCAGGATCCGGATGTAATTATGATTGGTGAGATGAGAGACCTTGAGACCATAGAAGCCGCTTTAAATATTGCCGAGACAGGACATCTGGTTTTTGCCACATTACACACTTCAGACAGCACCCAGACTATGAATAGAGTTATAGATGTTTTCCCTGCCTATAAGCAGCAACAGGTGCGTACTCAACTTTCTTTTGTTCTCATAGGGGCATTCTGCCAACAGTTAATTCCAAAGATCGGCGGCAAAGGCAGAGTGCTGGCAACCGAAGTTATGGTGGCCAACGCTGCTATAAGAAGCCTTATAAGAGAACAAAAACAGCATCAGATTTATTCAGTTATTCAGACCGGTCAACGCGAAGGCATGAAAACTTTGAATCAGTCTCTGTATGAGCTTTGCCAGAAAAAACTTATCACCCACGAGGATGCTTTAGGCAGAACACTTGATCCCCATGAACTAAGCCGACTCATTGACAAAAAGTGAGGCATTATGGAATTAGGCAAAAGAGTTGTCTCCAAACAACTTGGCCAGCTATTAATAGAAAGAGGCCTTATAGATAAAAAGCAGTTACAAATTGCCCTTGATAAACAGAGAAAAGAGGGCCAGTTAATAGGCCAGATACTGGTGAAACTGGGTTTTGTCTCCGAAGAAGATATAGTAGAAGCGCTTACTACTCAGTATGGATATCCTTATTTACCTCTCGAAAATTATGAAATAGATAAATCTGTTTTAAATGTTATATCCGCCCAGGTGATAAGACACTACTATTTAATTCCTATAGATAAAATTGCAAATATTCTCACCATAGTTATGGCGGACCCTTTAAACACCTTCGCCATTAAGGACATTGAACAGATAACTAAAATGAAGGTCGAAGTTTTTGTGAGCACCGCTACTGATATCAAAAAGTCCATAGAAAAATATTATGGCAAGCCGTCAGGGGCATCAAAAAAAGAAGTGGAAGAAAACAAACTTTCTAAAGCGGACTTTGCAACCACAGCCAGGGAAAACTTAAAAAAAGAGACGGAAGAAAAGAAAAAAGATACCGGTGTTTGATTATTATGGTAAAAACTTTTAGAGACAGGTTGATTGATATTCTTATAAAAGGCAAACTCATTACTGAAAAACAACTGCAGGAGGCCTTAAATCTTCAAAAAATAAAGGGCGGACGCCTGTCTGAAATTTTAATTGGCCTGGATTTTGTCACCGAAAAAGACCTCAAGGTTGCTTTAAGTAAAAGTTTAGAAATACCACCCATTAATCTAACCAGGATTAAAATCGACAAAGGTATCCTTGATTTTATTCCACAGCGCATAGCCAAATTTTATCAGCTTATCCCAATTTCTAAAATTAGAAATACGATTACGGTTGCTATGGCTGACCCTTTAAATGTTTTTGCCCTTGATGATATAAAGACATTGACTGGTTTTAAAGTCAGGCCGGCTATTGCCACTCAGAAGGAAATAACATCTGCCATAAATCAGTACTACGGCGAGGAGACTAAAGTGGCCCTTGAGGGCATTATGGAGAATATAAAAGAGTCAGAATTAGAGATGGTAACCGAGGAGAGCCAAGAAGGATGGATTGATACCTCTACCTTGATGCAGATGGTTGAGGAGACGCCGGTAGTTAAAATAACCAATTTGATATTGACAAATGGGGTAAAAAAGAATGCCAGCGATATAATGATAGAGCCGTTAGAAGAGAAAGTTCGTGTAAGATTTAGAATTGACGGTATTTTACAAGAGCAGGAATCGCCTCCAAAATCCCTTCATAATGCTATTATTTCAAGAATCAAAGTTATTTCCGATTTAGACATAGCCGAGCGCCGTCTGCCGCAAGACGGCCGGTTTAAGGCAAAAATTTTAAATCGCGAGGTTGATTTTAGAGTTTCAGTATTACCTTCGAATATAGGAGAAAAGGTGGTATTGAGGGTTCTGGATAAAAGTGTTGTAACTCTTGATATTGAAAAACTCGGTTTTAATGAAACTTCTTTAAAAGTTATAAAAGAGACAGCCTTAAGACCTCATGGCATGGTTTTAGTTTGCGGCCCTACAGGTTGCGGAAAGACCACCACTCTTTATTCTATTTTACGTTTGATTCATACCCCGGATAAAAATATAGTCACGGTTGAGGATCCGGTAGAGTTCCAACTTGACGGCGTAAATCAGGTAACAGCCAATCCGGAAATTAAGCTTACTTTTGCTAATGCCCTGCGTTCCATTCTGCGCCAGGACCCGGATATAATTATGATTGGAGAAATGCGTGATTTTGAAACCGTAGATATCGGCATCAAGTCCGCTCTAACCGGACATCTTGTTTTAAGCACTCTTCACACCACCGATGCCCCGGGTAGTATTGTGCGCATGATTAATATGGGCGTTGAGCCCTTTTTGATTACTTCCTCGGTTTTGCTGATAGCCTCCCAGAGACTGGTAAGAATTTTATGCGAGAATTGTAAGGAGAAATACGAAGCCAGCGTTTCTGTAAAGGAAGAACTTAAATTACCAAGAAATGAAAAAATATTTTTTTATCGTGCAAAGGGATGCAGTAACTGTAATCAAACAGGTTATAAAGGAAGAACCGGTATAATAGAGACGATGCTACTTACACCTAAACTCGAAGATTTGATTATAGATAAAGCCCCCGAAGCCCAGATTAAAAAGCAGGCCAGAATGGACGGGATGACGACTTTAAGAGAAAACGGTCTGAACAAAGCAAGAGAAAGCTTAACCTCGCTGGAAGAGGTTTTACGTGTAACAGCTTCTGATCAACCTTTAACGAAAACATAATCCGCCTCAAGCGGATTAAATTCTGACATATGACTTACGTTGTTACACTCCGTAAGTCATGTCATCATTTAAAATGCCGAAACCAATTTTAAAGAAAAGACTTCGAGAAATACTTATAGAAGGCAAACTAATTAACCAGAAAGACCTGGACTCGGCACTTAAAATGCAGAGGGAAAAAGGTGGCACCTTAAGTAAAATTTTGGTTGAGCAGGGTGCCATTTCTGAGCAGGAATTAATGGTTGTATTGGGCAAGCAGTTAGGTATTCCTCCGCTTAATTTATTTAAAATTAAAATAGATAAAGAGGTAGTAAAATTAATCCCACCGCACGTAGCCCGTCACTATCAATTGATAGCTGTTTCTAAAATTGGCAAGACTATCACTGTGGCTATCGCCGACCCCTTAAACATTTTTGCCTTAGATGATATCCAGGTTTTAACCGGTAAGGACGTCAGGACTATTTTGGCTACATCAACTGATATAAAAAAGGCCATAGAAATATATTATGCATCCCATGAAGAGGAGATTACGAAAGTGATTGAAGAAGCCAAGCTTGAGAGTGTGGAAGTCATTGCCGAGAGAGAAAAAATTGACATAGAAGAATTAACGAAATCCAGTAAAGAAGCTCCCATAATTAAAATGGTTAATTTGATATTAATCGAGGCCCTGCGCAGGCGAGCTTCTGATATTCATATCGAGCCCTATGAGAATAAGTTGAGAATTCGTTATCGCGTTGACGGCGTTTTGCATGAAATTCTCAACCCCCCCAAAAAAATTCAAAATGCCATTTTAGCCAGGTTAAAAATTATGTCGGGATTAGACATAACCCAAAGACGTCTTCCGCAGGATGGGCGTTTTAAGATCAAATGGGAGGAAAGGGAAATAGATTTTAGAGTTTCAGTTCTGCCGATACAATTTGGTGAAAAGATAGTTTTGAGGGCCCTGGATAAGTCGAGTTTATCTATAGGCCTTGATAAACTGGGATTTTTACCCAAGCCGCTTGAAACTTTTAAAGAAGCCATCTCAAAGCCATACGGGATGATACTGGTTACCGGCCCCACCGGCAGCGGAAAATCGACTACCTTATATTCAATAATAAATCAGTTAAATATCCCTGAACGCAATATTATTACTGTCGAAGACCCTGTAGAGTACCAGGTTGAAGGCATTACTCAGGTTCATGTAAAACCGGAAATCGGTTTAACTTTTGCCAACGGCCTGCGCTCTCTATTGAGGCAAAGTCCGGATGTAGTTATGGTTGGGGAAATACGTGATTATGAGACAGCTGACACAGCCATTAAAGCCTGTTTGACCGGCCAGTTAATTTTAAGCACCTTGCATACCAATGACGCTGCCGGTGCGGTTACCAGGTTGATTAACATGGGCATTGAGCCTTTTTTAGTGGCCTCGAGTTTAATCCTGACCTGTGCCCAGAGACTCTGTCGTAGAATTTGTGAAGGGTGTAAGGAACCTGTTAAAATTACACAATCTGTTTTTGACCAGCTGGATTTCAAGGAAGATATAAAGAAAATTACTTTTTATAAGGGCTCAGGATGCAAGCGTTGCAATCAAACCGGCTATTACGGGCGCATGGGAACCCTGGAAACCCTGGCCATAAACGATGAGATAAGAGACATGATACTGGATAAAGTTCCCAGTGATAAGATAAAGGAATATGCCGTTAAAAAAGGAATTATGTGCACTCTTAGAGATAATGCATTTGAGAAAGCCAAAAGGGGCTTAACCAGTCTGGAAGAAGTAATAAGAATAACCACGGAATAAAGAGGATGCCTAAATTTAAATTTGTTGCCAAGAACCAACAAGGTCAAACTATTAGCGAGACCGTTGAGGCCCAGAGCGAAGAGGCCCTCATTGATTCTTTAAGAAAGAAACAATTGATTATAATTTCTGTTGCACCTCTTGCTGCCAAGGCCTTTAGTTTTTTTTCTAAGCTGCCTTCGGGTAAGGGCGTAAACATTGATGATTTAGTTGTTTTCTCAAGGCAACTGGCTACTATGGTTGATGCTGGCCTGCCTATTGTGCAGGCACTTGATATACTTAGCGAGCAGATTGAGAAAAAACATTTTAAAACTATTGTATCACAGGTCAAAAAGGATGTTGAATCCGGCTCAAGCCTTTCCGAAGCCATGGCTAAACACCCTAGGGTTTTTTCTGAGTTGTTTGTTAATATGGTTGGCGCAGGAGAGGCAAGCGGTATGCTAGATGAAATTTTAGACCGTCTTGCCAGTTATCTTGAAGCCACCAGCAAGTTAATTAAGAAGGTTCGTTCAGCTCTTGTTTATCCGGTGGTTATTATGGTTATGGCAATAGTCATAACCCTTTTTCTGTTAATTAAAGTAGTGCCGACCTTTGAGGGTATTTTTGAGGGTTTTGGGGGGGCCTTGCCCCTGCCGACCTTAATATTGCTTAAAGTAAGTGATACTCTCAGGCGGTTTTTTCCTATTGTTTTTGGGATTGTAACTGTAATTGGGTTTATATTTTTTAGATATATTAAGACGCCCGTAGGCAGGCTGCAGTTTGATACTTTTATGTTAAAAATTCCTGTTTTCGGGAAAGTTTTACAAAAGGTAGCCGTTTCACGCTTTTCAAGGACATTAAGCACCCTTACCAAAAGCGGGGTTTCAATCCTAACTGCTCTTGAAATAGTTGGCAAGACAAGCGGCAATAAGGTGGTTGAGGTGGCGGTAAACAAAACCCGCGATTCCATTAAAGAAGGCGAGAGTATAGCCACCCCCCTGGCTAAAGCAAAGGTTTTTCCGCCAATGGTAGTGAGAATGATTTCAGTTGGCGAAGAGACCGGTTCACTGGAAGAAATGCTTACTAAAATTGCCGATTTTTACGATGCAGATGTAACCACTACCGTTGACGGCTTGACTTCTTTGATAGAACCGCTGGTGATGATATTTTTGGGTCTGATTATCGGTTCGATTGTAGTGGCTTTGTATATGCCTATATTTAAGATTGGAGAGTTGATTCAGTGAGGGCACAATTTTCTCAAGGACATATGCCTAATTCCAAGGAGGTTCGTCTTCGTAAGAAGCGATAATAGCTTTGGTTTAGCTTTCGGTTAATAACCTATACTTTGTGAGCCTTTGCCTGCCGCATGTTTAACCTAAAAGGCAGGGCAGGTGGGTGGGGTGAAAAGGATGAGTTTTTGCTTTTTTTTGGCATATCTTGACAAATTGGTATTTAGCAGGTATACTTTATTTGTAGAGTGAGTAAAGTCAAAAGATAAAGGAGGTGAAAAAAATGCTTATGTTTAGAGGAAGAAAAGGTTTTACCCTCATTGAAATGATGATAGTTGTTGCCATTATTGCACTTTTAGCTACTATTGCTATTCCTAACTATATCAATTTTCAAAAGAAGGCTAAAACCGCTGAAGCCAAATCCTGTCTTGGTGGTATCAGAGAGTGTGAAGAGAGCTATTTTGCCGATGAAGCCAAATATCTGACTTGCATAGCATGTCCCGCCACAGCTTCAACAGGTACTCCTGTAGCTTGGGTTACCACTGGCCTTGCAGACGACAACTGGGATGTGATTGGATTTGAACCCAGAGGTTACGTGAGATATCAATATTCGGTAACCGCAGGAACTGGTACGGGCGACGCCGCCACCTTTGATGCTTATGCCAATGGTTCAGCTGCTAGCCTTGATAGTTTTACACTGGATCAGGACGCTGTGAAAGTTAAAGCCTGGACACCTTTGTAATAGTAGCTTGCTTTGAGAGTAGAATCATAGTAGAAAAAAGCCGTTTCTTAAATTTAAGAGGCGGCTTTTTTCTTGCCTTTTTCCATAATAGATGGTATTCTTTTGAAAAAAGAAGTTAAAATTAAATTCTTAATCCTAAAGGATAGACCTCACTCTTTCCTTTTAACCCTAAAGGGTAGGCCTTTCTTTTTCTTTAATGAAACGGCCTAAGGGAGGGTCTAAGACAGCATTAAAAAAATCCTATGCGCGAGGGCAGGTCATTTCTTTTTATACTTATAATACTTTTATTAATCTGCGTTTATGTCTTACAATATAATATAGAAAATATAAAAAAAGCCTATCCGCAATTCGAAAGCCTGTTATATCTGCCCACCGGAAGGTTTATAAAATCGGCTGTTTTAGGATTTGATGAATTGGCTGCTGATATTTTGTATGTTAAAGCTATTGGGTATTTTGGCGGCCATTATTTAAGCGATAGAGAATATGAGTGGCTTTATCATATTTTAGATGTAGTAACCACTTTAAGCCCTGCCTTTAAAGACCCTTATGAGTTCGGCGCTATTATTCTTGCTTTAGAAGCAGGGGAGATTGAGAATTCCAACCGGCTCTTAAAAAAAGGAATTAAACACAGCCCGCGCTACTGGCGCTTTCCTTTTTATTTAGGGTTTAATTATTTTTTTTATTTGGGTGATTATCAGAGCGCAGCTTTCTATATGGAACGTGCTTCAAGGTCACCTGGTCACCCGGCCTACTTACCCTCTCTGACTTCCAGATTATACGCGGAGGCCAGGAATCCGGAATATGCCATAGAATTTCTGATTGAGATTTATAAGGGCACTGAAGATGAAATGATAAAAAAAGAGATAGAGGTAAGGATAAAAGAGCTTATAATTGAACGAGATTTGAATTTATTGGAGAAAATGGTTAGGAGATATGTGCAACTTTATAATCACACGCCGCTTAGTTTAAAAGAATTGGTAAAGAGCAATTTGATTAAGTATATTCCCAAAGAACCCTTTGGCGGTCATTATTATATTGATGAAGAAGCAGGATTGGTTAGGAGCAGCACTCATCCTGAGAGATTGGGAATCTACCGTTCAAGTCTTTTAAAAAGGAACCCCTGAAATGATTAAAACTCATAATCTATCCAAGACATTCTTTTCGGGTTTTTTGAGAAAAAAGATAAAGGCTTTAGACGGATTAAATCTTGAAGTTAAATCAAACGAAATCTTTGGCTATCTGGGGCCGAATGGTTCAGGCAAAACCACTTCTATAAAGTTATTTGTCGGATTGCTAAAGCCCTCAGCGGGTAGAGTTAAAATTTTCAATCAGGATATCAATTCTCAAAATGTTCTCTCTCAAATTGGCTATATGCCGGAGGCCTCAAATTTTTATGATTATTTGACTGCCTGGGAACTCTTAGATTACTATGGCCAGCTCTGCCATTTAAAGAAAAGCATTCGAGGGCGAAGGGTTGAAGAACTCCTATCTTTAGTGGAACTGGAGAGATTTAAGACTATGCAGCTTCGGGGTTTCTCAAAAGGCATGCTTCAACGTTTAGGTATTGCCCAGGCTTTAATAAATGACCCCAAACTAGTTATTTTAGATGAGCCTATGGCAGGCCTAGACCCTGGGGGTCGAAAGAAGGTAAGAGATATCATTATAGATTTAAAAAGAAAAGGAAAGACCATTTTTTTTAGCACCCACGTTCTCTGGGATGTGGAGTTAATATGCGACCGCGTAGGCATATTGATAGACGGAAGGCTGAAAAATGTCGGCAGGTTAGATGAGATGCTTCAGCGTGAGGATGGGTTTACAGAGATTATCTTTAAAAGTTTAACTAGTGAAGGAATGGCGGAAATCAGGAAAAATTTTAGCCAGATAGTAGAAGAGGGCAACCAGGTTTTAGTTTATGCTCGGGATGAACAACAAGTAGAATTTGCTTTATCTTTAGTCAATCAGAAAAAAGCTAAAATTTTTTCTTTGGCCCCTCAAAGAAAAACCCTGGAAGATATATTTATAAAAGAACTTGAGAAGAATTGAAAATCAGGGTTTAGTAATCGGAATTCAGGATTTAGAATAATGAAAAATTTACTTAATTCAATTAGGGCTATTGCCTTAAATACCTTTAGGGAAGCCATCAGAGATCGCATACTTTATACCCTGCTTCTTTTTGCTTTACTTATGATTATGGGCTCTGTCCTCCTGGGAAATCTCAGCATTGGCGGAGAGTTAAAAATTGTTAAGGATATGGGATTGGCAAGCATATCTATTTTTGGTATGTTAATTGCCATATTTATTGGTGTAGGATTAATCAGCAAAGAGATAGAAAGAAAGACAATTTATACTATCTTAACAAAACCCGTTAGCCGGCATTTATTTATATTTGCTAAATTTCTGGGCTTGGCACTTGTGCTCTTATTTGAGGTTTTGGTAATGGCCTTGGGGTTGCTGGCCCTGGTTTTTATACTGACGCATTCGGTAGAATTGATTTTATTAAAGGCTATTTTTTTAATATATCTTGAGTTATTGCTTATTACGGCTATAGCTATATTATTTTCCTGTTTTTCATCCAGTCCGGCTTTAAGCGGACTTTTTTGTTTGGCGTTTTACGCTGTTGGTCATCTTTCAGGTGATATTAAAACCCTTGCTGAGAAATCAGCCAATCTGTTAGTAAGAATTATATGTGAGGGAACTTATTATCTCCTGCCAAATTTAGAAAATTTTAATATAAAAAGCCAGGTAGTATTTAACCTTCCCATACCTAATATTTACCTTGTTTATTGTGTTAGCTACGCACTTCTTTATATAATCATAATTTTATTTATCAGCATGGCTGTTTTTTCAGGGAAAGATTTTACTTAAATTTTCCTAACAGTTTGACAAGCAATATATTATGTGATATTATTTAACAAATGAGAATAAATTTAAAGTCTAAAGAAAACATTTTGTTTTCTTTCTCCCCGCAAAACAAAAAGACAAATCTTTTCTTAAAAAAACACTCTCGCTTTTCACAACTTCCTAGCTTTATTTCACCGAATAAAAAATATTATAAGAAGGTTTACGGCAACTCTAGAAAAGATAAAAAAATTTGTGCTTTAACTGGAAAAGAAAGTATTGTTTACGGATTCGTTGATACACTTGGTTTTACTGTTGATTCAGAATCATTTAGACGTAAT
>DAOVKU010000026.1 GCA_030631665.1 Candidatus Omnitrophota bacterium
GGGAATAAAAATCAAACAAATGAAACTATGGTCACCTGATAGCCCTTTTTTGTATACGGCAAAGGTTAAAATTATTCAAAATGGAAAAATAATAGATGATTTAACAGTTAACTTTGGTATGCGTGAATTTGAAATAATAGAGGGAGATTTTTATCTTAATAAAAAGAGAATTGTTTTAAAGGGAAGCAATATCGCCTTTCACAGGTTTTTATCTGACCTTGAGAGAAAAGATTTAGTCTGGGATGAAGAGTGGATCAAAAAATTATTAATTGATATTCCAAAGGAGCACAATTTTAATTTTTTCAGAAATCACTTAGGGCAGATGTATAACCGCTGGTATGATATTGCCGATGAATACGGGATGCTTCTTCAAAATGAATGGGCGTTTTGGTCTCTGGCTACAGGCACAAAAGAGCAGATAAGAGAGGAATTTACGCAATGGCTTAAAGATAACTGGAATCATCCCAGCATAATTATCTGGGATGCCTTAAACGAACCTACTTATGATTACCCTGAAAGGCTTCCCATGATTAATTTTGTCAAGTACGATGTGGTTTCTGAGATGAAGAAGCTTGATCCCACCAGGCCCTGGGAACCCACCGATTTTGAAGAAATACACCCCTATGTTTATTCTGTGCATTCGGTTTTAGGCGCGCAAATTCCCGGCGGGTTAGATTTTATCAGAAGAATTGAGCAATGCGAGGAGCCTGTCGCTTTAAACGAATATATATATTTCTGGATAGATAAAGAAGGAAAAGTTTCTGATTTGACGAAAGATGTTGTCCTTAGATGGCTTGGAGAGGATTCCAGCTTTGAGGAAAGATTGGAATTTCAGGCTTTTTTGGCGACTGAGCTGACAGAATTATGGCGGCGTATGGAAGTTGATGAAATTGCTCCCTTTGTTTATTTAAGCGTAAATGAAGGTGCGACTTCTCACTGGTTTATGGGGAATATCAAGGATTTACGGCCCAAGCCGATTTTAGCTGCCTTAAAAAATGTCTTTTCGCCTTTTGGGGTGAGCATTGCACTATGGGACAGGCATTTCTTTACAAGTGAAAGAAGAAAAATAAAAGTTTATTTGTTTAATGATAAACCTTTTTCACAAAAGGGACAGCTTATCTGCCGGATTGTGGATATTAACGGTGATGAGGTAAGGGTTATAGAAAATAAGGCGGTTAGCGTTGAAGCAAATGCTATGAAAATAGAAGATATTAAATGGGAGTTTCCAAATGTTCCGGGGGCTTATTATTTGGAAGCAAAGTTAATGCCGAAGGATACAAAAGAAAAAGCTTCCGTGAGCAGAAAAATAGCGTATGTTTTTGAAGATGCGAAAACACCTGAGGATATATTAAGTTTAAAAATTATGGTTTATGACCCGGATAATGAAATTAAAGATTATTTAGTTTCAAAGGGGTTAAGAATTTCTGATTTTGATTCTTCACACCTAAGCAAACAGGATATTTTGATTGTAGGTGAAGGCGCTTTATTAGAGAGAAAATACAGGTCGCATATCAGGGAAATTACGGATTTTGTTAAAAGCGGGAAGACATTAATTGTTATCGAACCGTCTTATAATATTCAAGGTAAGCAGGAAGTTGAGATTTGCAATGGGGTTTCAGTGACGGTTAAGCCCATGCCTTGGCGAGGTAATGAATCTTATGTATTTTTCGAGGATGGTAATTTTTCCCTATGGAGAAAAGTTGAGAAGGAACATTTAAAGATGTTTAATGGAGGTTGGGGCGGTGAAATAGTTTCAGAGTATGATATTATACCCCCTTTGCCTTTTAAAATAGAGGCCAGCTGCGGTTTGAAATTGGCAATCCCGGCTGTAATAGAAACCTATTTAGGGGATGGCCTTATAGTTATTTCGCGTATCCAGATAAGAGAACGGCTTTTGGATAGAGCAGGTAAGCCTTCTGATTTATATTCCCGCCGCGTGGATCCGGTGGCTCAACAGTATCTCCTTAATCTTTTAGCTACTTATAGGCCCGGCTCGCGAGCAATTAAGCAAATCTTAACTGAATTAAAGAATAAAAAAGTTATTGTTCGCAAAGTTGAGGCATCTTCGGCGGAGGGTGTGTGCACTTCTTTTAGCGCCGTTGATGGTGATATGTCCACCAGATGGAGCAGTCATTTTTCTGACCCACAATGGATTAAGCTTGATTTAGGAGAAATTAAGGATGTTTATGGAATTAAATTACACTGGGAAGCAGCTTGCGCCCGGGAATATGAAATTCAAATTTCTAAGGATTCTAAGAGGTGGGAAACTATTTTTTATACCAGAAATGGCAATGGAGGGGCAGATTTTATTAAATTTAAGACACCTCTGGAAACGCGTTACCTAAAAATGTCCGGCATAAAAAGGGCTACTGAGTGGGGTTATT
This sequence comes from Candidatus Omnitrophota bacterium, assembly GCA_030631665.1. GTDB lineage: Bacteria > Omnitrophota > Gorgyraeia > DAOVKU01 > DAOVKU01 > DAOVKU01. The sequence goes on from DAOVKU010000026.1 coordinate 2,385, forward strand.
CTTTATGGGAATTTGAAGTTTTTCTGAATAAAAATGAGCTGCCTGCTGAAAATTCTTTGTGTTCAGAAAAAATAATCAAGCCCCTTAAGCCCATCTCCGTTAAAGCTTCTTCTATAGAGAGCAGTGAATATGCGGCCTCCAGGGCAGTTGATGGCAATGCTCAGACACGCTGGAGTAGTGGCTCGGATAGCGATAACCAGTGGCTTGTTTTAGACTTTGGAGAGCCTAGAAAAATTAGTAAAGTTGTATTAAATTGGGAGACTGCTTTTAGTTTGGTATATAAAATTCAAACCTCCAATGATAATAAAAATTGGCATGATATATTTACTACCGATGCCGGCGATGGTGGTATAGATAAAATAGAATTAAAGGAGTCGGTTAAAGCCCGCTATATTAGATTTCTGGGAATAAAACGTGGCACCGAATGGGGCTATTCTCTTTGGGAATTTGAAATTTACAGCCCTCAGGAGCTTAGGGTTATGGACAAAATTCCGCTCTAAAAAGACAAGAAGTCCCCCTTGATATTTTATAGAAGATATGGTATAAAATAAGTGCTCTTTATAAGAAAGAGTTATTATTTTTTCCTTTTCTGTTCCCGAGAGCAGAAAGGTATCATAAAGTACAGAGCTTAAAAAGTTATTTTTTTTCTTGTTTTCTGTTCCCGGGAACATATTTGCTTTCAATAAATAAAATAAGGTAAAAAAAGGCGATAGATAATATGAAGAATTTATTTGTGAAGATGGGTTTGATATTAGTAGTTATACTTTTTTTTCTTCCTTCTGTGGGGCTTTCTGCCGAGGTAAGGATTACAGCTTCCTCAATAGAAGATGATTTAGTTGTGCCGGAAAATGTTTTAGACGGCAATATGCAGTCCCGCTGGAGCAGTAATTTTTCAGACCGAGAATGGCTTAAAATCGATTTGGGAGAAACCAAGGAAATATCCGGTTTAACAATATTCTGGGAGGATGCCTACGCTGCTTCTTATGAAGTTCAAACGTCCATTGATGAAGAAAGTTGGAAGACTGTTTATAAGCAAAATCAAGGTAAGGGTGGGTATGAAGACATTGAGTTTGAGAAGGTTAAAGCAAGGTATATTAAGCTGCTCTTTAATAAAAGAGCTACCAAATGGGGTTATTCGATATTTGAAATTTCCATAGATGGAATTGATTCTGATTATATGGATGAGAAGGATACAGGGGAGATTATTTCTCTGGATGGTAAATGGAATTTTAAGTTAGACCCTGAGAATACGGGAGTTAAAAATAAATGGTTTTCTAAAGATTTTTCCAGTGAGGGCTGGGAAGAAATAGGGTTAGGGATGCCCTGGGAAGATCAGGGTTTTCCCGGCTATGACGGATACACCTGGTATAAAAAAGATATATTTATTCCCGAAAACTGGAATGAGGGTAAAGCAGCTATAATGATGGGCGGCGTAGATGATGCATATGACCTATATATCAATGGCCGGCATGTTGCTTCATTTGGGAGCATGTCTTGTGAGTCTACAAGCATACATCAAACTTTAACTACTTCATCTATAAGTAAGTATATCATACCGGGTAAGCCGAATAATTTTACCTTTCGGGTATTTGATTTCTGGGGAACAGGAGGAATTACCAAAGATCCGTTGATATTGGTGCAAAATTCAGACTGCATAGATTTACTTAAGAAGAGATTAGATGCGCAAAGTTATTATCAGATAAAGGCTAAGCCTTCACAGAAAAAATATTATCCCAATTGGGTGGGAGGATATCAGGCATATTGGACAGTAGTTGGAGTTGAAGGAGATATAACAGAAAGCACATTTTGCGAAGATGGAATGATTCAGATGTATAATCGGGGACCTTCTTTAATGCCGTTTATATATTTAAATGGCGAACTTCTGTCTTACGCAGATTTTAAACTTTCACAATCTTTAGAAAAGGACTATCTTCCCATGCCCACAGTTACCTGGGAAAGCGATGATTTAATTTTTACTCAGAAACTATTCGCACATGGGAAAGCGGGTGAGTCTTTTACCTGTATTCGTTATATCCTGAAAAACAAAAGTAGTAAAAAGTTGGCCGGCAAGTTATTTCTTACCATAAGACCTTTTCAGGTAAATCCTTCCTGGCAATGGGGTGGCGGAATGGCAAAGATTAAGAGCCTGGAATATGACACAGATAATAAGCGCATAATAAAAATCAATGGACGGGAGCAATTAATTGCTTTAGAAATTCCGGATGAGTTCGGCGCATTGGGGTATATGCAGGGAGATATCGTTGATGAGATCAAAACAGGAAAAATTACTACTCCAGGGTTATTGGTTAATGACCCTTTTGGTTATGCCTCAGGAGCGCTGGAGTATAATTTTGAACTTGCGCCGGGAAAACAACAAGAATATTTCTTTATAGTGCCTTTGCATGATAAAAAGAAAACTTTGGCAAAAATTTTTAAAGAAATAACATCTTTAAAAGATTTTAACAGAAAGCAGAAAGAGGTAACCGGATATTGGGAGAAGAAATTAAACCAGGTCCGCATAGAAATTCCAAATGTAAAGATGGCTAATACAGTCAGAAGCAGCTTAGCCTATATTTTTATTAATAGAGACGGGCCTATGCTGCAAGCCGGGTCCGGTGCTTATGAAAAGTCCTGGATTCGTGATGCGTGCATAACCTCCTCTGCTCTTTTAAGGATGGGATATACTGAGGAAGTAAGGGAATACCTTGATTGGATTACCAATCATATAAAGAGAAACGGCAAAGTTCCGCCCATTATGGTGGCGGAAGATAATCCTGATCCGGCCTGGGAGAGCATATATGAAGAATATGACAGCCAGGGGCAGTATATCTATGCCGTTTTGCAATATTATCTTTTTACAAAAGACAAAGAATGGCTTAGAAATAAATTGCCTACAGTGATGCGTGTCCTTGATTTTATGGAGGACTTAAGGAAGCAAAGACTAACCGATGAATATAGGGATGGCCCTTTAGAGAAAAGAAAATTTTATGGCATCTTTCCGGAATCTGTCAGCCACGAAGGTTATTTCCCCCCTCCGGGAGTACATAGTTACTGGGATGATTTTTGGGGCCTTAAAGGATGGAGAGATGCGCGCACTATTGCTGAGGCATTGGGAGAAAATGAATTGTTGCCTCGAATAGATAAAGAAACAGAAGATTTCGGAAAAGGCTTGTATGATTCAATTAAAAGCGTTCAAGATTTAAAAAATTTAAATTATATTCCCGGATGCGCCGAAAGAGGAGATTTTGATGCGCCTTCTATAGCTATTGCCGTTTGGCCCACAGGAGAAGCAAAACATTTACCACAAGTTTCTCTATATAATACCTTTGACATATTTTGGACAGAGCAATTTTCCCCCAGCTTAAAGACTACGTCCAAGTGGTCTTTCCCGTTATATGCCTTAAGGATATCTCAAGTTTTTACTCTTTTTGATCAGAGAGACAAAGCTATAAGAATGCTGGAACAGTATATGAAGCTTCACAGACCTCTCGCCTGGAATCAATGGGCGGAAGGAACGTTGAGCGATGACAGAAAACCATGGTTTATTGGTGACTTGCCGCATAGCTGGCTAGCATCTATTTATATAAATTCTTTTAGGAGTTTATTTGTATATGAAAAAGATGGCCAACTTCTTCTGGGAGGCGGCATACCGCCAAAATGGATTTCGGACAAAGAGGCAATTTCTATAGAAAACTTTCCGACATACTATGGAAATTTGAGTTATACCATAGGGAAAGAAAACGAAACCTTGCAAGTCAAAGTTTCAGGCAACGCAAAACCTCCTAATGGTTTTATTTTGAAACTAAAACTGCCTCAGGGAGAAGAGATTAAAGAAGTAAATCTCAATGGCAAGAAGTGGACAGAATTTTCGGATAGTTGCATAATCTTTTACAAATTACCGGCTAATATTGTAGTAACAGGCGGAAAGACCGAGAGGAAAGAAAAAGCGCAATGAAGAAATGGCATATAACTTGCATTTTCACTTTAGGTGTAATATTTTTTGCTTTACCATTATGTGTTCAAGCTGAGAATTTGCTTGTTAATCCTAGTTTTGAAAATGTTGACTCCAAGGGATGGGTTACATACGGTGATTTTGCATATGACACGGATACTTATAAAAGCGGCAGGCAATCCGGAAAGACCTGGGCTTGGAATTACGGAGATGGATTATTTGAACAGTTTGTCAACATTATTCCAGGCAAAAAGTATAGAGCAAGCGTCTATATATTAAGTAAGACCAATGATGCTATTAGAGATAATACCAAAGCATGGATACAGATAGAATGGTATACCGGCAATAATGTAGTTGTCAATGCCCTCATAAAGAGCCCTCCGCTGACCGGCCCCAATGATAGGTGGGAACTTTTTTCAACCCCGGCAGTCATTGTGCCTTCCGGCGCTGCTAAGGCAAAAATCAAATTAATACAACAAGCCCCCGAAAACAACATCGAAGGTTCTTGTTTCTTTGATGATGCCAATTTCAGTGTTATTTTCTTAATATAAAAGAGTATGGATTTTATTTTTTAAAAGCAGAAGTTAATTTTTCGTATATTTAGAGGAAGTTTATGAGCCCAAGGACGTTAAAGAAGATAGCAAAAGAATTAAAGGTATCAAGAACTACGGTGGCAAGAGTTCTAAGAAACGATAAGTATGTTTCAGAGAAAATCCGTACCCTGGTGCTTAATTACCTCAAGAGAAATCCATATATTCCCAATATTCACTCCGGCATGCTTTTTTCAGGAAAGACAAATATTCTTGGACTTGTTTTTCCGGGAGATGCTCTTTTTGGTATGGAGTTTTTTACCCGGGAAATAATAAGCGGGGTGAACAGGGCTGCCGAGAAAGATGGCTACCGGCTTATGTTATTTACTCAGGACAGATTTAACAGCCTCGAATGTTTAAAATTATATATGAGCAGGTTAGTTACAGGTTTTATACTATTGGGTATTGGAAAAAACAATTTTAAAAATGTACTTGAGCTAAAACGTAAAAAAGTGCCATTAGTTCTTTTATGTTCACACATTAGAAGTGTTTCTTCTTTTGACTGTGATAATGTTAAAGGAGGATATCTGGCTACAAAACATTTATTGGGCTCCGGTCGTAAAAGAATAGCCTTTATTCACGGCCATAAGAACTGGGTGGATGCTGAGGATAGATTTAAAGGGTATAAAAAAGCCCTGAAAGAAGCAGGCAGGCAGTTAATAAAAGAATATGTGCAATATAATTATTCACACAATTACTTAGATTATGAAAGAATAGCTATAGAGAAATTATTGACATTAAAGGAACCTCCGGATGCTGTCTTTGCTGCTAATGATAGGATAGCACTTGCAGCAATGTCAGCCATTAAAAAAGCCGGCAGAAAGATACCCCAGGATATAGCCGTAATCGGCTTTGATAATATGCCTGGTTGTGAAAATTTTTTCCCTCCTCTTTCAACTGTTGCTCAGCCCATAAAAGATATGGCCTTTACAGCCTCCGGGAGTTTAATTAAAATCGTCTCTTTGGGCAAAGAGAAAGACTGCTCGCGTTTTTTTAAGCCACAGCTTGTAATCAGGCAATCAGCTTAAATTTTTTCCATGAAGATTTAACGAGAGCCATGGTAATAAACAGATAGGAATCAGAAGAACAATCAAAATAGTTTATAGGCAAAATCCCCCCCTAAAAAAGCAAGAAGCTCCTCTTGACAGATAGTTGTTTGTTTGGTATATTTAGGGCACACGTGTACGTTAATTAAAATAAAATGAAAAAAAGACCTACCATAAAAGACATAGCAAGGATAGCAGGCGTAACTCATTCGACTGTTTCCCGGGTTATAACTAATAACCCCACTATAGGTAAGGAGACAAGGGTGAGAGTTTTGCAAATAATAAAAGAAGTGAATTACCAGCCCAATTTAATTGCTCGCGGTTTGGTTAGAAAGAAAACCCGGGCTTTTGCCTTAATTACACCTGTTTTAGATCCCCACATCTTACCTATAATTAAAGGGATAGAAGAATCTTGCAAGAACTATAATTATGCCCTTATGATTAAATCTACCGATTATTGGGCAGATGAAAGCTTGTCTTATCTCCAGATTGTCGAAAACTGGTTAGTCGACGGAATATTGATATTAAATGATGTCTATTATAAAAGAATTCCTGCCAAGGTAAAAAAGTTACAGCACGAAAAGGTTCCATTTGTCTTCATTAATAAGTATCTGGGAAGCGGGAAAGTGAATACGGTCAGTGTTGACAATTATGACGCCGTTTATCAGGCCATAGAGCATCTTGTTAGCCTGGGCCGCAGGAGAATTGGAATTCTAAGCGGTGGATTGAAGCCGGTAGATGGTGTTGAAAGATTTGAAGGATATAAAGAAGCCCTAAAGAGATTTAACTTAGAGTACGACGAAAGCATAGTAAGGCACTCTAACTGGGACTGTCATGAGGCTTATGAAGAAATGAAGAGCATGCTTTATACTGTCACTAAACGGCCGGACGCTATGTTTTGCGTTAATGACAGGATGGCCATGGGGGTTATAAGAGCTATTCAGGAGAAGGGACTTAAGGTACCCGAAGATATTGCCGTAGTAGGCTTTGATGACATAGAAACCGGACGTTATATTAAACCGTCTCTAACAACCTTAAAACCTCCCCTGGAAGATATTGGAGATAAGGCTATTAAGCTGCTGTTAAAAATAATTGAAAATCCGGATGCTCCTGTGGAGGAAGTGTCCTTGAAGACGCGGTTGAGAGTGCGGCAGTCAACCGTTGGATAAAAATTTTTGTTTTTTACCCACACGTGTGCGTAAAGTTAGAAGGAACAGTTTTTTATTTGATTTATCTATCACACGTGTGCGTAAATAGTTAGAGTAGAAAAGCGAAAAAAGGAGAGGTGAGATAAGATGAAAAAAATATGTTTAGCAACACCGATGATTGCCCTAGCAATGTTAGTTATAACTGCGTCATCTGCTCAGGCGAACCTGATTAGTAACCCCGGGTTTGAAGATGGGACCGAGCAGACTGCGTGGACATTGACTGGCACAGCCGGCATACACAAATGGGAAGCTCCAAATCCTCATTCCGGAGACTGGCTTGCAGCAATATCAGTGCCGTGGGAGGTGGGAGCTGGTGCGTTTTCCCATGAAATTACCGGTATTACCGGAGGCGCAACGTATGCTTACAGTCTTTGGGCCGATGGTAATGCTAACACAACTGACTACTACATGAAACTTAGCTGGTATTCCGGTAGTACTCCTCTTGCTGTATGGAGTCAGGGTATCAGTATTACTGGAGGCACCTACACCAACCCCAGTTATAATATAGTAGCGCCTGCTATCGCTGACAAGGTTATAGTCGAATTTGGTACCATTGCTTCGGATGCGATATGCGGTAAATTTGACGATGTTGACTTTGACGTTGTTCCTGAACCGGCAAGCCTATTATTGCTTGGCAGTTTAGCGGTGGGATTATTCGGTCTTGTGGGAGTAAAAAGGCGAGCTACAACAAGGTAAAAATTTATTGAAATTTGTTATACAGCGAAAGTTTTGTTCATTAATTAGTACTTTTAGATATTATCAGTAACAATCAACGAAATCAAGAAAGGAGGTGAAAAACATGAAAAAGGTATATTTAGCAGCACTAACAATTGCAGTATTAACGCTTATTGCCTTACCATCAGTTGCCCATGCGAATTTACTTGGCAATGCTGGATTTGAAGATGGAGCCAGCCAGACTGCGTGGACATTGGCTGGTACAGCCGGTGTACATGACTGGGAAGCTCCAAATCCTCATTCCGGAGACTGGCTTGCAGCAATATCAGTACCGTGGAGTGTGGGAGCTGGTGCACTTTCCCAGGAAATTACCGGCATTACCGGAGACGCAACGTATACTTACAGTCTTTGGGCCGATGCCAATGCTAACACAACTGACTACTACATGAAACTTAGCTGGTATTCTGGTATAACTCCACTTACTCCGTGGAATCAGGGTATCAGTATTACCGGAGGCACCTACACCAACCCCAGTTATAATGTAGTAGCGCCTGCTACCGCCGACAAGGTTATAGTCGAATTTGGTACTACTGCTACGGGTGCAACATGTGGTAAATTTGATGATGTTGACTTTGACGTTATCCCGGAACCAGCAACTATGCTATTGCTTGGCACAGGTCTTGTTGGTTTATTTGGCATTTCAAGAAAAAAGAGATAACACAGCGAGATAATACAAAAAGGGCTCATCTTGTGAAAGGCTACTTCCTTAAAATCAGGGTGAGCCCACGGCTTCATATTTAAATATTAATAAAAGTTTTAATAAAGATATTATTCTTTATGCAAGAGATTTTAGGTGGCGGGTTCGTTTTCTATGTTTTAAAAATTCCTCTTCACCCCCAGTGTAAGATGGAACACCCATAAAAGATGAACCCGCCAGGTTTTAATAAAAAGTAGTTTTAAAACAATTAGTTTTTGGGATAATTTGTTTATTGTCTTTGCCGAAGAAAAGAGATTTATCAAAAGAGAGTTTCTCGTAGGTTAAAAATGAAAGAAATAAGAGTGAAGGGATAAAATGAAAAAGATATACCCGGCAAAATTACTGTTCATGACAGCCATACTTATTGTTTTCTCATTTATTTCAAACCAGGCCATTGCTCAAACAAATATTCTGCAGAATTACAGCTTTGAAACCAATGATGGCCAGTGGTGGGGCGAAGCTACTTATTGGGAAAAAGGCGGTATCCCCCCTAGCCCTAGCTTTAAGGGGCCGACTACTATAATTGCTCACCAAGGGACTTGGTCATTTAGTTTTGGAAATGATGGCGGGCCGGCCGATGCTGTTGGACATTGTCTTCAAGTTCTTCGCGACCCAAATAATCCTGATAATCTGTATCCTGTAAGCGTTGGAGATATGTTTACTTTTTCTGCATGGATTCAGAGTGAAGCCAATTATGCCGGAGAAGCTCTAATTAAAATTGAGTTTTATGACTACGACATACAAGGTGGATTTGCAGGCATTCCTATAGCGTGTTTTCAAAGTGATGCTCATACAGGCCAATTTAACTGGTTTAAAGAGATAGTCAGTGGCACTACCCCCGAAGGTACAGTCAGCGTAGCTGTAGTTTGTTCAAGCGAAGGCATGCAGACAGGCGAGGGGAGCTCTATAGTAAATTTTGATGAGGGCGTAGTAAGTGTAGAAAGAAATTTATTACTCAACTTTAGTTTTGAGGATAACACCGGCTGGGGCGGAGACGCCGACTACTGGGAAAAGGGCGGTAACTCCGCTTATAAGGGAGTTATCCAGGCCAACGCCCATCAGGGAAGCTGGGCATTTAATATAGGGAATGACGGAGGGCCGCCAGGGGCCAGCTCTTATGCGCTCGAGGTCTTGCGTGACCCGGCTGACTTTGATAGTTTGTATCCTGTAACCATAGGGGAGATTATTATCTTTAGTATGTGGATGATGAGAGAGGACAATTATACAGGTGATGCACTTCTTAAAATTGAGTTCTACGACTACAACAGGCGCAGTGGTTATGCCGGTGCGCCCATAGAAACCTTTACCAGCGCCGCTCATACAGGTAAGTTTGCTTATTTTTGTGAAACGGTTATCGGTGTGGTGCCTGAGGGTACAGTTAGTATAGCTGTTGTTTGTTCAAGCGAAGGTATGGATACAGGCTCTGGCTATTCAGCTGTTAACTTTGACGATGGATGTATTCTTGCCAGGGCTCCGATAGTGCCAAAAGAGGTAATCGACCTTAATGGCAGCTGGCAGCTTGAGCCCTCTGCAACAGAAGCAGAGCCGGTAATATTTAATTATACTGTCTCGGTGCCCGGCTTGGTAGATTTGACCGAACCGGCCATTCCCGAGGTTAAAGACTGCTGGGCTTATGATTATTTCTGGTATAAGAAAACCTTTACCCTGACTCCCTCTCAAGAACACAGCCACGCATTTTTAAAAATAGACCAGGCAAGGTATGGAACAGATGTCTGGCTTAACGGGGAATATTTAGGCAATTATATTGGTTGTTTCACTTCTCATAAATATGATGCAACAAATGCGATAAACTATGACGGCGAAAACGTATTTTTGGTAAGAGTGGGACAAAAAAGACTCTTACCCATCTACAGCGCCGTGGGTTATGATTATGAAGAAGATACCTGGATTCCTGGCATCTGGGGCGATGTTTCTTTACGCCTCCTTAATAATCTGGTTATAGAAAGGGTGCAGATAATTCCTCATATTGATACTTCAATAGCTGAAGCCAGAATAACAGTGAAGAATCTGGAAGCTTCAACCCAGGATATTTCTATATCTTCACGGGCCTTTGAAAAGTCAGGAGGGGCTGTAGCTTCGCCGGAGATTGCCGGTGATTTTACTATTTACTCTTTTGAAAAAGAAGCTACCTTTACTCTTGAAATACCTATATCCGAAGTAAATCTCTGGTCTCCGGATAACGCCTTCCTCTATGAACTGATTTCTAAAATAAAGTTTGAAGAAATGGAAACAGATACTTTAACTATTACCTTTGGTATGAGAGAATTCAAAATAGTTAATTCTGATTTTTATCTAAATGATAACCGTATTTTCTTAAGGGGAGGCAATATTTGCTTTCACAGATTCCTCTCCGACCCTGAGCGGGAAGGGCGGCCATGGAATTATAATTGGATAAAGGCAATATTGGTGGATATTCCTCAGGCGTACAACTTCAACTTTTTCCGTATGCATATGGGGCATGCTAATAACAAATGGTATGATATTGCTGATGAATACGGCATTATGCTTGAAGACGAATGGGGCTTTCGCGCCCCGGTTAAGTATCCCTATGATTGGGTGCCTGGCGGCCCTGGTTATGGCTCGGAGGATCAGATAAGGAAGGAATTTACCCAGTGGCTTTATGACAATTGGAATCATCCAAGCATCATTATTTGGGATGCGCAAAATGAACCTCATGATGGAGGAGAACAAAGTATAGATATTATTAGGAAAATAATTATTCCTGAGATGAAAGAGATTGACCCCACCCGGCCCTGGGAATGCGGTATAAATCCGGGCCGCGATTTTGAACCGGGCAACTGGAACCCCATAGATTTCTCAGAAGACCACCCTTATATTTATTCTAAAGGGCCGGTATTAAATAATCAAAACTTTGGATATAGCCGCTCTATAGACGGCATGACAAACAGTAAAGAACCTACTCTATTAAATGAATATATTTGGTTCTGGCTAAAGAAAAATGGCGAAACAGGTAACTTTTCCGGACAAGAAGTTGCCCGTTGGCTCGGAAAAAACAGCACTAATGAGCAGCGTTTGAAGCATCAGTCCTTACTTGCTTCAGACCTCTCTGAATTGTGGAGGAGATTGGATATAGACGGGGTAGCACCTTTCTGTTATTTAAGCAGTTCAGAGGCAGGTACTACCAACTGGCTTACCGATATTGTAAATCCCTCGCCTGAAAAGGTATTGCCCATAATGTTTGCCTTAGAAGATGCCTTTGCTCCTTTCGGTGTAAGCATTGAACTCTGGGACAGGCATTTCCTTAAAGATATAAATTATAATATAAATGTCTATATCTTTAACGATACTACACAGCCTAAATCAGGCACCTTACGCTGCTCCATAGTCGATGAGGATGATATAATAATAATCAATGTAGGGGATTATCCTGTCAATGATGTTTCACCTACTACTGCTGTTGATATGCGCATTGAACCCATAAACTGGACAATGCCTTCTGATACAGGCACTTACTATTTCAAAGCAGAGCTAATAGAGGATTCAGAGGTAGTAGCCACAAGCAAAAAGATTGCCCATGCATTTGAACCTGTTATACCAGGCAATTTATCTTCAGCCAAATTTATGGTCTATGATCCTGATAATGAAATCTTAAACTATCTTACCTCCTTAGGCTTAAATGCTATCAATTATGATAGCACCCAGCTTTCCCAGCAGAATATCTTAATCTTAGGTGAAGGAGCTTTATTAGATACTAACTATAACTCCCGATTAGAAGAGATTACGGGCTTTGTAAAAAAAGGACATACCCTAATAATCATTGAGCCCAGTTATAATATCACTAATTATGAGAAACAAGAATATTCTCTGTTGTCTGATTTATCAATTGCTATGAACAAGCGTGAGGATAAATTTGAAGGCGGTTATGATTCTTATTGTTTTATAGAGGAAAATATTTTTATAGAAGCCACCGCTTCATCTATAGAAGATGATAATCCTGAATATGCTCCTGGGAAGGCGATTGATGGCAATATGGAAACCAGATGGAGCAGTCAGCACGGTAGTGACCCGCAATGGATATGTGTAGACTTTGGCCAAAGGGTAAGCATTAGCGGGGTAACCTTGCATTGGGAAGGCGCTTATGCTGTTTCATACAGCATTGAGGTCTCTGATGATAAGGAGAGTTGGACAGAGGTTTATTCTACCACCACCGGTGATGGTGATACGGATGAAATAACTTTTAGTAAAATAACCGCCCGTTATATCAGGGTGTATGGCAGTCAGAGAGCAACAGAGTGGGGTTATTCGTTATATGAATTTGAGATTAACGCCGAGCTTAAATTTTCTTTATGGAATAATATTGATGAAAACCACCTGAAGATGTTCAATGGCGGCTGGGGTGGTGAGATGATTTCACAGTGTGATGTTGAGCTTCCAACTAATAAAAAGCTGGTTTTAGCCCGAAGCGGCCTTGATTTAAAATATGCTAATGTATTAGAAACTGTCTGGGGAGAAGGGGTTGTTGTTATTTCAAGGCTTCAGCTAAGAGGCAGGCTAACTGAAGAATCAGACCCGGGAACAGGCCTGTATTCAAGAAGAGTTGACGTGATAGCCCAGCAGTATTTATTGAATTTGCTTTCTACTTACTTAGATACAGACAGCAATGTAGAGCGGATAAATAGAGCCCTACCTTTTCTTTATGTAAAAGAAGTCACCGCTTCATCTGTGCAGGATAAAAGTCCAGGGGAGGATGATCCCCAATTCACTCCAGATAAAGCCATCGATAACAACTCCTCAACCAGATGGAGCAGTGAACCCAGCGACCCTCAATGGCTCTGTTTAGACCTGGGGGAGAGTGTAAAGTTTAATGGGGTTATCTTGCGCTGGGAAAACGCCTTTGCTTTAGCTTACCAAATTCAAGTTTCTGATAATAAGGAAAACTGGACAGATGTCTATTTTACTGCCAGCGGTAATGGGGGTGTAGATGAAATAGAGTTTGATGCAGTGACTGCCCGCTATGTAAGGATGCATGGAACGCAGCGGTTCAATACCGAGTGGGGCTACTCCCTCTACGAATTCCAAGCCTACGCACCTATCTTCTCTTCTCAAATTACAGGTCAAGTCACCCTTCAAGGCAGAACTGATCATTCAGAACAAATCACCTTTGAGCTAAGAAACCCAGGAGAAACTATACCCATAAACACATATCAAATTACTACCGCCGTTGACGGTAGTTATACTCTAAATGATCTCCCAATCGGCACCTTTGACTTAACCGCCAAGTCCTCTAACACCTTAAGAGCCAAGCAGGCAAATATCATTGTAATAGAAGATGAGACTACACCAAATATAGACTTTTCTTTATTAGGAGGAGATGCTGATAACAACAACGTCGTTTCTGGAATGGACTTTGCAATTTTGCGTGCAGCCTACGGTACAAAGCCAGGCGATTCCAACTGGGATGCAAGAACAGATTTTAATGGCAACGCTCAGATAGATGGAATTGATTTTTCTATATTGAGGTCTAACTACGGCAGTTCAGGAGCAGAATAAAAACAAGGAGGAAAAGAATTTTATGTATGCTAAATCATTAAAATTGATAATTGGTTTTCTGGTATTTTTCAGCCTCACTTTACCCGCACAGGCCGCTGTCTACTTATCTTTAGAAACATCTTCACAGGATGTGGCCTTAGGAAGTGAGTTTACCGTAGATATGATATTATCTAACTCTGACCCGGAGCAGCTATCCTTTCTCAATGTCTGGCTCTCTTTTGACCCGGATTACCTGGAGGTAGTAGATACCGATACAGACAACTGGATAACCGAAGGCATTAATGTCTTGGATGGGCTCTACCACAGCACCTTTAACTGGGACTTTCACGGACAGAATACAGCTGATAATACAGCCGGCACCATAAGTTACGGAGAAGGCAGCTTTAGTACCAGTGTTTTTGGAAGCGGCACCTTTGCCCAAATTCATTTTTTGGCCAAGGCACTGGTTTCAGACACCTGCATAGATTATGTTATCACCGGAACAGGCGGCATAGAAGATACTTATGTAACTGACACCTCAGCCAATAACATCCTGGGAGGCATTAGCGGTACATCTGTAAATGTAGTGCCTGAGCCTGTTAGTTTGGTGTTATTAGGAGCAGGGTTGATGGGTATGGGGTTTGTTAGAAAAAGCAAGAAAGGAGAAGATAGGTGAAGTATATAGGCATATTGATTATAGCCATGCTTCTTTTGGCGTCCGCGCTGGCAATGGCTGAAGAAAATTTAATATTGAATTCAGGATTTGAACAAAAAAAATCTTTAGTCTTAGATGAGACAGAAAGATATTGGACTGAAGACGATGATGCTGACTATTGGGAGGAAGTAAGCTGGGGAGGCAAGCGTTCGAATTTATATAGTCGTTCTGGTCAATGGTCACTTAATAGCTGGGGAGGAGATTCGACAGAAAAACACGGGGCTTGGCAAGGTGATGACAATAGAGAAGATGAAAACACTAATTTTATTTCCATAAAACCAGGAACACTCGTTCGTTTTACAGCATATCTTATGAGTCCCGATGGAGCAAGGATAGGCCGGAGTTCTCTGGCAGGAGGAGCAGAAGCATTTATTGAAATTGAATGGGGAGGAGATGGTTTCGTTGAGAGCGTTGAAAGCGTTCATCTAAGTAAGACAACGAGAGGAGAATGGAAGCTATTTTCGGTTTCAGGAATAGCCCCAGCGGGTACTAAAGTGGCAAGGTTTATATGTAAAGTAAGTTGCATTCCTGGTTCTGGCGGCGATATCTATTTTGATGATTTAAAGGCAATAATTGTTTCCGGGCAACCTTTATAGTATGTCTATTTTGTTTTGAAAGTCACTAATTGGACTAAAAACGAGTTTGTCACGAGAGCAGAAAGAGGAATTTAGATACAAATTAAAAGCAGAAGTTTTGGTTTTTATTGTGATTGCAATAAAAGCAGTTCCCCCTTGTTTCCAAGACTTCTGCTTTTTATTTTAGTAAGAAATAACTAAAACTACTCAAAGACTTAACCGTAGTGAGTCTTAACCTATAAAAACGTTTGGTGTTATAAAGATATAGGTGTATAATAAAAAAATAAACGGATTTATAAAAAGTAGGAGGTGGAGTAAATGAAGAAAATATTTTTGACAGGATTTATAGCTATAATAGCGATAACTGTTATTTTGCCTTTTCTAACCGGCCAGGCCATGGCCCAAAAAAATTTATTATTGAATCCCGGTTTTGAAAAAGGAGACCACATCGATTATTGGATAAATGACGGAACCGCTACCTTTAACTGGGTTGCAGACTGGCATCCCCAAGAGGGAAAATGGTCATTTGGAGTAGGAAATGATTTAGAGTGGGCAAAAGATGACGCTTGGGGTTGTGCCTTTCAAGTTCTTTGCGACCCTGACAATCCCGATAGTTTGTATCCAGTCATTTTAGGAGAAAAGTTTACGTTTGAAATGTGGATTAAGGGAGAAGAAAATTACAAAGGAAAAGCCAGTTTAAAATTAGAATTTTTTGGTTATGACAGGCGGCTTGGGCTTAGTGATGAACCTCTGGCTTCTTTTCAAAGCGAAAGTCATACAGGTCAATTTGATTGGCTCCAGGAGATAGTCAAAGGCACTGCCCCCAAAGATACAGTTAGTGTGGTGGTGAGCTGCTTAAGCGAAAATATGCCCATAGGTTCGGCGGGAGGTTCATACGTATGGTTTGACGGCGCCAGCGTTACAGTTATACCTGTTCTTCAATAGTTGGATTTTATCGGTGAATATTAATTTATTTTTTTTAGCCGCAGGTGGTTTTACTTGCGGCTAAAAAATACAGGCAGTATAAATTTAATATTTGTTGTTGTTTTCTGAATTTTTTATATTAGGAGGCAGAGATGAGATATTTTAAAAGTGTGATTAAATGTATTTTAATACTAATGGCGGTAATTTCTTTATGTTGCGAGGTCCAGGCTGGAACAGATAGTTCTTCCGGAAGGGTTCTCGAGAGTTTTAACAAATTGACAGGCTGGGAAGTGATTGAGGGGCCTGGCGCAAAACTTGAGTTATTCATTGAAAAAGGCCTTGAGAAAAATTGCTTGCGTTTGGATTACAGCTTGGGTTCAACAGATTCTTATGTTGTTACTGTTAAAGACTGCCCATTATCTTTGCCTCAAAGATATAAATTTGTTTTTTATATTAAGGGAGTTTCTCAGAAAAATAATCTCGAATTCAAATTGATAGATAAAAAAGGAAACACCTTTTGGAA
>DAOVKU010000084.1 GCA_030631665.1 Candidatus Omnitrophota bacterium
AATTCTCTCGGCTAAATTTTTCTTTTTCATAACTTATAACTGCTAAAACTGGCAACTGATATCTGCTTGATTATTTATATTCACTTTACATTGTGCGAGTTCTGTTTTCATCAATTTTATTTTTCGAATCTACGCAAACAATTTTTGCTTTTAGATTTTTTAGCTCTTCTTCTTTAAAAAAACCTACAGAAAGTATGATTAATAAATCTCCGACTTCACCCTTTCTGGCAGCCGGCCCGTACAAACAAATTTTTCCGCTGCCTCTAGGCTCTAAAATACAATAAGTGAAAAAACGTTCCCCGTTTTCTGAATTTAGAACTTGCACCATTTCCAATTCTAAAATCCCAGCTGCCTCGGCTAAGTCCTCATCGATACCTATGCTGCCCTTGTAATCTAGATTAGTCTCGGTTACTTTTACTTTATGAAGTTTGGATCTACACATTAATCTCAACATACTTATTTCTCCTTTTATCCATAGGGATAGACCTTACTATTCCTTTGAAGGAAGGGTCTTATCCACGGGGATAGACCCGCCTAATTCCTTTGAAGGAGGGGTCTTATCCATAGGGATAGACCTTACTATTCCTTTGAATCCTAAAGGATAGACTTTCCTGTTCCTTTGAAGGAAGCGTCTAACCCTAAAGGGTAGGCCTTTCTTTTCCTTTAAGGAAAAGGCCTAAGGAAGGGTTTTATATTTTTTAATACGGGGATAAATTCTATTCTTTTTACTCAATTAGTCTTTTTAGCTTCTTTCTTGTTTTATTGTTTTTCTGAAGCTTTTTCCAGATTATAGGTTAGGTAATGATAATCTTTGATCTTAAATGGGAGGAGTTCCATAAAAAAATCAACAGGAAACCACATATAAGGCGGGGCTTTAATTAGCTCAAATTTCTCTATTTGCTTATAGCCTTCTTTTTCAAGGCGCACCTTATGTGTCCAGTACCATTCGAAATCGAAAGACAAAGGAGTTTTGCCTTTTTCCTCATCATTAAAATAAAAAGTTGCCCCCGGAGGATCTGTTTTAACATAAAGTTTGCGCTCAACGCAACCACCTAAAGTAAAACTAATTGCTAATATCAAAACTAAAAATAAAAACTTCCTCATTTTTTTATCTCTCGCAAATTATGCCTGAAAAATCCCTTAAAACCGCCTTTAAGCCTCCCCGGCAAAATATAAAAAGGTCTCTTTCAAGCCTTCTTTTAATTGTGTTTGTAGCTTAAAGCCAAATTTGAGCACTTTGCTGTTATCAAGTATATCCGTCTGCGAGACCTCGCGCTTGACAAAAACCGGCACTTCAAAACCAACTACCTTAAAATAAAGAGTAAGTAGTTTTTTAAGCTTGATGCCACACGATGAAGAAATATTAAAAACATTATTCCTTCCTTTATTGTCCATGGCAGTTACCAGCGCCTGAACAACATCTTTAACATAGATAAAATCATAGTTGGATTCCAGCCCCTCATAAAGCAATATCTTATCCTTAGCCACCAAGCCCTTAGTCATATCATAAATAGGGTTTCTCTTCATCCTCGGACCGTAAAGTCGGCTAAACCTTAAAATAGTAAGCGGAAAATCGGAACTTTTACTAAAAAGATGAGCATACTCCTCCGCTACCAATTTGGAGGTGCCATAAAACTTGCCGCTAAAACCGGCCTCTTCTTCCTTCTTTGGTTTTGACGAGTCAGGATACACAGAACCGCTGGAGATAAAGATAAAAGCAGCTTTTTTATCTTTATTGGCAACAAGTAAATTGATAGCTCCTTTTACATTAATTTCAAATGACCTGATAGGTTCCTGGCAGCAAAGTCTTTCACTGGAAATGGCCGCCAGATGATAAATACAATCGATGCCTTTAACTATCTTTTCTACCTGCTTGAAATTAGAAATATCACATTGATGAAATACAAAATCTTTTTGCGATTGGAGTAAATCATGGGTGTTCTTGCCTTCTTTTAAGTCGCAACCCAAAACTTTACAACCCCCCTTTAAGAGAGCGGATATTAAATGGTAAGCTAAAAAAGAATCCGAGCCGGTTACCAGTACTTTCACCCTGCACCTTCTTTGTTCAATAATTTTTCAATTTTTACAAAAATACAGCCTTCAATCAATCCCGCAGCTTCAACAAAGTCATAACTCCGATGCAAAGAAGGTGCGGGGTTCATGCTCAAGAATCCAACTTTTCTATTATTCCTGCATAAAGCAAAGGAAAAATTATTTCAAGATTTCCTGTTATATTAAAACCCAATCCTCCCGACTGGGTAGGTCTTTTAACAATGTTTTCAGTAGGTCTATAGTGCATTATCATGTCGATATTAGCAGCGGTAAATTTTTCTACCTTCGCACCTAAATTTCTGGCTACAGATAAAGATTTTAAAAAAACCTCAGGCAAAATAACAGCCGAGGCTACATTAATTACAACTCCCCCTTCTAATTGCGAAATTATAGAAGCCAGTTTTCTAAAATCAATATGACTTGTTTTTCCCAGCGCTTCGCCGCTACAAGCCGGGTGCATATGAATTGTGTCTGTGCCTACCGCCACATGAACCGTAAGAGGCACGCCCAATTTATAACAGGTCCGGGCTATACTGTATTTCAAATAAGGCGGGCTTGTCTCTTCTAATTTTCTTCCCACAGCCTCACCCAAACCAATATCATCAGCAGCCCCTTCAATTATAGCAGTATTCAAAAGTTCGCCGGTTTCCTCGGCCATACCAAATGTGCCATCTTTAATTGAAGTCGCTACGTCTTCTGAGGTCTCTCCGATAAGGGCAATTTCAGTATCGTGAATTATGCCCGCACCCTGCATAGCTATAGCAGTAATTATCTTTTTTTCTAAAAGGTCAATAATCAAGTTGGATAAACCTACTTTAATAACCGCATCTCCGCAGGCCAAAATAACTGGTTTATTTTGTTTTCTGGCATCTATTATTTTTGCTATTAGTTGTCTTAAATCATTGGCCTTAAGAATATTGGGTAAATTTTCAATAAAAGCCTTTAGGCTCAAATTTTTAGTGGCAATTTTGGCAAAATCTTTAAGGCACGCTTTGTGTTTTCTGGTTTTGATAGAAATAGTTTTTATTCGTTTTAAATCAGCTGGTTTTATCTTTTTAGGCATTTTTTATTTATCCTTTACATTTTTACAATAAAAAATGGAAAAATTTCATTATTCTAAGTTTAAACCAAACAGTTAAAAAAGTCAATAATTACTAATTAACTACTTTTTATGAATAATGCGAAGAGGTGTGTTTTTTCTGGCAATGAGGACAAAAATAAGTCCCTCTTTGAGCTACTTCAATTCTTTTTATTTTACCGGAACACCGCAGGCAACTGCGCCCTTGGCGGCGGTAAACCCGATGAAAATTTTGAAAACTTCCCTTTCTGGCATCAGGCCTTACATAATTACTCACCGAGGAACCGCCTCGCCTAATGGCCTCTTTGAGTATTTTGTTCATATTTAGATAAAGGTTTCGAATTTCTCTTTTTCCTAACGTAGAGCAATGCCTCTGGGGATGAATTCTAGCTCTAAAAAGCAATTCATCGCAATAGATATTACCGATTCCGCAAATCAAATGCTGGTCAAGTAAAAGATTTTTTATTTTTCTCTTATGAACTTCAATGATACGCCTAAAATCCTTATAGTTCACTGCCAGGGCATCCGGGCCCATTCTTTCCAAGAAAGGTTTAAGCTCTTCTTTTGAGATAATTTTAAAATAACCAAATTTACGAATATCGCGGTAGATAAAACAAAAAGGACAATTTTTAAATCTGATTATAAGATGGATATGTTTATCGTTATCAGAAAGTGATTTTTTTAAGAGTATCTGACCTGTCATTCCAAGATGTATAATTAAAAAAAAGGAATTTGAAAGAGTCAGTATTAAATTTTTGCCGTATCGTCTAACACCTATAATTTTAGCATTAGTTAATGTTTTTTTAAAAAAAGGTCCGGGGCAACGGACAATTTTGGAGGTTTTAATTTGAAGGTGGGATATTTTGCAGTTTTTTATAAAGCGCAAAAGTGTTCTTTTTACGTTTTCGACCTCTGGTAATTCAGGCATCTATCTGTAAAGGCACTCCTATATATAAAAAAAGGCACGTCTTAAGCTCAAGCCCCTAGCCAATCCTGAGTGGCCAGCAAGTAGTATCGCCATGCCTCTAAATGCCTTCTTTTTAGAGGTATCCCTCAAATTTGCACTTTTTGACACCTGCGATACTTGGGCTTAAGGCGTGCTTGAGAAGTTTTACCTTCTCTGTTAGAAAGTATACCATATCCACAAAAGAAATCAAGAATTTTTTTGCTAAAATTTATTTATCAGAAGCCCTGATAGCAGTTTTGGGTAAAAATAAGTAGCCTTTTTTGGCATGCGTTCGCCGCAAAGGGCTACATTTTTAATTTGAGTAAGACGGGTGGGTTTGAGAAAAAATGCCATTTCATACTCTCCTGCCTTTACCAAGGCAACAGCTTCTCCGGCATTCTTGGTAAAGCTGATATCTTCTTCACTATTCACAGCCAATATGTCTTTAATTAAAAATTCATCCAGTATGGTTACGTCCAGTTTTTTATAATCATCAGACTTGTTTGCGCCAAGAGATGCTTCTAAGCCCCTTGCGGCATCTGCTTCATTTTTTAAAGTTAAGACAAAAAACTCATTATTTGAAAATAAACCAAATTTATGAGCGCCGTCTGTGGTTTCTATGGCTTTTATGGTAGTTTCAAGGTCAGGCATCTTTTGCATATCAAAAAATTCTTTTATTTTTCTATTAACTTCCTGCCGGCCAATTGTATTTAACTTTTTAATCAGGCGATAGGTTGGCAAAATCAAAAAACCTCCCTGTTCTATATTGGCAAAATACATTAAAACGGAATCTGCGCCATCTTTGGCGGCCTGCGGATGCAGTTTTTTATAATTTAAAGCTGTCTCATATCTATGATGACCATCTGCGATAAAAACCTGTTTATTTTTCAACATTTGCGTTATTTTGGATATTTTGTTTTTATCTACTACCCTCCACAAAGAATTCTTAATGCCATTGGAAGCGGTAACTTTTAGGAAAGGGGGCTGTTTTTTAAGTTTATCGAAAGTGCTTTCCACTACATTCTTATTATCAAAGTAAAAAGAAAAGATTGGACTAAAATGCGCCTTCACGGCCTCCAGCAATTTCAGGCGGTCGGCCTTGGGCGCATTCAACGTTTCTTCATGAGGAAAAACCTGATTTCTATCAAAATCGACCAATTCAATTAAAGCAAAAAAGCCTGATCTTGAGTACTTTTTGGAGTTATGCTCAAACTCTTGTTTAAGTAAATACAAAGCTGGTTGATTGTCTCTTTTTAAAATATTTTTACTGATCCAATCTCCGAGATGTTCGGCAGCCCGGCTGTACTTGTTCGAAATGCTATTATCATCCGGATGATCTTTGCCAAGAATAACACGAATAATATTAAAAGGGCTCTTGTTATAAAGCTCTTCTCTTTGAGATGGACTTATTATATCATATGGAGGAGCAATAAGGTTATCGAGTGAGCCGGCTATTTCTTGATTATAATAATAACCTTTAAAAGATTTAATATTTGGCATATCAAATTACTCTCTTTTTAAGAAAATTAAAAATAATTAATCCGCTGCCGGAACCAAAAAAATCAAAAAAAACATCCCATATCTCAGCTTGCCGATTTCTTACAAATAGCTGATGAAATTCATCCGATACGGCATACAAAAGGCAAAAAACCAAAGTTAGAATAATAAAATTCCTTTTTATAACTTTCTTTTCACTTAAATATAAAGCCCGGCTGACTAAAAAACCCAAAGGCATATAAATAAAAAAGTGCGCCAATTTATCAATAAAATTAAATGAAGGCTGCGCTTTCAAGGCAAAGGAAAAACTTGAAATTAGAAAAATTAAACCAGTCCACCCCAGGACAGGCAACCATGTATAAAAAAATCCTCTTTCTTTCTTCATGATTTATTG
>DAOVKU010000062.1 GCA_030631665.1 Candidatus Omnitrophota bacterium
CAATGCAAATCTTTGACTTTCAGTATATCTATTTTGGGGCACCCGGGATAAACCGTTTTTTTCTTTTTTATCTTAAATTCTTCATACATATATTTATTATCTAAAAAATATAAATCTTTATCGGGCAAGGTAGGCATTATTACCAAGCTGCCCCCGCTTTTTACAAAATCAACTAATTTCTTTTGTGTATCCTTATCCATAAAATCACAAGATGCTACCCACAGTTGCTTAAATTTAAGCATCTCCTCAATTTTGGCTAACTGTAAATCAAGTATATTGTGGGTAAAACCGAGAATCCGCAAGATTTTCAAAATGCCGTCGAATAAAATTTTGTCTCTTAAAAATTTCGGTTCATATTTTAAGGAAAAGCTTTTTAAGTCCATTTTTGAGGGACCAAGTGCCGGTATTAGAAATTCGGTTTGATAATAGGGTTGATAAAAACCCACCGCAACTTCACTCTTAATTTCGGTGTTTATGAGTTTTTCGGCATTTTCTTTTATAAACTGCCCTAAATCTTTTATTTTATAATACAGCGGGTCTTCTTCGGCCTTAGCGTTAAGCGGCGTCTGCCAGTAAAAAACAGGGCCTATGCTTCCTCTTCTCTTAGGATTAATGCCCTGACTAAACATATAAAAATTCATACCTGTAATACCGTCGGCCAGGCATGCCTTATAAAACAAATCCAGTTCGTTGGCATAAGTTCTGACGCAGTGCTCCCGTGTACCGGCTTGAAGCTCGACTACCATAAGAGGAGCCTTCCCTCCCTGGATGGCCCTGGATATCTGGTTGGCTATTAAGTCATCGTGAAAATTCCTAAAAGAAGGATTTTCGGGAATATGGTCAACACCCAGAAATACTTTAGGATAGAGCTTAGCTACTTCGCTATACATAGTGGCGCAAACCGGATAATCATTGGCCTTGCCAAAAATCCAACCCGGAATATTATGAAAAACAGGGACTGTTATCTTTCTCTTGCACATGAGCTGGTACAGAAACTTTATATAAAAATAATAATATCTTCTATGAAACTTGTGCCAGTCATAGTAACGGATTAAATCCTGCCTTGATTGGGCAGGTAATCTCGGAGGCTCTACCTGGCTAAAGTTATCGTATTTGCTTACGTAAATAGAATTCAGCCTCTTTATATCTTTATATTCCTCTTTAAGATGTTGGTGAAAATAATCGAGAGCAACCGGGTTATAATCTCCTTCGCCTCCAATCCAGATGCCAACTCCCGCTTCATTGCAGGCCTGAACCATTATTATGGAACCGCCTTTGGTTATCTGCCCTTCTCTTATGATGGGCATTACTTTGTCATACCATTTTTCTGCATATTTCAAAAATACAGGGTGCATAAGCGAAGCCACTTTAGAAGAAATGGGCTTATCTTTTGAATCTCTCTGGATAACTTCAGGATATTTATCAACCAGCCACCCGGGTACACCCTGGTCTGTAAATTCCCCCAGAATATAAGGGCCGGGCCTGGCGATAAAATAAAGATCGTGTTCTTTAATTAATTTTAAAAAACCATACAGGTCTCGGGAAGCATTTGTCTTTCCCTTGAAATCAAACTTTCCCTCTTTGTATTCATGCCAGGACCAGGGTATATATGAGGCAATACAATTTAAATTAGCTTCTTTGGCTTTAATAATATGCTTTTCCCAGTCTCTTTTAGGCAGACGAAAATAATGGATTTCCCCGCAATAAACAAAAAAGTCTTTGTTATTTAACTTGAAAGCTTTGTCTGTTATCTTAAAATTCATAAAAAACTCCTTTTCACCTTAATGGATTATTTTTTGTATCCGGCTGTTGATTCTCTGATAATTAATTTTGTTTTTAAGACAATTTGTGCAACTTTCGACTGCTTTTTATCTATTATAGCAATTAAATTCTCAACCGCCACTCTGCCGATATCAAACATGGGCTGCCTGATAGTAGTCAGGGGCGGGTCAACAAAAGTAGCCAGGTCAATATCATCAAAGCCCACCATAGATATATCTTCCGGGATGCGCAACCCTTTTTCTCTAATGGCTTTCATGGCGCCCATAGCCATAAGGTCATTGGCGACAAAAACAGCTGTGGGAAGAGGTTTTAAATGCAAAAGATCTTTCATGACTTTATAAGCCTCTTCCTGTCTGAAGTTGCCCACGCCAACTAATTCCTGTCTATATTCGATATTATTGCGCAAAAGTGCCTTTTTATACCCCTCAAACCTTTCCTGACCGTCTGAACCATTCATAACACCGTTTATAATAGCAATTCTGCGATGACCCAAATCTATGAGATGCCGGGTGGCAGAAAAAGCGCCATTTATATTATCAGCATAAACGCAGTTAAATTTTGGGGCGTGAGTACCGATTAAAACCAGCGGGAATTTTCTTTCTTCTAATCCGGTTTTAGCCAGCGCATCAAGAGGTATAGCCACAATAATCACACCATCAACCTGCCGCTGGTCAAAAAGAGTAATAACTTCGCTTTTCTCGAAACTGGATTTATCAACATTAAGCAGCAATTTATAATTATTGCGGGAAACTGCAAACTCAACACCCCTTAATACCTCATTAAAAAAATAAGCGGAAAATAAAAAAGGAGATGGCGGAACCACAAGGCCGATAATTTCTGTCTTGTTTTTGCTTAAGCCCCTGGCAAAAACATTGGGAGAATATTTTAATTTTTTAACTATTTTTAAAACTTCTTTTCTGGTGCCGGCTTTAACAAGAGGCGAATTATTCAAAACTCTTGAAACAGTAGCAACCGAAACCTTGGCCTTCTTTGCCACTTCCTTTATGGTGTTAGCCATCTTTCAATCCTTCTATATTCTCTTTTTGCAATGTAATCCATTACACAGCTCCAGTTTATACAAAAAGAGATGAAATGTCAAAAAGTTATTTTCTCTTTCACCCTCAAGAAGTAGATGCTTTAAATTGTGCAGGTAAAATGTTAAAAATAAGTTTTAATTTAAATTTTTTGAGTTTTGGAGGGCATTGAAGAGGATGAGCGGATAATCAGCTCTACCGGCGTGACAATTTTGACGCCTATAAAATCCTGGTTTTCTATCTGCTCAATTAAAAGCTTGACTGCCAAAACACCTGTTTTTTCCTTCTGAACTCTTACGGTTGTAAGCGGTGGATTAGCATGAGCTGCCCAATCTATGTCGTCAAAACCTACTACCGATATATTTTTCGGTACCCCTAAATTGCCTTTTTCCATGATAGCTTTCATGGCACCGATAGCAGCTTCATCATTGATGGCCAAAACAGCAGTGGGTATTTTTCCCGTTTTTAAAACACTTCTCATTGACCGGTATCCGTCTGAAACTTGAAAATGACTTTTAATAAAAAATTCTTTTTTGTAAAAAATGTGGGCTTGCTCCAGGGCATCTTTATATCCATTAAATCTTTCTGCCACTGCAATATCATCAAGGCTTGCGCCTAAAAAATAAATTTTTTTATGCCCCAGTCTAATTAAATATTTTGTTGCCTCAAAAGCCCCTTTTTTATTATCTGGAACTATAGTGGTTATATCCTTCTTCTTCAGGTAATTATCAACTACTACCAGTGGAATTTTATTTTTGCAAACATTAAGTATTATTTTTTCTTTCATTCCCCCTATAAAAATTACACCATCAAGGTTTCTCTCTCTTATAATTTTAATAAGATCTAGATTTGACTCTTCAATAAAGGAATAAAAAGAAAGATGATAATCCCGCCGGGCAACTTCTTCCTGCATACTGCGAAAAATTTTAGAATAATAGGGGCTGTCAAGCGGTGAATGAGCTACTTTTAAAATACAAGCTATGTCTTTGCTTTTTGGCTTTAGTTGTTCTTTTTCTTTTGAAATAACTTCCGAAACAAATGTGCCTGTGCCTGGCACAGAATAAAGCCAGCCCTCGCCAACTAACCGCGAAATAGCTCGCCTGACAGTAGTCCGGCTTAAGCCATAGCGCTCAACTAATTCTCTCTCTGAAGGTATATATTCTCCGGGTTTGTATTTACCTTCCTTTATTTCCTCTTTGAGGACATCTAAAAATTGTTTATGCAGAAAAACGCGTTTATCTCTATCAATTTTTTTCATCATTCTAACCCCTCAAATTAGTATATTATAAAATATCTAAAAAGTAAACCTTAGGGTTTAAAAGTTACTTCTATATAAGCCAGGGTGGTTTGCGACTTAAACTTTATAATTTGAGTTTGTTTTTTTAAGTTTAAAGTGACCTTTCGGCCATCTATCTTTATATATTTAGGTCTTTTTATCTCAAGAATTATTTCCTCTTTTGCGTTTGGACTGACTTCCAGTTTAAGGCCAATCTTATTTTTGGCCCTGATTACATTTAAAATCTGGCAGGTGGCCTTTATTATGCGCAATCTGTCTGAGAACTGATAATTTAAAGGCAGGAGTCGGCAGGTGCGTCCCGGCAGCTTAAAAGAGCCGGCTGAAGGTATCCTGATAGGTTTCTCTTTATCGGCCAGGGTTAATTTTAAACTGAGGTCTTTATCAAGTTGATGATAGTTAGCCACGAAAAGAAAAGAGCTCTCTTCGCCCTTTCTTATAACAGCCGGTATTTCTCTGACCGAATTCTTTATTCCGGGCCTAAGGCCTATTTTGTCTAAAAAAACCTGCATAAGGTCAATATGATAGCCAAAGGTATGAGTAAGGCCAAAACCAAAAGCAACCACTTTGCCCTCACCTATTTTTTTAAACACCGCTGCTTTCTCACCATTTTGAGTTTCAAGGACAGCTGTGGCTTTGACGGAGTCGAAAATTCTGATGGGCTTCTCTACATGCAAAAGCTCTCCCTTGCGCTGAATAAATAAATTACGAGTTTCTTTCGGATAAAGTTTTAATTCATTTTCTAAATAAGTAAACTTTCTACCGGATAAATCCCTTAAAGGTAACTCGGGGCCGATAATGAGCTTGCCGCCTTGCTTAACAAAGTCAGCCAGTTTCTTTTGTGTATCTCTATCCATAAAATCAAGGCAGAAAACAAATAGATTTTTTTTGTCCTTAAGCCGGGCAATTTGAATATCAACCATGTCAAAATTATAACCACAAAGTTCAAGCAAACGGCAAATGCCGTCAAAAAAGAGTTTATTTCTTTGAAATTCTATTTTCCCGACAAAATCTCCTTTAAGATACTCTGTCATATAATAAGGCATGTAGAAACCAACCGTAATATCAGCTTCTTTCTTAGAAAAAGCTAGTTCTTTATTAAAAATCTTAAATATCCGGCCCCACTTTTTCACCGACTCATAATGAGGCCTTTTTCTGCCATCTAAAGCAACCGGCGCCTGCCAGCTGTGGTTTGTGCCAAGCCAACCCATGTCAGGAAAGTTTTTTCCGGAAGCAAACATATAACAGTTTAAGCCATTTAATCCGTGGGCACAGGAAGTAAAGATATTCAATTCCACGTCTGAAGGATAAATTAGGGGTTTATCGAACATAATTCCGCTTTGCAGCTCAACGCACATAGAGGGAGAATTTTTGCCGGATATCATTTTTACTATTTCGGTAGTCACGGCTATATCATGAAAATTTTCATAATCAAGGCGCCTCATCTGATAAGCCCCGCCTATAACCAAATCTTTTATCTTGCGGGGAAAATCTTTAAACATAGAAGAAGTCATGGGGCTAAAAATGCCTCTTCCGTAAACATCAAAATCTGCAAACTGGGCTATATTAGCCACCAGCGGCACCTCTATTCCTAAAGACCTGGCAGTCTTTGCCAGAAATTCATAATAACCGGCGTAAAACTCCCGCCAAAAAGAAGCCCAGTCCCAATATACCAGACCAGGCTGTTTATCGTATAAAGAAAAAACGGGTAGATCAATTTTAGAAAAATCTTTAAAATGCGAGTGATAGGCTTTGTTTAAATTTTCTATGCACCCGTATTTTTTCTTCAAAAAATCCCGATATAGACTCTTTGTCTTATGGCTATGGTCGGGCTGTTTGCTGAGCCAATTGGGCATGCTGATTTCATTATCCAGCTGAAGAAGGATTACATTGCCGCCATTGCTAATTTGGTGTGAGGCAATAATAGGCATTATCTTTTCATACCACTTTCTAACAAAATTCCGGTAGGTTGGATGATAAAAAGAAACCAAGGGTTTTTCTGCAAAAGAACCATCCGCCTTCTTCAAGCATATTTGAGGATAATCATCAAAAAGCCACCCAGGCAGTCCGTCATCAAGTAATTCAGCATGACAAATAGGGCCCGCTCTTAAAAAAAGATATAGGCCTTCTTCCCGCGCCATCTTTAAGAAAAGCAATAAATTCCTTTCTCTTATGGTGCTGCCGGTAAAATCAAACTTGCCCTGTGTGTATTCATGCCAGCGCCATGGAATATAAGTGGATACAGAATTTAGATTGGCTTCTCTGGCTCTCCTAAGATGCATCCTCCATTTATTAAAAGGAATTCTAAAATAATGAATTTCACCGCCGTAAAAAAAGAAAGGCTTGTTGTTGAGGATAAAAGAGTTGTTTTTTAGGAAAATCTTCTTTTCTTGCATAAAACCTACCTGTTTTATTTCTTCTTTCTATCTATTAAAACTGCGCCGATAATAATAGCACCCTTGGCTATCTCTTGATAAAAAGAAGGTATGTGTAATAATTGCATACCATTATTTAAAGTACCAATGATAAAAGCGCCGACGATAGAACCACCAACACTGCCATAACCCCCGGAGAGGCTGGTTCCACCGATAACCACAGAGGCGATAGCATCTAATTCAAACATAACTCCGGAGGTTGGCACCCCGGCATTAAGCCGGGCCGCTAAAACCATTCCGGCAATGGCAGCCAAAACTCCCATAATAGTAAAAACTAAAAATTTGACTAACTTAACATTTATGCCGGAAAGCCGGGAAGCTTCCTCGTTTCCACCAACAGCATATACATAACGACCAAATCTGGTTTGGCGTAAGGTATAAATTCCCATAAAAGCTATAACCAAAAATATTACTGCTCCCATAGGCAGGCCGCGGTACAACACCAGCCAAACTGCCAGGGCAATGGTAGCCATAATAAATAAACTATCAATTATTTTAACCGAACTAAACCTGAAATTTTTCTCGCGAAACACTGCCCCCTTTTTTCGTTTTAAAGCAAAAACAACCAGAATAAAACAGATAAAAATAAAGATACCAATGGAAATAAAGGGGGATATATAGCTTTCGCTTATAGATAAAAAACTATCATTAAGGCCGGCTATAGCTCGTCCTTTAGAAAATACCAAAGCCAGGCCGCGGGCAATAGTCATCATACCTAAAGTAATAATAAATGGAGGTATTCTGAATTTAGTAACAAAGAAACCATTGCATCCGCCAATAACTGCGCCAACCAGAAGAGTTATAATAATGGCAGGCACTATGCCCAGGGGTTGTGCCAGGGCAACCATTACGCCGGTCAGAGCTACTACCGAGCCGACAGAAAGATCAATGCCGCCTATAAGAATTACCAGTGTCATGCCCACAGCCAAAATGCCGTTTACGGATACCTGGCGTAAGACATTTACTAAATTTCTCTGTGTAAAAAATGTCCCCCCGGTTAAAATAGTGGTTATAATAATTAAGACTACAAGGCCGATTAAATTGCCATATTTTTTTATCAAGACTCCCCAGAAATTCTCTTTTCCCACGTTTATCACCTGCCCCCGGTAGCATAAAACATTATTTTTTCCTGAGTGGCTTGGCTTCCAATAAATTCCTTGGCTATTTGACCTTCGTGCATTACTAAAATCCTATCGCTCATACTCAAGACTTCAGGTAAATCCGAAGAAATCATCACCACAGCTACTCCTTCTTTAGTTAGTTCATTCATCAGTTGATAAATTTCGACTTTGGCAGCCACATCCACCCCTCGAGTAGGTTCATCTAACAAAAGCACTTTTGGGTTTGTAGCCAACCATTTAGCAATTACCACCTTCTGTTGGTTACCGCCGCTTAACGTATTAACTACGGCTTCAAAGGCCGGGGTTTTTATTCTCAAGCTCTGGATATATTGCTTTATAGTTTTATTTTCCTGTCTTTTTTTGATTATTTGATACCAGCTTAGTTTTTCCAAACTGGATAAAGTGATATTTTCTCCTACCTGCATGCTCAACACCAATCCAAAAAGCTTACGGTCTTCGGTTACCAAAGCCAGGCCATAATTTATGGCCTGGTAAGGAGAATTAATTTTTATCTCTTTGCCTTCGATATAAATTTCTCCGGCAGAATCAGCAGGAAAAGCACCGAAGATAGCTGATACCAGCTCTGACCTGCCTGACCCCATCAAGCCGGCAATACCTAAAATTTCCCCTTTTCTTACTTTAAAATTAATATTTTTGACTACTTTTTCACCAAATAAAAAAGGATGGTCTACAAAGAAATTTTTTACTTCCAAAGCTACTTCGCCCACCTGTGCTGCTCCCTTGGGATACATATCTTTTATATCCCTGCCAACCATTAAAGCTACCAATTTTTGATGAGTTAGCTGTGTGGTGGGTTGGGTATCTATAACCTTGCCATCCCGAAGCACGGTAACGCGGTCGGTAATTTCAAAAACTTCATCCAATTTATGTGAGATATATACCATGCTGACATCTCGTTCTTGCAGGGAATTTATCATTTTAAAAAGACTCTTGACTTCCTGTTCAGTGAGGGCGCTGGTAGGCTCATCTAAAATCAAAATTTTAGCCTGATAGGAAAGCGCTTTGGCTATTTCCACCATCTGCTGTTTGCCAATACTCAAATTCTTAATCTGTTCATGCGCAGAGGCGGGGATATTCAGTAACTTTAGCAAATTTTCTGTTCGGCAAAAAAGTTCTTTTTGGTTAATAATTCCGCTTTTTCCTATTAAGGGCTCGCGGCCTAAAAATATATTTTCGGCTACAGTAAGCTCCGGTATTAAATTTAACTCTTGATATATAATAGCAATACCAGCTGCTTGAGAATCTTTCGGTCCGCTAAAATTACACTGCTCCCCCTCTAAAAAAATTTCTCCCTCATAATTATGAAAAGAATAAGCCCCGCTGAGTATTTTCATCAAGGTTGATTTTCCGGCTCCGTTTTCACCCACCATGCCCAGGACTTCGCCTTTTCTTAGCTGAAAGCTGACTTTATCAAGCGCACGCACACCGGGAAAATCCTTGGTGATATTTTTAGTTTCTAAAATAAGCTCACTTTTCATTATTAATGCAAATTTTGTTTTTATAAAATATCGGCTAAAATTTTAGTTTCGGCCAGCGATCCTTCATTGCTCTTACATTCTCCTTGGTAATC
>DAOVKU010000015.1 GCA_030631665.1 Candidatus Omnitrophota bacterium
AAAGTTAAACATATTTCTTTGTGGGACGATTTATTCACTGTTAACAAAAGTCGATTAAGGAAGATAGTAGAGATATTAAAGAATAAAAAATTAACCGGAAAGGTCACTTTTGGCTGTAATGCACGGGCAAATCTGATTGATGAAGAAATTTGTCAATTATTGAAAGAAATGAACGTAACCAGGGTTAGCATGGGCTTAGAATCGGGTTCGGAAAAAATGCTTGCTAAATTAAAAGGTGGCAACGTCAGCGTTAATCAGAATTTCCGGGCTGTTGAATTGTGTAAAAAGTTTGGAATTATAGTAAAGGGTTCTTTTATTATCGGCAGCCCCACAGAGACTAAAGAAGACATATTTAAAACAATAGAATTTATAGAAAAAAGCCAACTTGATGGAGGAGGGGTTTTTATAGCCACGCCATATCCTGGTACTGATTTTTGGAATTATGCCCTTAGTAAAAATATTGTCAGTTCCGATATGGATTTCAGCAAACTTAATCCTTTCTATACCAGGGATCTTCAAGATAATATATTGCTCATTGATGAAAAAGTTATAGATCGAAAACAACTGAACCGGATTTATCTTCAAATTAATAAACTTCTCAACATATTAAACGCCAAACGCAGCTGGAGACTCAAGGATCTTTTGTCTTTCCCGGCTATAGCAACAGCCATAAAGAACCCACGGGCCGCCTTTTTGATAATTCTCAATATCTTGCGGTATCGGTTTGTCTCAAGAAATTCTAAGGAAAATGTGTAATGAGAAACAAAGAAGCAAAATTTAATTTATTTTCTAAGACGA
Organism: Candidatus Omnitrophota bacterium; assembly: GCA_030631665.1. GTDB lineage: Bacteria > Omnitrophota > Gorgyraeia > DAOVKU01 > DAOVKU01 > DAOVKU01. The sequence goes on from DAOVKU010000015.1 coordinate 799, forward strand.
TTTTGGGCCTCATAATAATTTTAATTTTGGGATTAACACCACTTTTGTGGTTCCAGAACGACAATTTGATTAGCGGCGCCGATGTAGGTTTTCATTTAAATCCGGTAAACTTACTTTACAGAAAGTGTTTTACGTGGGATTCAATTATGGATACGGGAGGAAGTAACTGTTTAAGTATTGTACCGGTGTTTGATTATATCCCTCAAGCGTTTTTAAAAATTATGGGGTTGGACTTACAAAATATTGAAAAGATCTGGTTTGTATTTCTTTTTATGTTTGCCGGCTTAGCTATGTTCTTTTTTGCTAGTCAACTAAAAGATGAGATTGATTCCAAATATGAATTATTTCCTTTCTTGGCCGCTTTTTTCTATATGTTTAATATTTTTAATATTGTAACCTGGGAAGGAGTAGACAGAGCTATACTGGAATCGATGATAGCCGTACCGTTTATTTTGGGTCTTTATTATCGAGGATTAAAAAAACATAACTTCCTTTTTTATGCTATATTAGTTGCTTTGGTATCAATTTTCCATGTTTCAGCCATTGGCAATCCGCCATCTTTTACAGTTGGCCTAATTATCATAGTTGCTTTTTTGTGCGGATCTTTAGTTATACCTTTAGTCAGAAAGGATAGATCGGAATTTTTTAAGCGTCTCAAGTTTATATTACTTATATTTACATTATGTATTTTATTTAATCTATGGATTATTCTGCCATATAGTAATCAGATTTGGTACCAGTTAAGTAACAGCCCGCCTAAGCCTCTTGATTGGTTGGGAGGTATGTCTCAATTCAGCAATTTCTGGAGAGTTTTCAGATTGATGAGTACCTGGCAATGGTATGCCAGTTTTGGCGAAGATGCTTACGCTCCTTATTCTAAAATCTATCTTAATAATTTTTTGTTTATAGCCTTAAGCGTATTTTTTCCACTTTTGGCTTATAGTGCCATTTTTTTTAAGAAACATCGGCTGATTTTTTTCTTTACCGGCCTGTCTTTGCTGGGAACTTTTCTAGCTATGGGAACAAGTCCGCCATTCGGTTTTTTTTATAAGTTTTTAGTAAGACATTTTCCGGGTTTCTGGATATTCCGCTCTCCTTATAAATTCTGTTTTATTATCTCATTCGGATATGCTGTTCTTGCAAGCATAAGCGTGATTGGAATTTATTATTGGCTTAAAGAGAAAATTGGACATAAAGTAATTGCTACTATAGTTGTTTTTAGCATTATAGCGCTCAATTTAATATTTTGTTATCCGATTCTTTCGGGCAGCATTTTCCCCACCAGAGATCAGTTAAAAGTTTTACCTATCAAGCATTTTAAAATACCTCATTATGTTTTTGAAGCAGCCAACTTTTTAAATTCACAAAACGGTTTTTTTAGAGTAATGATGCTGCCTTTAAAAAGCTGGAGTAATTACAAGTGGGGATATGCCACCCAAAGTCTCTTGTTGCGGTATTTTAGCAAAAGACCCCTGTTATATAAGTTGAGTGTTTCTAGAGTACAATTTGCGGATTTTCCTGTTGCTGGACTGATGGATCTTTTTGAGCGCGCCTTTTATCAGGCTAAAACTAATCATGCTTTTAAAATCCCCGCCATAATCTCTGCCGGCTATATATTACAGAGAAATGATTTAATTAAGTGGGGAGGTGAAAAAGATTGCCCGCTTTTTATAAAACAAAAACTCTCTTTGCAAAAGGACATAAAATATCTAAGGAGTTTTGGCGAGTTTGACATTTATAAAATAGACCACTATATTCCACAGGTCTATTGTCTCGATAAGCTGTCTCTGGTCACTGGTGGGCTGGAAAGTCTTTTGCTTTTAGCCGACACCGAATTTATAGACAAACCCAACTTTGTTTTTCAAGAGAAAAACAATAGAAAATTTGTCAGCGAACACCCTGACTTATTTGAAACCTGTATAATTTATAAAGGAGAGGAGATTCAGGAACCCGCTGCACTTAATCTGGAAAACAAAAAAACTGTTTATGTTTTTCCCTGTAAGATTTTAGAATTTATACCTGTCGATGAAGGAAAAATAAAAAGCCAATTGGTAGAAAACTTTTATGAAACACAAGTTTTTGTGGATAAGACCCTTCCTTCAAAGCAATTAGGAAGGTCTATCCCCGCGGATAAGGTCATTCCTTCAAAGGAACCAGGAAGGTCTATCCCGGCGGAGAAAGCCTCATGGAAGTGGATGAATGGTGGTATGAGTAAAATTCATCTCTATAATCCTGAACATGAAAAACAAAAGACAAACCTGGAAATTTCTTTTTACTGCATTAGCCCAAAATCGGTAATAATTTCTTTAAATGACAAACAAATTCATGCCATAGCCCTTCAAGTCAATCAAGACAATGCTATTCTTCTAAAAGAATTAGAGCTTGAGCCCGGGCAGAATACCCTTTCGTTATATACTCCCAACGCTCCGGATGCAATGGGTGATTTTTTGAAAAATAATGATAAGAGAAATATCTTTATTGCTGTAAAAGAGGATATTAAAATAGGTGATATCTCTAATAAAGGAGAAATTATAGAAGAATTTCAGATTTTTAAAGGCGGCGACTACAAAATTCAAATCTTTCCAGATGCCCTGACTAAGCATCATGGTACATTAAATACGAAGGGTGTTTTTTTGACTGTTGATGAGCGCAGGGTTCTTTTAGCAAACAGAGGCGATTATCTTGAGGGAGAATTGAAGTTAAGCGATGGTCAGCATCACATTTTATTTGAGTATCAGGGAAAAGAGATTCTTAATGGACTTGTTATTAAAGAAGCATCCGCGTGTATTTCACAGATTACTAAAGTAGATTTTAAAAAGTACAATTCCACTAAATATGCAGTTGATATCAACAGCGAACAGCCCTTTGTGCTAATACTTAATGAATGTTTTGATGGCCGCTGGCGAGCCAGAATTCCTAAAGGTAGCAACATAGGTATACATTTTAAAATTAATGATTTTGCCAATGCTTGGTATATTGATAAAACAGGAGAATACAAAATAGAGTTATATTACTGGCCACAAAGCTTATATCGGTGGGGAATAATTTTGTCAGTTTTTTCTATATCAGTCGTATTTTGTTATGCGGGGATTAGAGCATTAAGGATTAGAAAGCAATGAAAGAAAATCCTAAGGTCTCAATAATTATTCCGTTTCATAAAGATACCAAATATGCCAGGGAGTGTATCCAGAAATGTTTAGAATTAAATTATCCTAACTATGAAATTATCGTAGTTAAGGATGAGGGTGGGGAGATTGTGTGTCACGACCCAAAAGTTAAGATAATTAGCACCAAGCAGATTCTTACAGGGCCGGCAGAAAAAAGAGATATTGCTTTCTCTCTTGATTTAGGAGACATTGTTGCTTTCATAGATGACGATGCTTATCCAAAGAAAGATTGGTTAATGAGGGCTGTTGAGCACTTTCAACATGAAGACATAGAAGCACTTGGAGGCCCGGCGCTGACGCCACCAAATGACAGCTTTCTACAAAAAGCCGGGGGCGCAGTCATCGGTTCTGTCGCAGGAAGCGGTCCTTTAGCTTTTAGGTATAGTCAGCGCAAACGCCGTTTTGTAGATGACTTTCCAAGTTATAACCTCTTAGTTGTAAAAAATCTTTTTATTAAAGTCGGAGGTTTTGGTTCTAAATTTTATGGAGGGGAAGATTCTTATTTCTGTCTTAAGATAAAAAATGCAGGCAGAAAAATTCTATATGTTCCCGACGTAGTTGTTTATCATCACAGACGCCCATTATTCATAAGGCATTTAAAACAAATTGCAAATTTTGGAAGACACCGTGGTTATTTCGCTAAGAAATATCCACGTACATCGCGACGTTTAATCTATTTTTTGCCTTTATGTTTATTTTTAGCCACAATGGCGGTACTTATATTTTCTTGTTTTATTATAAAATTTACATATTGGTTTTTTGCATTGGCTTTACTTGGTTATTTGTTACTATTTTTTGTAAATTTTTATGTATATAGAAATTTCTTAATTAGTCTTGTCTTTCCCCTGGGTATTGTTTCTACGCATTTAGTCTACGGTTTTAATTTTCTGAGAGGATTATTTATAAGACACATGGAAAAATAGATTTTTAATCATGAAGGATAAATTATATTCGATAAGTATAGCTATCCCGACTTTTAATGAAGAAAATAATATTAAAAACTGTCTTGATTCTATTTTTAGACAAGATTACCCCAACGAGCTCTTAGAGGTTATTATAGTTGATGGCAATTCTCTAGATAATACTGTTAAAATAGCGCGTGATTTTCAGGTAAAAATCTTAAACAACGACCAGCGTGATCCTGAGGTGGGAAAGATGCTGGCTTTAGGAAAATGTGATACCGAACTTTTTATGTATCTGGATGCCGATGCAGAACTTGCACATCGGGATTGGTTTTTAAAAATGGTCAGACCGCTTATGGAGCATTCTGAAATCGTTGCTTCTTTTACCCGTTATCTGCCCAGACGTTCACAGCCGGCTATAAATCGTTTTTTATCTTATGATCCTTTGCAGTGCGACCCAGTTTATGAATTTTTTTCTACTAATATTAATAAGACTGTGCGAGAAAAAAAGAAAGATTTTTATGTATGCGAATACACCAAAGAAAAAATTCCACCAGCGGCAATGTGCTTATTTCGTCGCAAGATACTATGGACACAAATAAAAAATATGCCAAAATTTATGGATTTGGATAATTTGGTTATTTTAGTAAAGAAAGGGTTTAACAAATTTGCCTACGTGCCTGAAACTGGTATTTATCATGTCCACGTTGATAGCTTGAGCGAGTTGCTTAAAAAAAGATTAAGGAATTTACATAAGGTTTACCTGCCATCTGTGCAAGATAGGCACTTTCGATGGTTTAAATTAAATTCATTTTTAGGTATTTTTAAAATTCTATTCTGGGTTTTTTATGTGCACCTTTTAATTCCGGAGCTTATTCGCGGAATTTTCAAAAGTTTTAAATATCGTGATATCGCTTGTCTATATCAGCCCCTGGTTAGTTTGGTTTTGACCGATGGGATTTTAGCTGGTTTTATTTTCAGTAAGACAGGGAGGCGATTTTTGATTAGAAGTCTATTTTTTGAACCCTAAAGATATCTTTATGAGGAACTTAAAATGAAGTTGATTGTTTAGTAGTATCAGTATTATTGATATTTGCTCCTAAGATGAGGATATTTTCTGTATGAAAATTTTACATATTATTGATGGCATAGGACCTCCGGCTGCTCGGGGGACAGGATTAATTTATGAACATCTGAAGAAATTAGCAGAAAAGGGCGTGACTGTCCACATCTTGACCATGGTTGATAAACTTACTTCGCAAAATTGGAAGGCCTGGTATGTTGAGCAGGAAAAAGAATACGGCATAAAAATTTATTACCTCCATATCCCTATATTAGAACATTGGCACTTGGGATATTTTATTATCAGTAGGATAATTTATTGCTTTAAGGCTTTAAGTCTTCAATATCGTAACCATTATGATATTATAAATGATTTTTCCTCATCCTCATTTATGTTTTATCGTACAGCTTTACTGGGTTTATTCTGCCGGGTTAAACTTATCCACACCCTCTGCGTCTATAACCTTGGTTTTTTTTCATCGTATAATTTTATGGGAGGAATAAAATATCTTGACCGAGTTCTCTGCTTGAGCAAGCATATGAAGCAGAAAATAACTCGTTCATCGTCTGATGTTAATAAAATTAACTATTTCTCTCTGGGGATAGAATTAAACCGATTTACTCAGGTCAATAATTCAGTTGATATCAGAAAAAAATATGCTTTGCCCGAAGATAAAGTTATTATATTATATTTAGTTCCCATAGAACGACATAAGGGAATATTCGTTTTAACCGAAGCTAGTTGTAAAATTCCTGAAAGTATTAGTTTGCATTTTGTTTTTGCCTGCGCCCGTTTTTTAAGTGGAAGTGAACGGATTAAAAAAATAAAAGTTCTTAGAGAAAACATGAAGCATTGTAAACATACTTTTCAAGTTATCACAGATTTAGTTGATATTTCAGCTCTAATGGATATTTCCGATATTTTTGTATTACCACAGCTGACTCCGCATGGTACCATTGCTTATCCTGTTACCCTTTTAGAGGCGATGGCAGCTTCAAAAGCAATTATTGCTTCCAGAACAGAAGGAGTAAATGAGTTGATAGTTCATAATAGGAATGGTTTTATGTTTACACCTGGCTGTCCAACTGAACTTGCTGACTGTATTCAAATTTTGGCTGAAAATCCAGAATTGATAAAAAGAGTTGGGGATGCTGCCAAAATTGACATTAAAAACAAACATAATTTAAATTCAGCAGTATCAAATTTAACTAATATTTATAGAGAGGTTATGGATGATGAAAAAAATAATAGTAAATTATCTGGATAAAATTTGGGATTTGGCAAAGAAAGAGAGACGTAGAAAAATTTTAAATGAACTAGAAAAAAATTCACAGGCCGTTTTTTAGATTGTGGTTGTGATGATGGTAGCTTTACGCTAGAAGTTGCTCAACATATTGGAACTAAATATATTTATGGAATAGAGATTAATGAAATTAGAGCGATTAAAGCCAAAAAAAGAGAAATAATAGTATCTCAAGCTGATTTAAACCAAAAATTTCCTTTTGAAAATTCTTTTTTTGATGTAGTGACTGCTGACCAAGTTATCGAGCACATGGTTGATTTAGATAATTTTATTTCTGAAATTTACCGCATTTTAAAACCTGGAGGATATGCAGTTATGTGCACAGAGAATCTTGCATCCGTTCATAATATTTTTGCTCTTTTGTGTGGAAACCAACCTTATTCAGGGCCCACTGTAAGTCAAAAATATGTAATAGGGCATCATCCGGTTCATTCCATTTATGATGTTAAGAAAATATCTTATGAAGCAATAATTCCTCAACATACCAGGGTTTTGGCCTACAAGGCATTTAAAAAAATTTTCGAGATCTATAAATTTAAAATAGAAAACATGTTCAACGTTGGCTATTTCCCTTTTCCAAATATGTTTTCCAAATTATTATGTAAAATTGATAAATGGCATACCAGCTTCATAGGTATTAAGGTGAAAAAGCTTTAAATTTATTTTAATTAGCAAGGTTTTGAAAATTTTTATATAGCAGGAAAAGCAAATGTTAGATATACTTCTTATTAATGCGCCTATACTTTTAGACAGAACCAAGTATTCTGTGGGAGATGAAAAATGGTGCCCACCGCTGGGCCTGATGTATATTGCCTCTTCTCTTCGTAAAGACGGTTTTAAAGTAAAATTGTTGGATGTGCGGGCTATGGACATGGATATGAAAGATATAATGATATTTATAGCTCAGGAACAACCAAGAATTATTGGTATTTCTGCGTTGACTTCGAGTATTCCTTCTGCTGTAAAAATAGCCAGAGATATCAAAGAAAAATATAATAATAAAATACATATTTGCCTTGGAGGTTCTCATGTCAGTGCGGACCCAACTATCATTGAGCGTTTTCCGTTTTTTGATTCTGCTATTATTCAGGAAGGTGAATTGACTTTTAAAAAAATTGCTAATAAAGTCATTGGTGGAGAAAGAGTGAGGGGGGTATTTAAAGGAGAAATTTGTATGAATTTAGATACTTTGCCTTTCCCATCTCGGGATTTAGTAAAAAAATCCAATTATAAAGAAAATAGGGCTTTTATTTCAACTTCCCGCGGTTGTCCATATAAATGTATTTTTTGTTGTTTGCCCGCCATTCCCGATAAAGTTAGATATCGTTCTGCCAAAAATGTAGTAGAAGAAATAACCACTCTTTGCGAGCCATGGCAGGGACGTTTTCTTTTTATCGATGATACCTTTACCCTTAACAGGAAACGTGTGATTGATATTTGCCAGCAAATAATTAGTAAAAACATGAAGATATCCTGGATAGCTAACACCAGAGCTGACTTGGTAGATGATGAACTGTTGAGATTAATGGCACAAGCCGGATGCGAAGAAATTGCCTTTGGCGTAGAATCCGGGAGCGAAAGAATAAGAAATGAAATTATAGGTAAAAAAATAAAAGATGAACAAATAACTGAAGCAGTCTTCTTATGCAGAAAAAATAAAATTAAAGCAACTTTTTATTTAATGATGGGTTTTCCCACAGAGACAACTGAGGATATTAAAAAAACCGTTCAATGTGGTTTACGGTTTAAACCGGATATTATCGGAATTCATTTTACGGCACCTATGCCCGGATCAAAGCTATTTGTGAAAGCCATAGAAGAAGGTCAGTTAAAACCGGATATTATCGACCAATACATAATGGGCAAACTTGGCAAGGGTTTTAGGGGGGTATGGCCATTATATATACCTCAAAGTTTAAGCAAGGATTATATTCATAAAATGCGCCGCAGGGCATATTATAAATTTTATTTGCGCCCTTCTTTTTTATTACATCGGCTATTTTCAAGCTTGCGTTCTTGGAAACAACTAAAGGCAGACATTCGTATTTTAATTAATCTTTTACGTCATGGAAGGACAGATACTTCTATAACATAATTTTTCTATGATTGTAGTTTGCAGGGAACAAGAGAGTAAAGATTGTGATATTAGGCCACTATTATCCTTGCCAACAGGCAGGTTTTTAGCGCATTAAATTCATAAAGGGCTAAAGCATATTTAATGTGCTGACATATTTACTGGAATATCTCGCGATATTTGAATAATATAATAGAATATTGATATGATAAGCCAGGTACTTGATAAAAGAAAATTTAATTGATATAATAGATATTTACCAAACTTCAAAGAATACAATAAGTTGGTAAGATAATTAAAAGCATAAATTTTTATATTGCTTTTTTAAGCAATGAAAGTAAACCAAAAATGATTGTAAATTTGTTTTCTAGAGAAAAAAAGCTTAAGAAAGATCATCAGAATGATTGTTTTAGGAATTAGTGGCATAAAAAGAAAAGCACATGATAGCGGCCTTTGCCTGATTATAGATGGCAAAATAGTTTATGCTGAAGCTGAGGAGAGATTTACCCGCCTAAAACATGATGGTGTTTTCCCTTTTGGAGCCATGAAGCATGCTTTTGAATTTAGTAATATAGACCTTGAAGATATTGATTATTTTGCAACTGCTAATCAGGGTCTTAAAACTTTCAAATGGTTTACTTCGCGTAACTATTATGATTTCCCGCATCTTTTAGTATCTTTGGCTTTTTCCGACCCTTTGGCCGTAATAAAACAGGTCTATATCACGACTAGAAACAGAACTCGTTTTCATGCCTCGCCTCAGTTATCCAATTTAAAAGTTCCACGCAGGAAGATAAAAGTTCTTTGCCACCAACATGCACACGCCGCCAGCGCTTATTATATAAGTGGTTTTGAAGAATGTATAGCTGTAAGTTTAGATGGGCAGGGGCCAACAACTAATGATATTTTTATTGGTGGTGCAAGTTTTATGTGTCGTAATAGTAAAACGCAACGGTTGGAAAATGTCCCCACCCACGCTTCTTTGGGCTATCGCTATGGTGCTGTGACTGAAGCTTTAGGTTTTGCTATGGCAGATGGGGAGGGAAAAACAATGGGCTTGGCAGCCTTTGGTAATCCCAATAAATGCTATAAAGAAATTATGGAAATATTTCCCAAATTTAAAGATGGTTGCTGGTTAAGCGAAAAGTTTTGTTGGACAGATTAAGTTCACAGGCCGCACGATGCTATTGAACATCTGATTTGGGGTTGTATTGATGAGTTAGCCATAGGTTCTTTTTTAGTAAAAAGAAAAAATAATCTGGCAACTGGCTAGGATTTTAAGATATAGAAAATCGGTTGCAGGTAACATTCAAGGTTAAAAAAAAGAGCAATGAGAGTTTTATTAATTGCCGCAGCTTTACCCCGGCCAGTCGTTTCGGGAGACTATCGGGATAAAATAGGATGCCTTTATCTGGTCGCTGCGTTAAATAAGCAGGGAATAGAGGTATGTTTTGTTGATATGCATGTGGATAAGCTTTCACTTAAAGATTTGGCTAAAAAAATAAAAGTCTTGCATCCTCAGGTTATAGGCTTAAGTTGCGTTACTGATAGTTATTATAGCGCTATTGATTGCGCCAGAGTAAGCAAGGAGATTTTGCCAGAATCTTTAGTGGTTGCGGGTGGTCCTCATGTTTCAATGGCAGTTGAAGATACTTTAAGTCATGTTCCTCAAATAGATGTTATAGTTAGGGGTGAAGGAGAAGAGACTTTTTTGGAATTGATACAGAGGCATGAAAAGAAAGAAAGCTTCGATTCTATTCAGGGAATTTCCTACCGTGTTGACGATGAGATAATTAATAACCCTTCTCGAAGCTGGATAGAAGATTTGGATTCTATTCCCTTTCCAGCCCGCGAGATCACACCTAAATTTAAAAACAGAATTTATTCTCAATATACCTATAATGAACGTTACCCCGGCTCAAAAGATGTGAATTTAGCTACAGTTATATTTATTACCAGCAGAGGGTGCCCTTATAATTGCATTTTTTGTTCTTCCTGTAAATTTTGGGGAAAAAAATACCGTGTGCGTTCTCCAGAAAATGTCATAAAGGAGTTAGAATTTATCTCTCATGAATATGGAGTAAAAAAAATAGAATTTTCAGATGATGATTTTGCCATTAATAAAAAAAGAGCCAAACAGATTTGCCAATTAATGATTGATAGAAAAATTGATATTAAATGGAATACACATATAAGAGTTGATAATGTAAATAAAGAATTGTTATCCCTAATGAAAGAAGCCGGATGTTATTATGTCTCTTATGGTGTTGAATCTGGTTCGCAAAAAATATTGGATAAAGTAATTGAGAAAAGAATTACCCTCGACCAGGTACGAGACGTAACTCGTTGGTGCCGTGAACTTGGAATAAAAAGGCACGCCAATTTTATGATTAGTTTTCCTGAAGAGACGATTGAAGATGCCCAGAAGACCATGGATTTTATGAAGGAATTAGGTGGTAAGATAAATCTGGGCGTTTCTTTTATCCTGCCAGGTACCAGACTTGAAAAGGTAGCCAAAGAAAAAAAATTGTTACCCAAAGATTTTTCCTGGTCTAAAAAATATGATTATAAATACTCTTTTCCTTCTATGGTTCAAGCAGCGCCTTATTTTGTTGAGATTCTTCCTTGGAAATATATTCAAAATTTTGTTTTTAACTGGGCAAGTCAACAACATTATTCTTTTTTTGGCCACATAAAACGCGCCTTGAAAAATATCCGTTCTTTGAAAGATATATTTAGGTTAATGAACTTATATATAGAATTTATTAGAGCAAGATTTAAAAAAGTACGATGAAAAAAAATTGTTACTTATAACTCATAAAATAAGTGAACCACAGCTGGGCCTGTTGAGTATAACTGCTATTTTGAAAAAGACGGGATATACCCCAATTGTAATAAACTTAAAGAAGCCAGTAGGCATCAGGAAAATCAAATGATGGAAAATGAGAGCAAATTCATATTTGAAATATTAACTAAAAGAAAAGGCGATGTTTCACCTAGCTTCATAACTACTACTTTATTAAGGCGGGCTTCTGATAATCGCGTTTTATATGCCTTCTGTAAAAATTTATTAAATTTAAAGGAAATTCAAAATACTTCTGTTGAAGAAAAACTTATTCGAATAATACAGACTGGTGACGTTTGGCTTGATAAAAGCAGAAAAACTCTCTCCTTTATTCAAAAGACTTTAGAAAGAGAAAATATCCCTTATTTGGTAGTAAAGACTCACAAGGAAGTCACTTTTGTTACTTATGATATAGATGTTTTTATTGATATAGATAATTATCAAAAAGCAAAAGAACTTTTTAGGAGGGAAGGGCTGCAAATTTATTCACATGATGGGTCTCTGGGTGGAAGATTAAAAGATAGACAGGTAAATTGCGTCAGGGAAGATTTAATTATGATTGATTTACACCATGATTTCACCTGGCAGAAAATAAAATATCTGGATACGGGGCTTATCTGGCAGAAAGCAGATATTTGCGCTGATAAAGAATTAAATTATCCCGTGCCTTCTCTGGAAATGGAATTTATTTTAAATCTTGTTCACATGCTTTATGAAAGATATTATCTAACATTGCTTGATTTTTTGACTATAATTAGTTTTATTCGCAAGAAATTAGATTGGAACATAATTTTTGAACAAGCCGAAAAATATGCTTGGATAGATATCTTGAAAAGAAGCTTAGGTATAATTTTGTCTATACAGAAAGAGTTGCAACCTCAAGAGGAACTACCATTGCTGCCAAATATAGAGAACTCTGAATTAAAAGGTTATCTTGAATTTCCATATTTTTTCTCAACTTTTTTTGTCATGAGACTTTATGAGGAGAGATTAACAAAAAAAGGTCACATTGACTTAATAGCCTTTGCTTATTATTTTTATACGCGTTCTAAATGTTATTTAAGTGGAAGAAAAGCCCTGCCCTATTTTAGTAATGAGGCTTACAGGGAAATATTAACTAAATTGTGAAGAAAATGTTAATTGTGCTTTCAGGAATAGACGGTTCTGGAAAAACGACGATTTCGCAAGCTTTAGTTAATGACTTTGAATCCGAGAATAAAAGTGCCTTTAAACTTAGTGCTTTTGGATACATAATCTTTAGGCCAATTATAAGTCTATTCCGTTTATTTAAAAAAGGTAATAGGGAAAGTAGCTGTCATAAAAATCCTTTGTTATCTTGTGAAAACAAAAACCCTCTTTTTAAAATTTGGCCTTTTTTGGCACTGATTGATAATTGGATTTACTTCTATGTAAAGATTAAATTTAAGCTTTTTAAATACTCTTTTTGTGTTACTGATAAGTATTTTTATGATATGGCCGCAAGTTTTACGTATTATGGATACTCTAGCGAGAGAATCAATTGGATTTACACAAAATTAATCCCCAAACCGGATTTAGGTTTGATTTTGGATTTGCCCCCCGAGTTAGCCTTTAAAAGAAAGAAAGAATTGAATTTAGATTATTACAAGATTCAAAGAGGTTATTACTTAAAGCTGGCAAAGAAGTTCAATTTTGCCATAATTGATGCCAGTCAACCCAAAGATTTGGTTTTAGGTGAAATTAAGAGAATAATAGACTTGAAGAGGAAGCAGGCAAAATATGCTTAAAGATAAACGCTATTTATATTGGGACATACTTATTTTAATTATTATCGGCTTGACGCCTCTTTTATGGTTTAAATCAGGGTTTATGATTAACGGAGGCGATACAAATTTTCCGCTTGATCCCCTAAGCTGGTTTTCAAACCGTTTCTACCTGTGGAACTCCCAGTATAACGCCGGCTTAGAATACTATTATGCTCCCGGAGGCATCTTCTTTCACGCCTTGCAGACAATTATTTATAGCATAGGTTTTTCTCTTATCGCGACCGAGAAGATTTTTGTGGTTTTATGGTTTATGGCCATTGCTTTTTCAATGTATTTTTTAATGACGGTTTTGGAAAACCGAAAACCTGACAGAGTTGCCCGCCTGACAGCAGTTATTTTTTATTGTTATAATTTGTATTTAATGAATCCCTGGGCCCAAATTCAGTCCGCTAATCTTTCGGCCTACGTAGCTGCACCCATTATACTGGCTTTATTTATCAAGGGGCTAAGGCGGGAAATAGCTTATTTTAAGGCGGCTATATTAATAGGTTTTGCTTCCATTATTGGCTCAGCCGCAGGCATAAATCCGCCCATGTTTTTAGTTGTCATATTTATTATGGCAATTTATTATGGGTATTTTCTTCTCTATAAGGATATCGGTTGGCAGGCAAAGAAAAAATCTTTTTCGTTTTGCTTTATGATAATTGCTATGTTTCTGCTTTTAAATGCCTATTGGCTTCTGCCGGAATTAAGCGAGATTATTAGAAAGATATTTGCTTCAGGCACAGATATAACTACTTTTGGTGTTGTAAATTGGCTTGCCGGGGTAAGCAGAAAAACAAGTATTATAAATGTCGCCCGCATGATGGGGGCTTGGGATTGGTATGATGGCTGGGCCGGAGAAAGTTATGTGCCATATGCTCAAGTTTATTTTACGCGCAGTTTTTTTATAATTTTTGGAATTTTTTCTGTTATTTTTATTTATTCTTCTGTCTTTTTGGTGAAAAACAGATATAAGTTTTATTTGCTCATTTTGGCTGTTGTGGGTACGCTATTTAGCACTGGTTCGCATCCTCCTTTTGGGGTAATTTATCTTTGGATTGCTCGCCATGTACCTCTTTTTTCCATATTTCGAAGCCCCTGGTATAAATTTTCTCTTATGGTGGCTTTAGGTTATGCGGCTTTAGCAGGATTGACAGCCAGCGTAATTTTTTATTGGCTTGCTGGAAAAAGAAAAATTTTAAGGATATCAGCTATATTTTTTATATTCTTTTTAATTTTGGCCAAGTTGATTTATAGTTTCCCGTTTTTTACCGGAGAAATAATTGTTACACATAAAAATTTACCTTCACTCTTGATGAAGATTCCTAATTACGTTTTTGACTCAGGTAAGTGGATAAATAAAAATGTCGGGGATTATAGAATTTTATCGATGCCCCAGGGCTACGACAACTACAAATGGGGTTGGGGTTCGACTACTCACATCGTCAGCCTCCTAAGCAAAAAACCTGTGTTTTGGGGTAATATCGGATCGGAGCCCACTTTAAAACTAAGAGAACTTTGTTATGAGGCAATATATAAACAGTCGACACCATACGCTTACAAGATTCTGGGCCTTTTGAGCGCCAAGTATATTCTGCAAAGGAATGATGCCTGGTTTGATATACAGGGGGGCACGGATTCCCCGGAGTTCATTAAGTCAAGGCTGAATTTTCAAAAAGACATAAATAAAATAAAGAGTTTAGGTCAATGGGATTTCTACGAAGTCAAAAATGCCTTACCTCGTATTTATACTGCCTCGAATATTTCTTTAATAACTGGTGATATCGAATCCCTGGTGCCCTTAAGTAACACGGTTTTTCTGGATGAGAATCCTTGCTTTGCCTTCAGTCACCAGCAAATCCCCGAGTCTATATTAAAGTGGAAGGGGTTTAATAAACTATTTTTGTATGACAGCGGAATAAATGACTTTATGCTTGAATTTTTAAACAAAGAACATTCCTGTACTCTTGATACCATAGAAGAACCTTTAAAAATGTCTGTTGAAAAAGAAGATATTTATCATATCTGGATAAAAAATGCAAAACTACCTCACCTTAAAGAAATTTCGTTTTTAGTTGGTGAAAAAGAATTTAAGTTTTCCAATAAAGATATTCGGGGATTTGAAAAAGATTTACCAATGTTAAATTATAAGCCGCTCGGCAGATTATTTCTTCCTGCCGGCCAAAACCGGATATACATTACGCAAGGCCTGAAAAAGAAAGAAGCACATGAATTTTTAATCATCTCAGATTCAAAATTAAAAGATTTAAAAATTCAACTTATGCATTTCGTTAATTTGCCCGATGCCAGAATATCTTTTTTGATTTCAGATAAATGCATGAAAACCGATACATTTAAAGCTATAAAAGGCGGGGATTTAAAAGTATATTTCAATGAAGGTTTTCATAGGCCCGAGGTCCGGGGTAATAAAAAGACCTGGCGCTGGCTAAAGACACAATTTATTGATAACATTGTTATAGAAAATAATACCTCCGATAGCCTTTATACCAACCTTAGATTTACTACATATTCCTTTCATAGAATGAGAAACCTGTATCTGTATTTAAATGGTGACCTGTTACATTACCCTCCCATCGAACCAAACGTAGATACAATAATCGATTTGGAAAATATTAAACTTAAGCCGGGTAAAAACATTCTTTCTTTTTATACTCCTTTTGGGTCCGATAATATAGATGAGATTATGACTAACGGTGATTTCAGAGATGTTACTTTTGCTTTTAAGGATGACTTTAGATTAGGTAATTATGTTTTTAGCGGCAACGTTTTTGTCCCCAGGGACCAAAGGTACAAAATAAAGCTTTATCCTCATTGTCCCGTAACTACCAAGACTTCTTTTAGTTCAGAAAAGAGAATTAATTTTGCCGGCAGAAAACTAATCTTAAAATTAAGAGCCGATGGCCAAAGTTACTCCTGCGACGATGTTCTTGATTTAAAAAAAGGACTTTATGAATATTCGATTGAACAGGATAATATTGAAAAGTATTTTTTGAACTTTCGCCCGAAGACTTTTTTGCGGACAAACAAATAAGCAAAATTCAGATGGAGTTTAAGCGTATTAATCCAACAAGGTATCACGTAAAAATTGACTCACCCGAACAGGTTTTTTTAGTCTTTAATGAATCATTTAACCCCGAGTGGAAAATAAACTTACTAAATTCATCTTCTAACAATTCTTCCATGGAGCACTTTATGGCCAATGGTTACGCAAATTGCTGGTATTTACCTAAAGGTGGTTCGCATGAAATTCTCCTTGTTTTTTGGCCTCAGGTTTTCTTTAGGATTGGAAGCACTATATCAATTTTGACTTTAATCCTTATTGTCATAGGATACACTAAGAATGTTTTAACAAAGAAAAGGTCCTGATATATGGAATATGTAGAATGTAATCTCTGCAAAAAGAATTCATCTGAGGTGGTTTTTAAAGCTAAAGACCTGGTTAATCCCGAGGCAGGTATATTTGATCTTGTCCGTTGCAAAAATTGCGGGTTGATTTATACCAATCCTCGGCCTGAGACAAAAGAGATATCTCGTTATTATCCAAAAGAAGACTATTATTCTTTTAGTGAACTCGAAAATAATAAAACAGGTAAATTAAATATATTTGAAAAAATTAAGTCTTTCATGCGGGAAGCAGTCTGGGATTACTTCTATAATATACACACGTCTAAGGCGAAAAAAATCTTGCAATATCCATTAGCTCAAATTGCTAAGCACAGGTACGGCAGTGCTCCTTCTGGAATTAGTCTGGGTAAAATATTGGATGTTGGCTGCGGAGACGGTTTATTCTTAAATTCACTGCAAAAAATGGGTTGGCAGATTTATGGCGTGGAGATTAGTAGGGGGGCTTGTGAGATTGCCAATAAGTATCATCTCAATGTTTTTAATGGTCCGCTTCTTGAGGCTGGATTTAAAGATAATTGTTTTGATGTTGTTAGAATGTGGAGTGTATTGGAGCACGTGTCGGACCCTTTAGCTTATTTAATAGAGGCCAAAAGAGTACTAAAAAAAGACGGCATCTTAATAGCCCAGGTTCCCAATTTTTCGTCATTAGCGGCTAATATATTCGGCTCAAATTGGACAGCAGTTGACGTGCCGCGTCATTTTTATCACTTTAACCCCCAAACCTTCAGGGCCATTATTAATAAAGCCGGTTTTAAAATTATGAAATTTGAATATTGCTCTGTAGGCACCATACCGGTAAATATTCCGTTTTGCAATAATTATCTATGTTACTGGCTGTCTTTGCCTTTGGATATTATCTTAGACATGTTGGCAGCCGGAGATTGCATTTTAATCTTTGCAAAAAAATAATATGAGAAACGATAAAACTCAAAGAAACTTTTTAATTATCGAAATAGCAACCATAGTCATTCTCGGCTTGATTCCTCTTTTATGGTTTAAGTCGGGTTTTGTCATTAAAAGTGACGATTTTGATTTACCCGTAAATTTCCAGCGCTTATATTATTATTTTTTCTCCTGGAATCCATTACGGGGGGCAGGAGCAGCTCCTCTTGATAATTATCCTGCTCTTTTTTTCTTTTTTGTTCAGGCTTTTTTGAGCAAGATTAATCCGAGTTTTATCTTTGTAGAAAAGTTACAATTTATTTTCTGGTTTATGCTTCCCGGGTTTTCTATAGGTTTTCTTATGCGAGAGCTTATCAAAGAGTCGCGGTTAAGGTTAGCTGTTACAATAGGCATAGTCATCTATATGGTTAATTTTTACCTGGAGTCTGTCTGGCAGGGTTTTAATATAGCTAATTTGTCTGTTTACAGTTTATCTCCTTTGATGCTGACTGTTTTTATTAAGGGGCTTAATAGGCAGATGGGTTTTTTAAGATGTATTTTTTTGTTCGGGTTTATATCTTTAGCCGCCAGCGGCATGGGCGTTAACCCGCCCATGTTAGTACTTTTCTTTTTTATCTTGGTTACATTTTTTATATATCATATTTTATTTATCAGGCGGCCCGCAAGTTCTAAACAATTTATATTTTTGATTGCCTATTTGTTTATAATATTCTTTGTTTTTGTCCTTATCAATGCATATTGGGTCTTGCCTGCCGTCGGCAAAATTTTTGATAGCGGCATTCGAAACCCGCTTGAAGCATATCAGGCAAGCGCTCTGGGGTGGTTAAGGGGTGTTTGCGCTAATACAAGTGCTTTAAATGTGTTGCGCATGCAGGGAGCATGGACTTGGTATGAGGCCTGGAAACTTGAGCCCTATGTGCCTTATAGCAGTTATTTTCAAAAAAATCCTTTATTTATAATATATAGTTTCATAGCCCCGTTTTTAGCTTTTTTAGCTATTTTCTTTTTTAGAAAAAATAGGTATGTATTTTACTTTGCGGGGTTGGCGCTTTTTGGTACTTTTTTCGGCATGGGCATTCATAAGCCTTTTGGGTTTTTATATGTGTGGTTGATTAAGTATATTCCCGGTTTTTGGTCTTTTCGAAGCCCCTGGTATAAATTTACTTTGCTGACCTGTTTGGGTTATTCCTTTTTGATAGCTATTAGCCTTGCTTCAATTTATAACTTATTAAAAGAACGCTTATCCCGTAAGTGTTCTATGATTATACCGGCATTCCTTATAATTTTTGTTTTAGGATGTTATTTAATTTATTCTTTTCCGCTTATAAATGGCGCTATCTTTCCGGATGCCGGCCAGAGAAAATACCTTGCTTCTTATCATGCCAAAGTGCCGGATTATGCCTATCAGGCCGCTGATTTTTTTAACCGGCAACAAGGTGAGTGGAGGATAATGGTTTTGCCGAATAAGCATCTGCGTGTTACTGAATGGGGATATATAGGATATGCGCCTTTAATTGGTTATTTAATAAACCGCCCTGTAATTACCCATCATTATATCAGCGATAATTTGAGTCGTTTTGCTTATGAATATTTCTACCGCATGAAAAAAGATGACGTTTTTTCTTATGTTTTATCCTTGCTAAATGTGCGTTTTATTCTTCAGGAAAATGATATAAAATTAAAGTTCTATCAAGGAACGGATAATATCGATTATGACGACCCGGAATTTATTAAAGAGCGTTTAGGCCTATGCGGCAATATTGCACTTAAAGAGTCTTTCGGGGAGTGGGACGTATATGAGGTTGATAAATATTTACCACGCATATTTATGATTTCTGAAAAAGCTTTAAAGAATAAATCCGACAGCCTCATTTATCATAAGATTCAAGAATTAAATGAATACATGGATGTTTACGAGGGAATTGGACAAAGACGGGATTTTAGCATTAACATAAAGGATAAATACATTGAGCCCGAAGGTATTGCTTTAAGCAATGTAGATAAGATAATCACTGAAGTTAATTACAAGCGGATAAACCCGACTAAATACATTATAAAAGTTAAGGATAATATGGATCCTTTTTATTTAGTTTTCCTTGAAAGCTATGATCCTCGATGGCAGGCTTTATTGCAAGTTAAGGATAAAAAAGACAGCGGTCTCAAAGGATTATCTTCCCGAAAACTTAAAGATCATATTGTTATCAATAGTTATGCCAACGGTTGGTATGTGGATTTATCCAAATATACTGATTTACAAAGCAATAAAGATTCTAATTTGAGTAGACAGGATATTGAGATTGTGTTAGACTATAAACCGCAAAAAATTTTCAATATCGCACTTATTATTTCCTTTACAACTGTCGTTATTGGCCTGATTGTTTTCTTAAATCCCGTTAGTAGGCGGGTTCTATTTTGATATTATCTCGTCTTGCCGGCAGGGTTTATAAAAATGAGAAATTTTTTTAAGAAAGAAAATGTTAAAGATTAAATCTAAAATATATTTTTATTTATTGGTTGTTGCCATAGCCGGATTTCTTTATGTTTTTTTATATCAGGCTCTGGCCAGCAGGGACTTTGCGGGAATCAGATTTAAAGCTCAACTTACTGACCAGACGGAGGAATTTTATCTTTTGAGCGGCTGGGTCAAAGATAAAAAAGTTGAATGCCGCGTTCCTTACGAGGTCGTTTGGAATGAAGGTAGATATTCCAGTATGGTCGTTTTTATGCCCCCCAGAGAGGTTTATAAAGTTACATTGGAGGCCTTTTTCCCGGATTATAATTTAAAAGATCCGCTGGAGGTTAAGATTTTTAGTGAAGACGGGCTTTTAATTAAACTTAAGCCCGAGCAGCTAAACACCTGGCAGAGTTTTAGTTTTTTTCTTTCCCATGACAATATAGAAGACAATGCCGCCAAACTTCGCTTTTTAACCATTCCCGAAAAGCCGGTGGCTTATAAAAGCATTGAAATGAGTAATTTTGAATCTAAAAAATTAATCTTTCCCAAAGGATATACTCTTTGGCAAAAAGCAACCTGGTTTTCTAAAAAATCGAATCAACCTATTAATTGGTCTATATGTTTTGCAGGCATGTTTATTTTACCGTTAGTCTGTTTTATATATTCCTGGTTGTTTAAGCAGGTAGCTGTTATCAATTTAGAAAAGATAATAAGATTAAATATGATTTCAGTCTTACCGCCCTTGGCGATTTTTTTAGCTTTATACTTAATATCTCGATTATTATATGAATACGCCATATTTTATTTTCACTCTGATTTCTGGCTTATAGTAGGCGTTTTGGTCTTGGGTGCACAGCTCTATTATCTGTTGCGTTATGTCAATTTTCCGTCTATTGCCAATAAAATTAAGAGGCAAATTCAAGATATACAGTTTTACAGCAAATTCTTGGGTAATATTTTTGCAGCCGGCTTCTTAATATTATTCTCAGGTTGTATTGTGCCGCTTATATTAAAACAGGAAAAGATTGCAGAAGAATTAGGTAATTGGGCATACCTCTTTTTAATTTTTGGCGTGTTTTTAAAATTCATTGAGTTTTTAACAAACAAGGAACAAAAATAAAAGAGAAATAAGGAGTTTTATGGCAAAACGCATTCTAGTCGCTTTTTTATTAATCTTAGTTGCCTTTATCACGTTAATTTTTGTTTGGATTCATATGGGCTGCGATGAAAAGGCTGAATTGGATAAATTATTTCTCCCTGAGCCATTTATCTATGTATCCTTGGATATAACAGAAGAAAATTTACCGAGCATAAACTTAATTCTTGAAAATTTTAATTTTGGTTTTTTAAAAACTACAGGTTTAAAATTTTTTGAACGCCTTATTTTACCCTGCCAAGTCATGTTGGTTGCTTACCTTGAAGAAGGCCAACAGAAACCCGACTTTTCAATTTTTATAAAAAGTCGTAGATTAAGTCGGTTAAACAGACTTTTTTTAGTAATTTTAGAAACCATAGATTTTAAAAATAAAAAGTGGCAAAGAATTTATTACGACCACAATTACATATTAGTTAATAGCAAGAAAGTAAATAGACGGAAAATTAACTCCTACTCAGTTTTTAAAGATATGACTTGCTTGTCTATGCGGCCGGCTTTTTTAAAAAATATTTTGGAGGATTATCCTGCTAAAAAATCTATTGACTGGAGACAAGTTGTTTTAAGGCGATGCCGCTGGGTTGAGACAGGAGGTTTTGTACTTGTTGCCGACAATCGGAATAAAGAGCTGTCACGAATTATTAACAGGGCTCAGGAAAAAAGCTCTTTTGGTTTCTTCCCCTCCATTGATAGTATCAATTGCATTGGTTTGCAACTGCAAGAGCTTAATGCTAATATTCTTAAAGGACACTTTGATTTTATATATAACCCTGAGTCTGATATTGAAAAAATAGAAAGCGATATTGATTTTTTAAGGCTCGTTTTAAAAAGGCTTTTTTATAGTAAGAAGTTGGCTTTTGGTTCCGTGATTTTAAAACAAGAGCAAAAAATAGCTTTAGAGTTTAATATCTCCAAGATGAAAGATAGGATACAAAAGAAAGAAAAATGAAAAAATGGCTTTTGCAAAAATTGGTAGTATTTAGGTTTCCCCTAAAAGTAATACCATTGGTGCCCGCAAATCTTATTAGATTGCTTCGAACCGGTTTTTCTACGTTTAAATCCAGGCCTGTAGCCACAATGCCGGTTTCATTAGGCATTGAGATTTCAGGCATTTGCAATCTTCGCTGCAAAATGTGTCCTTCAACTGACATGAAGAGAAAGAAAGGATTTATGCAGCTTTCAGAATTTAAAAAGATAATAGATGAAGCAAAACCACTCTATTTGGGTTTGTCAGGCTATGGGGAGCCCCTGTTAAACAATGATGTCTTTCAAATGATAGAGTATGCGAAGTCGAAAAGAGCAGCAGTTAATCTTATTTCCAATGGCACGTTAATCGATAGCAGATTTGCTGATAAAATAGTAGAGAGCGGTTTGGATGTACTAAAAATTTCTATAGATGGTGCCACCAAGGAAACATTTGAAAAGATAAGAATAGGAGCAAATTTTGAAGAAGTAATTAAAAATGTTAAGTTGATTGTCGAATCAAAAAAGAGACATAATTCAACCAAGCCGTTGTTGGTAATCA
>DAOVKU010000017.1 GCA_030631665.1 Candidatus Omnitrophota bacterium
TCCAATCTGTAATGGTAGAAAGTTCTTCAGCGCCAACAACCAGAGCATTTTTGTAAATTCCGGAAGCGATAAATTGCTGGGCACAGGCAATGGCATAAATATAGCCGGCACAAGCAGCAGCAATATCAAAACAAGCGGCATTTATGGCTCCAAGATTTTTTTGAATTAAACAGGCTGTAGACGGAAAAGACATATCCGAAGTTACAGTCGCCACTATAATTAATTCAATATTTTTGCCGGAAAGTTTCGCTTCTTTTAGTGCTTGCGTGGCGGCTTTAGTAGCCAATTCACTGGTGGGTTCATTTTTTCTGGATATTCTGCGTTCTTTTATTCCGGTTCGCGTTGTAATCCATTCATCAGTTGTATTAACCATTTTCTCAAGATCAAAATTGGTCAATATTTTTTTAGGTAAATATGCCCCGAGCCCAACAATACCTACAGAAAATTTTTGCTTTGTTTTTATTTTTCTTTTTTTCATATTCAGGATACTAAATTTTTAACCTGATCAGTGATGTGTTTGTTTACTTGATGCACAGAAAATTCCCCGGCAACTCTAATAGCATTTCTAATAGCTTTGGCTGTTGAGCGGCCATGGCACATTATGCAAACACCATCAATTCCCAGAAGAGGAGCTCCTCCGATTTCAGTATAGTCGATTTTTTTCTTAAGATTATGCAAAGCTGTCATACTTAAAAAACCGCCAATTTTGGTTAATAATCCCTTATTCATCTCCCGTTTGAATAAAGTACCAAGTGTATCAGCTATACTTTCAGAAACCTTGAGAATGATGTTGCCCGAAAAACCATCACAAACAATCACATCACACTTTCCAGTAAATATATCCCTGCCCTCAATATTTCCAATAAAATTAAGAGAACTTGAGTCCAAAAGACGATGACTCTCTTTAATAAGTGCAGTGCCCTTTATTTCTTCTTCTCCAACATTTAACAAGCCAATTTTTACCTCTTTTTTATTTAAAACGTATCGCATATAAACATCGCCCATAATAGCATAATGTAATAAATGCTCAGGCTTAGGAGTAATGTTAGCCCCAACATCTATTAAAAATGACACTCCTGTTAAAGTAGGAATAACGATGCTTATTCCGGGCCTTTCAATGCCCTCAAGGGTCCTGAGTCGAAGTGTAGCTGCACAAACCGCAGCCCCTGTATTGCCGGCTGTCACAAGGGCATCAACCTTTTTTTCCTTAACCAGATTAACGCAGACATTTATAGATGAATCTTTTTTCTTGCGGACACTGCTGGCAGCAGGTTCATCCATGCCAATTTTTTCTGTTGCCTGAACAATTCTAACACTGCCGGGAAAGGGTTTGTATTTATCAAGCTCTCTTTCCAGTGAATATTTCTCACCTACAAGAAATATCTCAAACCCTAATACTCCAGCTGCCTCCACAGCTCCTTTAACCGTCTCCCTGGGAGCATTATCTCCTCCCATGGCATCAAGCGCTATTCGCATAGTTATGACCCTCTATTTCTGCTTCTGTGCTTTCTTTTCCTTTTTCTTTTTCCTCTTCTCTACATCTAAGATTTTCTTTCCATTATAATAACCGCAAGACAAGCAAATCCTGTGTGCAAGTTTAGACGCACCGCAATGAGAACACTTATTTAATTGCGGTGCTGACAGGTGCTTATGCGTCCTGCGTTTATTTTTTCTCGCTTTTGAATGTCTTCTTTTTGGATGTGCCATTTTCTTTTTCCTTTCAAAATATCTATTTAGTTTTTAAGACCCTTCCTCGGGCCGTTTCCTTAAAGAAAAAGAAAGGCCCACCCTTTAGGGTTCAGGGGAATTAGAAAGGTCAACTTGTGCCCTCAGGGGGTATCCCTGTGGATTAGACCCTTCCTTTAAGGGAATTAGTAAGGTCTATCCTGTGGATAAAACCTCATTTATACTATGAATCTCCTTGAGCTCTAACCACATTGACGACAACGGCATCAACTACGTCCTCTACACTGCAGCCCCTGGATAAATCACTGCAGGGCTTAGTCAAACCTTGTAAAATAGGTCCGATGGCCCTGGCACGTGCTAAACGCTGAACGAGTTTATAAGCAATATTGCCGGAGGCTAAGCTTGGAAAAATTAAAACATTGGCATCTCCGCCGAGTTTAGAATCCGGAACTTTTATACGGGCAATATGAGGAATAATAGCTGCGTCAACCTGTAATTCTCCATCAATAATTAAACCGGGAGATACCTGCTTAACTAAACTCGTAGCCTCTTTCATTTTTTCAACAGTTCCTCCCGCACCACTACCATGGCTTGAATAACTCAACATAGCTACTTTTGGTTCAGCACCTACAAGTTGCTTAAAAAGATGAGCGGTAGAAATGGCTATGTTAGCAAGTTGTTTTACAGATGGATTCGGAATTATGCCGCAATCAGCGAACACAAAAATGCCTTTTTGGCCCAGATTGCAATCCGGCACAACCATAAAAAAACAACTGGAAACCGTTTGAACGCTCTTATCTATGCCTACACCATGAATAGCCGCTTTAGCAACTTCTCTTGAAGTAATGCTTGCGCCGGCCACAAAACCATCAGCCAAACCCTCCCTTACCATCAAAGCAGCAAAATAGAGAGGTTTTTGCAATTCTTCTTCAGCCTGCTCCTTAGTTATCGCTTTATGCTTTCTTGAATTATAGTAAGAAGCGGCCAATGTTTCAAAATGATTATCTCTTATATGATTAATTATTTGCACTTTTTCAAAATTTTTAAGCTTTAATTCTCTCGCCTTTGATAAAATAATTTCTTTTTTGCCCAGTAAAATAATTTTTGCTATGCCTGCTTCCAGCACAGAAGAAACAGCACGCAGAACTCTATCATCAGTGCTTTCCGGTAAAACTATTCTCTTAGGATTGGCTTGTGCCCTCTGTTTTAATTGTTGGAATAAATCCATTATTTCTTATTTGCTTGTTTTAATTTGGAGTTTAGTTTTTTAATTACAAAAGAAGGAATAAAACCTTTCAAATCGGCCCCCAGAGTTGCAGCTTCTTTAAGCAATCTTGAAGAAAAATACGAATAGTTTTCGCTTGGCATCATAAAAATCGTCTCAATATTACTGGATAACTTCCGATTAGTAAGAGCCATCTGGAATTCATATTCAAAATCAGAAATCATTCGCAATCCCCGAATAATTACATTAGTCTTTTTCTTTTTAACATAATCAATCACTAAACCATCAAAGGATTCAACTTTAACATTCTTAATGTTCTTTGTGGCGCGCCTGACTATATCTAGTCGTTCCTTGAGGCCAAAAAGAGTTACTTTTGACGAATTATCAACAACAGCGACAATTATTTCATCAAATATCTTAGAGGCCCTTTTTATAAGATCTATGTGGCCATATGTTATGGGATCGAAAGTACCTGGAAAAACCGCTCTCTTTGTCATTTTTTCCTATGCATATTTAGCCCTTTAGATAATAAACATCAAGGGGATTTGTTTTTAAAAAAAGAAATTTTTGTATCACCATATTGTCTCAGGCTTAAAAAGGCCAAATTTTTTGTTTTTATATCAAGAATCTCTTTTTTGAAATGCTCAATTACAATCAGGCCGTTGCGAGTCAGTATATCATATTCATCTAAGGCTTTCAAGCATTTTCCCCCCAAATCTTTATGATATGGCGGGTCCGCAAAAATTAAACTGAATTTTCGTTTTTTTCTACTAAAATTTTTTATGGCCCTGAAGGCATCTGTCTTTATTAAAGAAATTTTCTTATCAATTTCTTTGCCAAAAATAGCCAAATTTCTCCTAACAAACAACAAACAGTCTTTTTTGCCATCTACAAAAATAACTTCTTTTGCTTCCCGGCTTAAGGCTTCAATTCCCATGGCCCCACTACCACAAAAAAGATCAAGAACAACTGCATCTTTGAAAAAGGAAGACCCTATAATATTAAAAATGGCCTCTCTTACTCCATTCTGAGTAGGCCTTATTATCTTTTTTGGAATATAAAGAGGCCTTCCTCGGGCCTCACCACCTGTGATTTTCATACTAAAACACAATAAATTTTATTTGGCCGATAAAAGAATATAAAATTAACCGACTTCAAACTTTTGAACCTTATTCAAAACTTCCTCGGTCACATAAATAGGAGATTTTGTTCTCAGGGCCAGTGCTATGCTGTCCGATGGCCTGGCGTCAATTTGCTTTATGTTTTTGGAATCAAGTTTTACAAAAATTTTGGCGTGAAAAGTTGAAAATTGAAATTTATCAATTATTATTTTTTCAACCGTAGCGTCAAAAGCCTCAATGACCTTTTTTAATAAATCATGTGTCATTGGCCTTTGAGGTCTAATTTTGGCAATTTCAAGTTTAATGGCATTTACTTCCGGGTTGCCTATGCCAATGGTAAGGGTGCGTTTCCCTTTCGTTTCTTTTAAAACAATCGTCTGTATATCACTGCTTTTATTTATTACAATTTTACAAAGTTCTACTTTACATATTGTATCTTTCATATTCTATTCTTTGCCTCTTGCCCACGGTGCAGAATTGTTTTTTATCGCTCCGCGAGAATTAATATTATTTATTATTTAATTGCAGTATAACAAATAATAAAATTATTTTCAAACCTTCTTTAAAAATTTTAATCAAACCTGTCTGATTAGGCGGCTAAGACCCTTCCTTAGGCCGTTTCATTAAAGAAAAAGAAAGGCCTACCCTTTTTAGGGTTTAAAGAATTAGTAAGGTCTACTTGTGCCCCGAGGGGTATCCCTATGGATTAGACCCTTCCTTCGAGGGAATTAGTAAGGTCTATCCCCGCGGATAAGGCCAAAATCTGCATTCTGCATTAAGATTTCTGGTTATTTTTCTTTAGGGCGGCAAATCTCTTTTTTAAAGATGAATAAAATTCGCTTTCTCCAAGAGCAATTATCTGGCTCTGGGGCAAAGACGTTATAATAAATTCCTTATAATCTTTATCGAGCAAGCGATTATCAAAAATAATAACTAAACCGAAATCACTTTTTTTCCTAATAAGCCTGCCAAAACTCTGCCTTAATGCAATGGAAGCCAGCGGCAATTCATACTCTTTAAAAGGATTTTTTCCTTTTTTAATTAAATGCGCGCGTCTGGCAGAAATTATAGGATCATGCCTGTGAGGAAACGGCAATTTATCTATGAAAACCACTGATAGGCCGCTCACATCAACGCCCTCCTGAAAACTTTTTGAGCCAAACACAAGAATATCTCCCCTTGCCTCTTTTAGTTGCCTGATAAGAAAATATCTTGAACCGTCTAAACCCTGGCATAAGGTTAAAATGCCTTCACCCTCAAGAAACTCTTTTATCTTCATATAAACTTTCTCCATTCTTTCTCTGGAAGAAAAAAGAACTAAACTCTTGCCTCTTACGGATAAAGCAACTTTTTTGATCCCCCTTGCCAGGGAATTAATAAATTCCTGCCTGTTTTTATAATTATACAGCGGGAAGTCTCTGGGTATACCCAGAATAGTGTGTTTTTGAAAATCAAAAGGAGAATCAAGAGACTTAAAAAACAATCTTTCCTTCTTAAGCAAGTTCAAGCCGACTCTTTGCGAAAAAAATGAAAAATTGCCACCAACAGTTAAAGTGGCACTAGTTAAAACAGCCGCTTTTAAATTCCTAAATATTAAATCTATCAAAAGCTCCCCAACTTCAAGGGGACAAGAAAAAAACTTCCACAAAAAAGATGTTTCTTTACCAGCTACCCTTCTAAATCGCATCCATTTAATCTTTTCCTGATTATCGGTTGAAAGCAGTTCTTTAAGAACGCGTACTTTGGATTCTATCTTTTCTGCAAGGCCGGCTACTTTAACTCTATCATCAAAATCCAACCCCGATGCAGAAGATAATAAAAAAAGGCTCTCAATTACTTGCCTTAAAGAATTTATTAATTGGGAACAAGCTTCTTTTGCAACTACAAATGCCGGTTTTTTCTCAACTTTTGCAAAATTTTTAGTCACTATTTTGAATGCCGGCTGTTGTTTATCTACAGCAAAAAAAGAAATAATCTTCTTCGAAAAATCCGACAAAGACATTCTTACTTTAAATATTTGGCCCTCTAACTTTTTAAGACCGGCGGTTTCAATGGAATATTTTTTTTTCGCCAGTTTATAAAAAAGTCCCTTCTTTGTTTTTTTATCCAAAAGACTATCCATCAAGGACAACAAGTCTTCAAAGCTAACATCTTCAGTGAATGCCCTGGTGGCAGCATCTTCTATGTTATGAGCTTCATCTAAAACAAGATAAGAGTATTTCGGCATCCAGTGGGGCTGAGAAAAAATTAAAGCATGATTGGCAACCAAAATATTAGCTTCCTGAGCACGCCTTACCATCCGGTGATAAAAACATTGCTTAAAATACGAGCACTTTTCCCTAAGGCAAAATGGAAGCTCTGAAACCAAAAACTTTACAAAATTTGCTAAATATTTATTCTTACGCAAAAGATAAGGACTGATGTCGGAAAGCTGGCCTTCCATGCTCATGCATTTAAATGAAATCAAATAAACCAAAGCGAATTTACCTTCATCGTCGAAATGCCGGCAATCTGCTAATAATTCCTCCAGTTTTCTCAGGCACAAATAATTTTCCCTGCCTTTAATAAGGGCTGTTTTGAAATTCATTTTAAGTATACGTTTTAAGAGAGGAATATCTTTTTGAGTAAGCTGATCCTGCAAATTCTTGGTATTTGTAGAAATAACAATTTTTTCTTTATTATTAACGCTAAAAATTACACAAGGTATAAGATAGCCCAGAGATTTTCCAACACCGGCACCAGCTTCTATAGTCAAATACTTATCCTGGTTGAACGCCTCAGCCACACACCCGGACATAAGCATTTGTTCTTCTCGCATTTCATAATCTTTCATAGTTTGTGAAAGCGAACCGCCGGTTTTAAAAATTTCCTTAATTATCTCCTTATTGATTTGCTGCCTGCCTTGCGGCGGGCATATACGGTTTTCGCCTTCAGTGTTTATTTTGGAAGATAGTGATGAAATTTCTTGTTCTTTACTTTTTCCATTCGAATATTTTTCAAGAAACCTAACTAGATCACTAAAAATTTTTTTTATTGGTAAATTGGTTTTGGAAAATATTTTATTCATCATCCGAATACGTTCTAAATCAACAGAAGTCAAATTTATAAAAAGAGATTTCCAAACCTTGAACGTATCTTCTGCATCTATTAATGCCCGATGTGCTTCTGTGTCTTTGATTTTGAAAAATTTCAAAAGACTTTCAAGTCTATGACTTGGCAGGGTGGGATAAAGAAGAGCAGCAATTTCACAGGTGTCAAAAAAGGTATTTTCTAACGCACTGCCTTTTATTGCAGACAAAAAACCCTTTTCAAAAGAAGCATTATGGCAAATAATCGGATGTCTATTTAAAAATACAAAAAGTTCTTTAGCTTTTTGTTGAATGGTCGGTTTAGAAATAAGATCTTCTTCTTTTAACCCGGTAAGGCGTGTAATAAAAAAAGCTATGGGAACCCGGGGATTGATAAGAGAGTGGAACCTCTCTATTACTTTTCCATTTTTTATCTTGAGGGCCCCTATTTCTATTATTTTATCAGAGTCAAATTTTAGGCCGGTAGTTTCAATATCTAGAAAAATAAGTACCTCATCATTTAAAACAGGTGGGGTAATTGGCATCTATAAAAGCCTACTATCTTTTAAAATTTTATTTATCTGTTTCCAATTCTTAACTCTCTGGATATTAGGATGATTTTTTATCCTTTGATTCCAGGGATAATCCATCAAAAGCACTCTAACTCCGTCGTTAGCCATTCTATAGGCATAATCCGGATGATCTTCCAAAAAGAGAGAGAATTTATGCTTGTTTACTCTGGCGATTTCGTGTTTCTGCCGCCCTTGCATAAAATAAAGCTTATCAAAGGGAATCTTTTTAACCCTCAGCCATTCTAAAGTAACATCTTTAACCTCGATGGGCCTGCCGGTAATAATAATTAAAGAGTGTTTGCGCTTCAAACTTGCCATGGTAGGCCTCGCGCCCTTAATTAACTTAATGCTTTTCCACAACTCTTTGTCTAAAAATAGATTGCAGAATATATCCATTTCTTTGCGGTTGAACTTAAAACAGTTTTCATAATGAAATTCTCTCACCATATCTCTGGGGAATTCCCGTTTAAACACTTCACCCATCCGCTTTCTAAAAGCTGTATCGGTATCTGCGATAATGCCATCAATATCTATGCCTATTTGTGTCATTTTTTGCCGTTAAGTATAATTGTTACCGGCCCGTCATTAATAAGACATACTTCCATTTTGGCTGCAAACTTACCTGTCTTAACAATTAGTTTTGAATTTTTAGACAGTCTTTCTATAAAATAATTATAAAGCTTTAAAGCCAGTTTCGGATGAGCGGCCCTATCAAAAGAAGGACGATTGCCTCTGCGGCAATCTGCTAAAAGAGTAAATTGAGAAACAGCCATAAGTTCGCCTTTGATTTCACAAATAGAACGATTCATTTTACCATTTTCATCTTCAAATATGCGCAAGCTTAAAATTTTCGAAGATAGATAATCGGCGTCCCCTTCGACATCATTCTTCTCTATTGCTAAAAAAATAAGCATCCCCATCCCGATATGGCTAATTTGCTGTCCATCCACAGACACACTTGCTTTTTTCACTCTCTGCAAAACTGCCTTCATTTCAAAACCTTTAAAAACATATTATAAAACAACCGCAAAACCCTCTCTTCTCCCATAATAGAAAAATTTCTTCTGTTAACTGCTAAAATCTGAGAAATTTTCCTTTATAAAAAGCACAAAAAATCAAAAATAAAATTTGCAGAATAACTATGACATAAAATATAAATTTGTAAAAATTATTTCTTACCATCTAATCCTTTTTAAAAGTTTTCTTCTGGTTATCTCAAGGTATAATCCTCCCAGGACCAAAATCAGACCACCTAAGATAAAAAGGATTGAACGCGGAAGGAGTTTCCAGAAAAGGTCAAAAAACCGTGAAATTATATCAATAATAAAAAAGATAATTCCTAAGTTTATTAAAGAAACCTCTTTTGTATTAATACCGACTGCCACCACGCCGATAATTAGAGCTAAAAATAACATGTTAAACACAATAGTATCAAGGCCAACAAACAAACCAAAGATAGACAGGAGTCCTAAAATTAAAGCTACAAGTAAACTATAAATTTGCACAGCTAAGATATATTGCCTCTTCTTTCTGAAACAGAGTTCAATTAAAAGAAACAAAAGAGCGCAGCTAGCTATAAATAGAATATTCTTTAAATCACCCAAAATATCGAGTTTTATAAAAAAACCTTCCGGAATCGTATCCAAAAATGTTAAAAGGTAAATAGCACACAAAAGTAGAAAACCACCAATTATCTGATATGGCCCTTTATAGATATTTAATTTTTTAATCTGATTATGAGCAATACCAACAGAATAGATAAAAATACCAAAGAAATAATAAAGATAAATATAAAGTTCTGATTTTAACTTAAAATCTATCCAGCTTCCGGCATTAAAACCAAGCCAGATGCTCAATAAAATTAAAGCTACTTCCAATACCTTTTTGTTGTAAACAAGATATCCGATAGGTAAAATAAAAATAAACCAGATTAAAACATTTAACCCGGGATTAAAGCCTAAATTAAAAATACTATTGTTTAAAAATAAACCGCCGCCAAAGAGAATGGTGCCTAACAATATCAGTGTTCCGCCAACCTTAGGATGGCCTTTGTAAAACTTAAGACGGAAACCTTCGTAATAGGCAAACCATATTGAAAGAATAATAATAGACAGTTTTGAATAATTAGGAATAAATTTCCATCTATCGGCAAAAAAAAGCATACTGCCTATACCAATAAAAACAGTACCTAAAATTATTAAGGTTATAACTAACCTTCGCCTATTGGCGCTTTCCTCAATAGCATTTCCCTTGGCACGATATCTCTCTTTTAAGATTTGAGCTGCTCGAGGTATAATTAAGCCTTCCTCTTGCCAACTGTCAATCTCTTTTTTTAACCATCTGGTAGATTTCTTATCCATATCTAATATGCATTTTATAATCTTGATGAACCAAGTGTCAAGTATATTAATCAGAGCTCAGACGACAGAGGATAAGTTAGTCCATAGTCGATAGTCCATAATCAATAGACAAAAAAAGATTTTACTGTGGACTGTGGTCTGTGGACTAAATGTCTGTCTTCTGTAATCTGTTTTCTGACTTTAATTCCCTTGCAAATACCGATAGTTTATTACATAATATAATGCCCATGAAAAAATTCTTTACTACTAAGCCTGAAAAAAGCCAATTAGTCGAAGGCGATATTACCCGCAGCATACTATTGTTAGCCTTTCCTCTTCTCGCCAGGGCGGCTCTGCAGTCTTTTCAAGCGGTAATTGATATGTTCTGGGTGGGCAAACTGGGTTCAACTTCTATCGCAGCAGTAGCCATGGGCGGAATAGTCATTATGGCCTTAATTCCTCTATTAATGGGAATTTCCACCGGGACAGTGGCATTCATCTCAAGAAATATCGCTTCCCACCATTATAAACAAGCCAATAAGATTGCTACTCAATCTCTCATCATGGCTCTTATTACCTCTTTTGTTCTTGTCACTCTGGGCTTTTTTGTCTCAGGTCCATTACTACAATTACTTCAGGCCAGAGGAGAAGTTTTAATCTTGGGCCAGACCTACCTTAAAATACTTCTTCTTGGAGGCGTTACTATGGCTCTACTTTTCATAGGTGGTGCTATATTGCAGGGAGCCGGAGATCCAATCACCCCTATGCGCATTATGGGAATTGTTACCATTCTTAATATCATTCTCGATCCTTTTTTGATATTCGGCCTTCTGGGTCTACCAAAAATGGGCGTAAGCGGGGCAGCCCTGGCAACTGTCCTGGCGCAAGCCGTAGGTGCAACTCTAATACTTTTTATAATCTTTAAAGGAAAATCTCACGTGCATGTAATCTTAAAGAAAATAACCGTTGACTACCATATTATGTGGGGCATACTAAAAATTGGCATTCCAAGTTCAATTCAGTTTTTTTTCAGGAACTTAATGCTGATGGTTCTAATAAGCATAGTAGCAGGATTTGGTACATATGCCATCGCAGCTTACGGAATTGTTATCAGGCTAAGAATGCTCATTCTTATGCCTGCTTTTGCGCTCGGGCAAACCACGGCTACGCTCGTTGGTCATAACTTAGGAGCCGACAAAAAAGAACGTGCGGCACGCTGTGCATGGAAAGCTGCTGTATTTGATATGGCTATTATGGCCTTCTTCGGCCTGCTCCTGTTTGTTTTTTCCAGGCAGATTATCTCCGTTTTCAACAACGACCCTCTGGTTATAGAAGAAGGCAGCCGCCTTCTAAAAATTACCGTTCCAGTCCTTCCTTTTGTCGCCTTAGCTATAATTCTCGGCAGTGCCATGGAAGGAGCCGGTGAAACTGTCCCTCCTATGGCAATTACGGTGATAACACTCTGGGGGATACAAATACCACTGGCTATAATGCTCTCTAAATTTTTTCAGTGGGGAACATGTGGTATATGGTGGGCAATAACTATTAGTACCGTAGTTAACGGTTCATTTATCTTTGCGTGGTTTAAGAAAGGCCGCTGGAAACAAAAGAAACTCTTGCACCACGAATTTGATGAATAGAGTATATTCTTTTTCTTAAAGACTTGACATAATCTTAAGTATATCTTATAATTAAGGTCGTTTAGGGTCGAGCCGAGTTTAAGGCGAGACGCTATTTTTTTTATACAGGAGAAAAAAGTGAATTTAGAAGAAAAATGGAAAAAAGCGGTTTCCAAAACCGAAATTATAAGAGCCCGAATGACTAATCTTTTAACGTTTGAGTCAACGGTTTTATCTTATGTCTTTCTGGCGGAATCAATTGTCAATCCCGGTGACACGGTGGTCAGAAAAGGAAAGATCATTGCCGAAAAGCCATTATTGCTATTGCCCGAAAACTTTCCCCAATTTGAAGGATTTGACTTTAAAAAAGATTTAAAAGCAAATGATGATTCGGTAAGAACTCTTTTTATAATGAGGGGGATTAGTTTTCCTTCTTTAAAATATCAAAATGTTACCAGTTCTATCGATATCAGCGAAGGCTCACTAACTAAAGCTATAAAAGAAAAAAAGGAAAAATTAGAAAAAAGGGAAGATTTAACTACAGGGCTCTTGATAGGACCCGAAGATTGCTGGCAATTATCCCTTTTGCTATATATAGCCGCCATGATTTCAAAATCCGCTTCTTCGGATATACAAAATTTATTAGATAAATTTAAAAAAGATAGCGGCAAGTTCAATTAAAAAAGAGCAGTTTTAAGAGGCAGGAAAATCATTATTAAAACTTATTATCCCTCCTTTTTTTTGGGTATTTCAAAGATATCGTTAACATCAAATAGAAAAAAGAAAAAGAAAGAAATTATTTTGTTAGTTTAGCTGCAAAGTAATTTTTTAAGCAGGGGCGTGAGTTTCTTTTTAATATTATCCGGCAATTCTGTTTTGTAAAAGTGGAAAAATTCTTTTTTAAGCAATTTAATTTTGCTTTGAGGTAAAGGTAAAAAATCTCTTTTAAACCTATCTATTAAAGTGCCCTTCTCTCCCCTCTCATATGCCAAATAGAAGGCCAGTAATTGTTGCATCTTGGCCTGAATACTCTTTTCATACATATCAACTTCTGCGCCATTAAAAAGGCTATAAAATTTTTTATGCTTTTTATTAAATAAATCCTTTTTTAATCCTACTCTTTTTGTATCTATTCCAAAGGCCTTCATAAATAATGCCAATCTGGCACACTTGCTGCAATTACAGCACCAGCGAGACTGCCTGCTCGCATCAAGAGAATCGCATGATATTTCATATTTACCCAATTTTGAGTAATGAGTGTGTAATAACTTTATTATAGCAATATTGGTAAGAGGCTCTATAAGGCTTAATACCTGGGCCTGACCGGCAGTCATTGAAGATATGGCAGCACTTTGCAACTTCATCCACTTCGACCTTTGATCGGGAGAAGGATAGGTTTTATAACCATCCTTATTCTCGAAAGCAAAATTCATATCCTGTTGATTGCCAACCAAAATATACTTTGCTTTATAAAAATGAACAAAAGGAAGCAGTATAAAAGAAAAACCTGTCAACATGTGCATATAGCCAAGACAGGTTTCGTTTTTGCCCCAGAGCTCAAAATCATTTAACTTTTCAATATGGTTTGTAACTACATGTATTTTAAAACCAAATTCTTTTGAAATTTCTCTGGCTGCCTTCAGCTTGATTTTGTTTTCCCCCGGAGAAACGGTATCGTTAATATATACACCAATAGGCTCAAGCCCCAACTCAAAAGCTAAGGCTAGAGTGAGCAGGCTGTCTTTACCAAAAGAAAGCGGCACAATTGCCTTTTCTCTAAAATTAAAATTGGGCCTATAGGTTGGAATTTTAACGGCTTCTTCCTTAAAACAAAAATCGATATTTAAAAACTGCTTTAAAATGCTCTGCGTAGAATAAGGATAATCTTCTATAGCTGAAGGAATGCTTTCGGTG
The DNA here is from genome assembly GCA_030631665.1 of Candidatus Omnitrophota bacterium. GTDB lineage: Bacteria > Omnitrophota > Gorgyraeia > DAOVKU01 > DAOVKU01 > DAOVKU01. The sequence goes on from DAOVKU010000017.1 coordinate 13,545, forward strand.
ATTATCTCAAAAAAAAATGGCAAAAAAAACGGCATGGATGTACTATAACTTACTTCTTTTAAGCCGCATACAAGCGGCAGATTTATGGTTAATAAAAAAGCAAGATTATCTATTAGAACGCTTTTTATATTTTTAGGATAAGCTCCCCAAACCCCTGCAGGATAGATGAGACTATATGCCCCCTTCGGAGTCTTAAGCGTCAAACCATTGCGGGCGAGTTTAGAATTAATAAAAAATGGCTTATTCATCCAAAAACCTCTTCTTTGCAACTGCTCTGCTTAAAATGATACCCAATTCATAAAGAATTAACAATGGCAAGGCCATTAAAACTTGAGTAATAACATCGGGAGGAGTTAAAATGGCAGCTACGATAAAAATCAAGAGAAAAGCAAACTTGCGGTTTTGTATAAGAAAGCCCGGTCCGATTATATTTAATTTGGTTAAAAAAACTATAAGCAGGGGTAACTCAAAAATAAACCCGAAACTAATTAACAAGGTGCATAAAAAACCAAAATACTGATTAACCGAAAGCTTAGCTTGCATAACCGGACTCTGGTAAGATAAGAGGAAATTTATAGCAATTGGTAAAATTACAAAATAGGCAAAGATTGCGCCGCATGCAAAAAGCAAAAAAGAAGCCGCGCAAAAAAATTTTATAAATTTTCTTTCTTTAATTTTCAGCGCACCGGCTATAAATGCCCAGGCTTCATAAAAAAATAACGGCAAGCTTACCAAAAAAGCCACAAGTACCGATATCTTTATGTGAACCAGGAAACCCTCTGCCGGAGATAAAAATATGGTTTCACCGACTACTTTCAACACATACGCTAAAAATTTTTCAGAAAAACTAAAAGCCGCTATAGAAAGGATGCCCAGGACTATCAGGAAACCTATAAACCGACGCCTTAATTCTTCTAAATGCTCAACGAATGTTCTCTCTTTCACTTTCTTAATGAGAGGTTGGCCTGGTTATAAGTATTAATCCGGCAGTATTTAAAACAGCCGCCAGTACACAGGTTTTAAAAATACCCATTATGGGTATTAAAACAACCGTTACCAAAATAGCTGCCATAGAAGCACCTAATAAATCAAGGCCGTAAGTGGCGGCCACGGTCTTTGTCAAAGTGTGCTTTTCTCTTAAATATAATTCATTGGCCAGTGGAAACTGAAAACCGCCTATAAACCCGGCCACCAAGGGCAACATGGGAAAAACCACATTGGAACCAATAAAAAAGACCAAATGGTTTTGATTATTCTTGAAAAATAAAAGAATTAAAGGCAAAAACAGCGGATATAGGCAAACCGAAACTTGAGTTTTAACAAAACAGGACATCCCGGCTCTGCCTTTCTTGATCAAGAAAGTCGCTAGATATGAACCGCCTATAAGGCCAATCATAAAAGAAGTAAATATTATACCTAATTTATAATAGACATATCCATAGATAGCCTGAAAAGAAAATAAAATAATAATTTGAAATAGCATTTCTGAAAATCCGGTTGTAGCCATGCAGGTCAAAATTCCAAAATCCTGAGATTTTATTTTTTTAATAAATAAAACTGAAATTAACCCAATATAAATTATTAGAAAAAAGACTAGAATTTTTATCTGATTTATCCTTTCTAAAAACAAAGAAAGATTGCATCTAAAAAGAGTTGAATAAAGTATGATATTATAAAAATAACCGATGGGTCTAAAATCTAAATTTAATGGGATCTGTTTTCCGTAATACAATAAACTCTGAAAACTTTTTATGCGTTCGGGGGAAAGCTCGCTAAAAAGATAGTATTCTCTGAAATAAAGCGTATCTATTTTTCTTTTCTTTAATCTCGATATTAATACCTGCCAATCAAGAGTCAGAACATCTTTTTTCCTACAAGCTAAAAAGAAATTATTTGACCCGGGACTAACCATAACATTCGCAAAGACTTTCTTCAAAGAAGCTTCAAGGCAAAGATAAAGATTTCTCTGCTCAGGGCTAATGTAATTTGGATTTGAAGTAAGGCTGAAAGCCAGAATGCCATCTTCAGAGAGAATGCGTTTTGCCTCTTCAAAGAAATCTACAGTGTAAAAACGATTAAGAAGAATTGTATGCGGTCCCGGCAAATTTAAAATAATTACATCATAAATCTCCTTTGTCCTCTCTGCAAAGAGCCTGCCATCGATATTAGTAATAAATTTGAGTTTTCTTTCTCTCAAAAACTTTTCATGTTCGGTAAACTTAAGAAATAAATCTATTATCTTAGGATCGAGCTCTACATAATCTACTTTAATTAAATCATATTTTAAAATTTCATCCAGAACACCTCCCCCTCCTCCTATCAACAAAACTTTTCTTGGGTGCGGATGTTCCAGCATAGGAAAATGAACTTTCTTCTCAGCAGTCAATCTATCCGGGATAGAGAAAGATAAAAGACCATTTATGTAAAAACTTTTTACTTCATCATAATCAGTTACGGTTATATTGGAGTAAATGGTATCGGTGGAATAAACAATATCCTGATTGGGCCATCTTAAACTGAGTGAATATGCTCTTAGGGCAGGGATTTTAAACAAGAAGAAGAAAGAAAATACCAATAAAAACAAGAAAGCAACTATGGCCTGTGGTTTATACTTAAGGCCAACTAGAAAAGCAAAAAAAAGATTTATAATTGAGAGTAAAAAGATAATTTGTAATGGAAAAAGATGCTGTATTAAAATAAAACTTACTATCAGGCCGCCTGTAGATGCCCCTATAGCTTCTAAAATATAGGCCTTGCCAATAGCTGTTTGTCTCGCCTTTATCTGAGAAGCAAGAAGACGACAGCCCAATATAAACAAAAAACCTGCTATAACGCCAACCAGGGATAAAGAAACTAAGCTTAAGCTGCATATAATAGACGGGCTTATAACCTGACCGGTCATAAGATTAAAAAAGCGGGGTATAGCGCGAATAAAAATACATGTTGCCGGTAAACTAAAAGCAAAAATAACCTGCAAAAAAGAGAAAACCAAAGGCCCTTTTTTAATCTTTTCAGCCAAAAGACGACCAAGCATCAAGCTGCCAAAACTAACCCAGAAAAGCCACGCAAAAAGACCCAGGCCAATAGTCATTTCATTGCCATAAAAAATACTCAGCAATTCCCGCATCAAAACAATCTGGGCTACCATAGAAGTAAAGCCAACAACAACCAGACACAAAGCAAAAATCTTTTTCACACTACCATTCCTTCCTTTTCGCTCCTGAAACTTGATTTTAGCTTTATTAAACTATATTTACACCTCATTCGCATTAAACCTTTTCTTTGCCCTTTTTAGCTAAAGGCTAGATTCATTTTTTTAATTTTTAGGCGTTATTAAATTTTACAAATGATTAATGCCAGACACCAGGTATTTTTGAATGGCAAAACTTGCACTTACCATCCTTGGTATTGTTTTCAAGGATAATATATCCCATGCGTCCGATAATTAACTTGTTGCAATTATGACAGTAGGTATTTTCGAATTTATGGCCTGCTACATTACCAATATAGACATATTGCAATCCGCATTCTTTGGCTATGGAGTGTGCCTCTTCCAATACAGAAAGTGGTGTGGGTGGTAAATTCTTCAGTTGATAGGAAGGATGAAACCGGGAAAAATGAAGTGGGGTATCGCTGCCCAATTCTTTTTTAATCCAATCACACATTTTTCTTATAACTTTCTTGTCATCATTAAATGTAGGAATAATAAGATTGGTTATTTCAAGATGGACATTATTTTTTTTTAATATGGTCATTGTTTCAAGAACAGTATCAAGATAACCCTGGGCAATCTTACTATAGAAATCCTGACTAAACCCTTTTAAATCAATATTAGCGCCATCCAAAAATTCACTTAGCTCCCTGACCGGCAAAGGATTAAGTGAACCATTAGAGTGATAAATATTTTTAACACCTCTTCTTCTGGCAATCACTCCGGTGTCAAACATATACTCATAAAAGGTGGAAGGTTCGGTATAAGTATAAGCAATGGTAGGACAATTATATCTAAAAGCCGTTTCCACTGCAGCTTCCGGAGGCAAATAGATATTGTTTGTTTCCTGGGGGCTAAATTGTGAAATCTGCCAGTTCTGGCAATTTTTACATCTAAAATTACAGCCGGCAACAGCAATTGAAAATGCCTTTGTGCCCGGTAAAAAATGAAAAAGGGGTTTTTTTTCAATAGGATCAACATGCGCCGCTGTGGGATTGGCATAGGCAAGCGAATAGAGCTTTCCTTTTTCTGCCTTCCGCGCCTTGCAAAATCCCATCATACCGCTCTTAAGACGGCAATCTCTTGGACAAAGGTGACAGTTAACTGTCTTAGAATCTATTTTTTCATAAAAACTAGCTTCTTTCTTGTAGATAAAACCATAACCACCGCCCTGGGCTCTGGCGGTTTTCTTTAAAAAATTCAATAAAAAAGGCGAAACTGCAATGGCCGTCAAAAATCCAAGAGATATCTTACAAAAATTCCGCCTGGTTATCTTTTGTGAAAAAAAATCCTTTTTCAACTTATTTTTGAATTACTCCTTACTTCTCTCCAGGCTTCCTCTTCTCTTCCTCGCCAGAAGCTTTCTTAAGTTCTTTTATGGCTTTGCCGATAGCGCGTCCTATTTCAGGTAACTTGGCTGCTCCAAAAACAAGCAATAAAATAACAAGGATAACAATGAGTTCAGGTAGACCAATTCCAAACATTAACTCCTCCTTCAATAAGCACATCAGTTATGGAACGCAGTAAACATAACTGATAAGTGCGAATTGAATCCGCCTTAGGCGGATTATGGCTTCATTTGACCTATTCTTCTTTGTGGATATATTTTGTCGGTTCGTGTTCGAATTTTTCCTTGCAATGTTCACAGCAAAAATAATAGGTATCTCCTTCATATTCCAAACTGGCAAAAGCCGCATCAACATCAATATCCATCCCGCAAACAACATCTTTAGTTTTCATCTATCCTCCTCCAATGAACGCATAATTTACAGATTTTACAGAATGAGATAAATTATATGCGTGCCCTGTACCCACGTTTCATTCCGCAAGGAATGTGTAGGTAAATTGGATCCGCCTCGTGCGGATTATATAATATAGATTCATTTAAAAATAGCTTATTTTCAGTATATCACACAGAATAAGTGCTTTCAAGGCAGAAATCAGAAGTCAGAAGACAGAAGCCAGAAAACAGAAAAAAAGATTATGATTATCAAAAAATATATTTTTTTGTACTGTCTTCTGTTATCTATCCTCTGTCCCCCGTCCTCTGTTTTCTGTATCTCCTCTGTTGACTTCCATTTTAAGTTATGCGAAAATATAACCATGAATATAAATGATGTCTGTGAAAAATATAAACTACCACAAGCTGTAAGCCAAATCTTAAAGGAAAATGGTTATATCAACCTTTTTCCCCCACAAAAAACTGCTTTTAATTCGGGAGTTCTGAGTAAAAAAAATTTTGTTCTGTCAATGCCGACTGCCTCAGGAAAAACTCTCATAGCTGAATTGTGCATGTTAAAAACTATATTAGGGGAAGGGGGCAAATGTTTATATGTGGTACCTCTGAGGGCTCTGGCTTCAGAAAAAACAGAAGATTTTAAAAAGAAATATTCATCTCTCGGTATTAAAATCGGCATGGCTACAGGAGATTACGATATCCCCTCTTCCCATTTAGAAAAATATCAAATTCTGGTAGCTACGGCCGAAAAAGTAGATTCTCTTTTGCGTTTTCGCGCCCGCTGGCTCTCTGAACAAATAACTTTAGCTATTTTCGACGAAATTCATTGTATAAATGACGTGAGTCGGGGTCCCACATTAGAAATTTTAATTACCCGTATGCGCCAGTTAAACCCTGATCTTAAAGTGCTGGGCTTGAGTGCTACCATTAAAAATGCTCACCAGATAGCAAAATGGTTAGAGGCAGATTGTATCTTAAGCCAATGGCGCCCTGTTCCATTAAAAGAGGGGATTTATCATAACTGCAAAATCCATTTCAATAACGGGGAAACAAAAAATGTTACCATCCCCTCTGCTTCGAAAGAGTTGGGCTGGATTGCCTGCCAAACCATAACCGATGGCGGGCAAGTGCTGGTTTTTGTCAATACCAGACGTTCTACACAGGCAACTGCCAGAGAAATTGCCAAGATTGTCCCAATGTACATAGATAAAGAAACAAAGGATAAATTAGAAATTCTTTCAAAGTCTTTTAAGAAATCTATAACTGAAGAAACGGAAATAGATGCTAAATTAGCTCAAACTATTAAAGGTGGAGTAGCTTTTCATCACGCCGGCTTACGTTTCTCTCAAAGAAAAAAAATAGAAAACGCCTTTAAACAAAATCTAATAAAAGTCATTTGCGCCACACCCACCCTGGCGGCCGGCGTCAACCTACCGGCCAGACAGGTCATAATCAGAGATTACCGACGTTATGAAGCTGGCCTTGGTTCGCACCCCATAGCTGTTTTTGAATATAAACAGATGTGCGGCCGTGCCGGCCGGCCAAAATATGATAAGCGGGGAGAAGCCCTTCTAATAGCCAAGAGCCAGGATGAACTGGATACCCTGTTTAGAGAATTCATTAATGCTGAGCCTGAACCTATAATTTCCAAGCTGGGCTCTGAGAGCGCACTGCGAATACATTTGCTGGCTGCCATTTCTTCAAATTATGTCAAAGATAAATGTGGAATGCTTGATTTTTTATCCAAAACTTTTTTTGCTACCCAGCAAGAGACACAAGAACTGGAATTTATTATTGAAAAAATAATAGATTTTTTTATTGAGGAAGCAATGATAGAAGATATAAACAGCAGACTCAAAATTACTTCCTTCGGCCATCTTATTTCGAGGCTTTATATCGATCCTGTAAGCGGAGTTGTATTAAGAAACGGGCTTATCAGTGCAAAGTATAAAAAAAATATAAATAATTTAAGTTTTTTGCACTTGATGTGCTCAACACCGGACATGAATACCTTGACCGTGGGTAAGTCAGATTACATTGATGTGGAAAACGTAAGCGCTATTCACGCAGAAAAATTTTTAATCCCCACTGAAAGCCGTTATAGAAACGCCTCTTATTTAAAACACCTCGGCACAGTTAAGACTGCATGGCTATTAGATAAATGGTGCGAAGAAGAAAGTGAGGAAAAAATCTGTAAAAAATTCGGTGTGGGGCCAGGAGACATAAGAAGATATGTAGATACTGCAGACTGGCTCATTTATGCAAGCCAGCAATTGGCCAGAATCTTTAAGGTTACGGACATTTTAAGTTATCTGGATAAACTGCGCCGGAGGCTTAAATACGGAATAAAAGAAGAATTATTAGAGCTGGTTAAATTAAAAGGTATTGGTAGAATACGATCAAGAAGCCTCTATTCGGCTGGTTTTAAAAGTATATCTGATATCAAAAAAGCGCCCTTAAAAAATCTTGGTAAAATACCCCGCTTTGGTTCTCAAACAGCCAAAAGCATTAAGCACCAGACAGCCAATCAATCTTGAAAAACACTCCCTGCCATGGCAATTAAGGCCTACTTTTCGTCTAAAACTATTGAAATAAAAAACTCTGCTTATCTTGTAGCAAAGTTTTTCAAACAACGACCTTAAAAAAATATTTGTTTTTTAGAAAAGGATTATTTGGACTCCCACCACTCAACATTTGGCTGCCAATTTTTATCATAAACAGGCGCTATTATAATATCAAGCATTCTTCTTGGTTGTTCATCTGGCTTAATATAATCGAAAACGGCTTCTAAGTTTTGCCCATTTTCTAATTCAAACAAACCAACTTTTAACATATCTTTAAGATTTGCTATCTCTATACTTTTGCCTGATATTTCTTGCCTATTGTTATTAATAACGTGGAATGTACCTAATAAATTATTACCACCTGGAACAGCAAGCGTGAAAGTAGCCGGATTACCTGCTAGAGAAGTAATATTATTCTTAAAGTTTCCATAGCTACTAAAGATAGGCACACTATTTATAGCAAATTCATAGGTATTTATGGTTTGATAATAGGAGGGTTGAAAATCATCTCTAATTTTAGAAGGTCCAAAGAACCGCACTTCAGGATCATTAAACTTAGTATACTCGCGGATAGAATCTGCGTGATGGGCTAATTTTATTTCCATCTCACAAGGATAGATAGCCGGAGATTGGGGATAATAGGTAGGATCATTACTTGAAATATGAAACTCGCCTGGTGAGTCTTTGATAGTCAGATAATTTTCCCAGGGTAGGTTTTTAAGTTCAATTTCCTTTAAAGAGCTATTAAAGTTGGTTAACCAGCTTAAAGTTGTAAGACCCTTTGCGTCACCGTCTGTCCTTAAATTAATATCTAAGAATTGTACACTTGTAGGTGTGGGACGAAGCACATATTGTTCAATTCTTACACGGTTACCATGAATATCAGTCATTACTTTATGCATCTGGGCATCGCAAACTTGCTCAAGGCGTGCATCCATATCTCTTAAATATATATCATGAACATGATTGCTGATATCTTGTCTTAATTTTCCTACTTCTATCAAATCTAATATCTTCTGACGAGTTTCGTATCGTGAACCATAGCCGCGAATAAAAATATCTTCATCATCAATTGTTTCATTATTATTGGCATCTTGATACCATCCATAATAATCATTGCCAAATTCATCAATATGCATTCCATTGCCGTCAATAACTCCATCGTCCGGAAATGCGTCTTCATTATCACCCGGATATAATTCATCTGGCATAAATTTATCAGGTTGGGCTTTACCTAGTTTACTCCAATATGTTTTAACATCTTGGTCCGAATCTTTCTGTTCATATACATCTTTAGGAAATCTATCTTTCTTGTCATTAACTTCATCGACATCACTGTCGGCTTCGTTTGGATCGGTTATGTAATTATAGGGTGTACTACCTGCTACTTCATCACCATCAATTAAGCCGTCATTATCAGAGTCTTTGTCCAAAGGGTCGGTGCCATATTTATTAATTTCATCGTTGTCAGTTAAACCATCATTATCGTCGTCATCATCAAATTCATCATCCACGCCATCTCCATCATAATCATTGCCTGAGGCGCGGTTGGGGTCGTTGGGATAAAGGTCTTCGCTATCCGGAACTCCATCTCCATCTGTATCAAGTAACGCGCCAGCTCCCCTCCTATTACTATCCTGGTCGCTGTTCTTATCCTTATTGGCATCATCTTGAGAATCCCCGGCATTCTCACCTAAATCATCTGTATCATCACCTAAATCATCTGCATCTGAACCTGGTGGGGGTGTATAGGCATCAGCCGTAGGGCCTCCCTCGATAACATAGGCATCTAAAAATTGCCCTAAATCCTTTCTCCAGGAATTCCATTTTCTCCTTTCCCGCTCATTTAATTCTTCAACTATGCCTTTTTTAAGTAATTCGAGAATATATTCGTAGCCCTCTCTTAAAACATATCCCTCACCTATAGGATTGCCGTTTTCATCCA